>NZ_JAAFZA010000074.1 GCF_015356865.1 Catenulispora pinisilvae
AGTTCTCCCTGTTCGAAGGTTGATGTGCTCTGTTGCGTTTGATGTTGCTGGAGACCCCTCCCCTTTCATTCCTCCGGCGTTACCACAGGTACACGTAGCCGGGGATCCAGCCGAAACCCCAGGCCGCAGACTTGATCGCGGTGACGAGGCGGGTACCGCGGCCGACCAAGGTGTGGACTGAATAGCACGCCAGGTCCGTGATGGCCAGCCTCACCTGTCGCTACTCCCACCGAAGAGTGGCTGCGCTCACGGCGCTAAGCACGGCGGAAGCCGACAGATATCGCTTGAAAAGGACCTGCGCATATCGTCAGCGCAGCGGCTTGGGCACGGTCCACACCAACGAATCCCGGTTGTGGCAACCGCGTCCAATGACAAGACAGGAATACGCGCACAATGATCAAGAATCTGTTCGCCAAAGACTCGGCGCTCGTGGTGTTCGCCGCCGTCCCGCAGGGTGCGCCGGCCGATGACGCGTCGTCGCCAGGAAACACGGTGTGGGAGTAGCCGGGGAGGCGGCCCGGCCGACCTTCCGCCGCCAGCGAATCAATATCCTTGCCTCAGACAGGGGGACGCCATCCATAAGGACCCAGACCCGCATGCCAAAATGGCGATCTCGG
The DNA here is from genome assembly GCF_015356865.1 of Catenulispora pinisilvae. Lineage (GTDB taxonomy): Bacteria > Actinomycetota > Actinomycetes > Streptomycetales > Catenulisporaceae > Catenulispora > Catenulispora pinisilvae. The sequence continues at coordinate 618 of NZ_JAAFZA010000074.1, forward strand.
TGCACATCTGTGATAGCACGATGTGCACGCCGGCGGCCGATCTGGGGGTCCGCCTCCGGCGCCGGATCGAGAACTGCCCGGATGAGTCATACGAGGGGCGCACCGACTCAGACGGCTTCCTGCGATTCGTCGTAGAGCCGGCCTCGTGGTCCCGTCTCTACCAGATCGAAGCCGATCTGGCGGCTTACTACGTGATCGCGGGCGTCATGCCGAGCCTTACGGCGGCGGCTGTAGAGCTCAGCGTGATGGGCTCGTCAGAGCCCTTGCACCTGTCACTACTGATCTCCCCCAGCTCGTTCATCGTCTACACGGCGAACCTCGTACAACAGTGATCGAAAATAGCAAGCCAGTCCCAACCTCCCGACTAACCATCACTGAAGGCTGTGCAGCGAATCAGGAGCGAGTAGATGCCGGTTGTCGCCCAAGATGAAGCACCTGTCCAGGCTGCGGCGCCGGTCGCGACTTCCGCACAACGGGCAGTGTGGCTTCTCGATCGAGTACATCCGGGCTCTTCGCTGTACAACGTGCCGTTCGCTGTGCACCTGATCGGCCCGCTGGATCTGGCGCGCCTGCGTAGCGCGCTCACGGATATCGCCGCACGCCACGCGGTGCTGCGAACCGTTTTTCCGGCCCCCGAAGGTATCCCGCAGCCTGTTGTGCAGACGGTTGCCGACGTGCCGATGCTCCATCACGATCTACGCGCGCTGCCACCAGGGGACCGTATGCCGGCGGCGATGCGTGTGTTGCGTGCGTGCGCCGAGGAGTCCTTCGATCTGGCTGTGGGACCCCTGTTTCGCGCCTGCGTCGTGAAGCTGGACGACCAGGAGCACATTCTCGGAGTCTTCCTGCACCACATCATCTGCGACGGGCCGTCGATCCAGCTGCTGTTCGACGAACTCGCCGTGTTGTACGCGGGCGGCGAGCTCCCGGCGTTGCCAGCGCAGTTCGCGGATTTCGCGGCCGGACAGAGCAGCCGTGTCGAACTCGGACTCGATCGCGGCGTGGCGTGGTGGCGCGAGCACCTTGCCGATGCGCCGACGAAACTCACTCTGCCCACCAGGCCGGCACCTGCCCGGCGCTCCTGGGCCGGAGCGACCCATACGAGCCGCCTTCCGGCTCAGCTTGTGCGCGCGGCGGGCGAGCTCGCGCGCGGGAGCAGGGCCACGCCGTTCATGGTCATGGCCACGGCGTACGCGGCGCTGCTCGGCAAGCTGACCGACACGGGTGAGTTGTTGCTGGGCACGCCGGTATCCCAGCGCTCAGCCGTGGAGTACGAGCCGCTGATCGGCTTCTTCGTCAACACTGTGCCGCTACGGATCACCATCGATCAATCGGGGTCGTTTCGGGAGCTGCTTCAACAGGTGCGTTCGGAGACCCTGAACGCCGCCGGGCACGCGGACACGCCTTTCGAGTCGCTGGTCGACGCGCTGGGGATCGACCATGACCCGGCGACGACCCCGCTGGTGCAGACGATGTTGACCTTCGAGCCGCGGCCGCTGGCCGAACCGCGGCTGGAAGGTCTCCAAGCTCGACTGCTGACACTGCTCCCGGACGCCGCCAAGTTCGACCTCGACGTCATGATCGTGCGCGCACCCGGCTCGGACGACTTCGATCTGCACATCACATACGCGACCGCGTTGTACGACGCCGAGACCGTGGCGCGCCTCGCGCAACGCTTCGAGGCTCTGCTCACCGCCGGTCTCGCGGACGCCGACACGCCCTTGCACCGCCTCCCGCTGCTCACCGAGGACGAGAGGCGCGACGCCGTCGAGCGGTGGAACGGCAGAGGAGGGGAATCAGCGGGGAAGACGGAGAAGCCGGTCTTCGTCCACGAGTGGGTGGCCCGGCACGCGCAGGCCCGTCCGACAGCCCCGGCCCTGTCCGTGCCAGGACGCAGCGTCTGTTATGCGGAGCTCGAGGAGGCCGCGGGCCTGGTCGCGGCGCAGCTCGTGGCGGCCGGGGTGGTGCCCGGCGACACCGTCGCGATCCTGCTGCCCCGAGGCCTGGATCTGGTCGCCGCCCTACTCGGCGTCCTCAAGTCGGGCGCGGCATATCTGCCGCTCGACCCGACCCATCCGCCGCGGCAGCACTCTCGCGTTATCGAGATGGCGGGAGCGCGCGTAGGTCTCGCGGACGCACGAACGGCCGCTCAGCTCTCAGAAGCCAGCGATATGAGTGTTCTGATAGTTGACCGCGGGCACCGGGAGCGCCGGGGAACAACCCGCCCGGGCCCGAGCCCGTCTCGTGCGATGTCTGCCCGCCCGGCGGCGGAGGATCTCGCGTACGTCATCCCCACCTCGGGGTCCACCGGGGAGCCGAAAGGCGTGGGTGTGCCGCACAGCGCGCTCGCCAACCATGCCGAAGCGGCGCGCGGCCGGTTCGAGCTCGGCCCGAACGACCGGGTCCTGCAATTCGCCACCATCGGTTTCGATGTCGCGGCCGAGGAGCTGTATCCGACCTGGGCCGCGGGCGGCTGCGTGGTGCTCGCGCCCGAACCGGTGCCCGCCCCGGAGGAGCTGGGTGCGGTCCTGAAGGCGGCAGCGGTCACCGTGGTGAACCTTCCGGCGAGTTACTGGCAGCAGTGGGTACGCGCCATCGAGACGGGCGCCGAGGTACCCGACTCCCTGCGGCTGCTCGTGGTCGGCAGCGAGAGCGTCGACCCGGGAGCGCTGGCCAGCTGGTCCGCTCGCACCGGGGTGCGGGCGATCAACGCTTACGGCCTGACCGAGACCGCCATCACGGCCTTGACGTATGACGCCGGTACTGCCTTCGCGCAAGGTTTCGTTCCGGTGGGCACGCCACTGCCGGGAGTCCGCGCGTACGTTCTCGACACCCACCTCGGCCAGACTCCCCCCGCGGTGATCGGCGAGTTGTTCATCGGGGGCGCCGGGCTCGCCCGGGGATATCTGGGCCGACCGGATTTGACGGCGGCGCGGTTCCTGCCCGACCCCTACGCCGAAGTTCCCGGCGCCCGAATGCACCGCACCGGGGACATCGCGCGGCGCGGCCGAGACGGCACGATCGAAGTGCTCGGCCGCGGCGACGACCAGATCAAGATCCGCGGCTATCGGATCGAGCCCGGCGCGGTCGAGGCGGCGATCTGCCTGCATCCCGGCGTCGCGCAGGCTGTTGTGGCGGCCAAGCCGGGGCCGGGCGGCGCACCGCGGCTCATCGGGTACGTGGTGCCGAGGACTGGAAGTGCGGTACCGCCCGATCTGCGTGCGCACCTCGCGGCCCGGCTTCCCGCCTATCTCGTGCCCTCGGGTTTTGTCCCCGTCACGGAACTCCCTCGCGCGGCGAGCGGGAAAGCCGACCGTCGCGCACTGCCGGACCCGCCCGCAGTCGAGCCACCGACCGCGGGCACGCCGCCGAGCACGCCGACGCAACGCTCTCTCGTCGAGATCTGGAGTTCGGTGCTCGCGCGCCGGCAGGTCGGCATCCACGAGAACTTTTTCGATCTTGGCGCCACGTCCCTGGGGCTGGCCGCTGTGCATCAACGGATCGCCGAATCTCTGAGCCGGAGGCTGCCGCTCGTCGCGCTGTACGAGTACCCGACGGTGGCGGCACTGGCCACGCATCTCGACGGCGATGGCGACGAGGACGGCGACGCCTTCGGCCGCGTCGCGGCAACGCCCCGTGCCGCGTCCGAAATCGCCGCGCGCGAGGCCGGCCTGGTGCGCTTGAGCCGCAGGCGTCGCAGCCGCGCCGTCCCAACGCCCAGACCCTCGAACGACCGGACGGAACACACGAAGACGACGCCATCTGGAGAAGGCCCCCATGTTCGATGACAGACATGCAGAGCATTGATATGGCAGCGAGCAACCTGTGGCGGCACCGGGACTTCCGCTCGCTCTGGGCGGCCATGACCGTGAGCCTGATCGGCACTCAGGTCACTGTGCTCGCCTTTCCGCTGATCGCCCTGATCGTGCTGCACGCCTCGGTCGAGGATGTGAGCCTGCTCTCGGCGGCCGAGTTCCTGCCTTCCCTGCTGCTGGGCCTGCCCGTCGGCGCATGGGTTGATCGGCTGCCGCGCCGTCGGACACTCCTCGCGTGCGATCTGGTGCGGGCGCTGGCCGTGCTGTCCATACCGATCGCACACTCGGCCGGCGTGCTCAGGCTCCCGCAGCTTTTCGTCGTCGCGTTCGTCATCGGCCTCGGCACGCTGTTCTTCGACGTGGCGCAGATGTCGTATCTGCCGGCTCTGATCGAGCGGGAGCACCTCGCCGACGGCAACGGGAAGATCGAGGGCTCACGGGCTTTCGCGCAGTTCTCCGGCCCGGGCCTCGGTGGCTTGCTGGCCCAAGTCTCCACCGCGACCGTCGCGATCAGTGTGAACGTCGGGACGTACGTCATCTCCGCGCTCTTCCTGTCCCGTATCCGGGTCCAGGGCACGCCGGCGAAGCGTGTCGAAAAACTCAGCCTCCGCAGGGACATCGCCGAAGGCGTGCACTTCGTGTTCCGGCATCCGCTGGTGCGTCCGCTGGCGCTGTGCGCAGGCGCCGCGGACCTTGCCTTCGCGATCGTGCTCGCGCTCCAGGTGCCGTTCGGCGTGCAGACGCTGCGCCTGGGCTCTGCCGCGGTCGGCCTGGCACTCGCCGTCGGCAGCCTCGGTGGCCTCGTCGGCGCGATGGCCGGTACCAAGGTCGAGCAGCGGCTGGGCACCGGCCCGGCGTTGCTGGTCGGCGTGGCGCTGTTCACCGTCGGCGCGGTCATCATCCCGATCTCCGGCAGCGGCGCGGTGTTCGCGATCGGTCTCTTCGTGGTCTACATCGGCGTGGTGATGTTCAACGTCGTGCAGACCACGCTCTGCCAGACGGTCACCGCGGCCCATCTGCTCGGCCGGATGAACGCGACGCTGCGCTTCATCTCCTGGGGCGCGGTGCCGATCGGTGCGACACTCGGCGCTCTGCTGGTCGCTCCGCTCGGACTGCGCGCGGTGATGTGGGTCGCGGCGGCCGTGTGCGCCGTGTCGATCCTGCCGCTGGCCTTCTCCGGCCTACCGTCCCTCACGCGCGACGCACCGTTGCCCAAGCCCCCGCCCGCAGTCCGACCTGAAGGATCGGCGTCATGACGACGTTTGCAGAGTCTGAGAGTGTTTCGCATCAGGGCGAGGCAGCCGACACCGGCGGCTTCGTCGCCGTCATCGGCATGGCTCTGCGGACGCCCGGTGCGCCGGACGTGGAGAGCTTCTGGAAGTTGGTGACCTCCGGGGCCGACTCGATCACCCGTGCGCCGCACGAGGGCCCCGGCAGTGCGCGTGGTCTGCTCGAAGGAGCGGACGCGTTCGACGCGTCCTTCTTCGGTTATTCCCCGCTCGAAGCGGTGATGCTCGACCCTCAGCACCGGGTCTTCCTGGAATGCTCGTGGGAGGCACTGGAGAATGCCGGTTACGACCCGGCGCACCAGCCCGGCCCGATCGGCGTGTTCGGTGGCAGTGGCGACAGCGACCACTTGCTGGCTCTGGAGAGGAACGCGGCACGCCTGCCCGGCGTCACCCGCTGGCAACTGCGCTTGTCGACCGGCGCGGCTTTCCTCACCAGCCGGGTTTCCTACAAGCTCGGGCTGACCGGGCCCGCGGTGACCGTGCAGACCGCATGCTCCACCTCGCTCGTCGCGGTCCATACCGCCGTACAGGCGTTGATCGCCGGCGAATGCGATCTCGCGCTGGCCGGCGGGGTGACGATACGGCCGTCGCCGGAAGGCGAGGACAGCGTGCTCTCGCCTTCCGGCCGGTGCCGGCCGTTCGACGCGGCAGCCGATGGGACCGTCTCGAGCGAAGGCGCCGGCGTCGTCGTCCTCAAGCGCTACGACGACGCCGTGGCCGACGGAGACCGCGTACGCGCGGTGATCCGCGGCTCGGCGGTCAACAACGACGGATCAGGCAAGGCGGGCTTCACGACCCCGAGTGTGCGCGGCCAGAGCGCGGCGGTGCAGGCGGCACTGTCGGTCGCGGGCGTCGATCCGGCGTCGATCGGTTACGTCGAGGCGCACGGCACCGGCACCGTGGTCGGCGACCCCATCGAGGTCGCGGCTCTGGCCAAGGCGTTCGGCATCGCGGCCGGTCCGGCGTCGTGCGTGCTGGGCTCGGTCAAAGGCAACATCGGGCACACCGACGCGGCCTCCGGAGTCCTGGGGCTGATCAAGGCGATACTCGCCGTCGAAACCGGATTGATCCCCGGCACCGCGCACTACACCACGCCCAATCCGGAGCTCGACCTCGACCGCACCCCGTTCGTCGTCGACAGCCGGGCGCGGGCCTGGCGGCGCGGTGTACAGCCCCGGCGGGCCTCGGTGAACTCGCTCGGGATCGGCGGTACCAACGCCCATGTCGTGCTCGAACAGGCCCCGGTGGCCGCGTCGCCCGATCCCGGCCGGCCCTACCAGCTGCTTCCCCTTTCCGCACGCACCCGCGCCGCGCTCGGCGCGGCCGCCGGACGCCTCGCCACGGCTTTGGACGGCAGCGCGGAGCCGTTGGAGGACGTGGCTTGGACGCTACAGACCGGGCGCGCCGAGTTCCCCCTCCGCGGCTTCGTCGTCGCGCGCGACCGGCGGGAGGCGATCAGTGCCCTCACCGACGCGACACCCGAGGCGTTCCCCGTCGTCCGGCACGGCGGCACCACGCGCCCGGTGGTCTTCCTCTATCCCGGGCAGGGCGGCCAGTACGTCGGTATGGGACGGGACCTTTACGAGCACGAACCGGTGTTTCGCCGAGCGTTCGAGGAGTGCGTGCCGCCGGCGCGCGAGGAAACCGGCGTCGACGTTTGTGAATCCTTGTACCCGACTGCTCCCGTCGGCTCTGCTGAGCACGCTGCGGCGTCCGAGCGACTCGACGGCACGCACATGGCGCAAATAGCCGTGTTCGCCGTACAGTACGCGCTCACTGAACTGTGGCGATCCTGGGGCGTGAGACCGAAGGCGGTGCTCGGCCACAGCCTCGGCGCGTACGCGGCCGCGACCGCGGCCGGCGTGTTCGACCTCGCTGAGGCGATTCATCTGGTCTCGGCCTGCGGCGCGCTGTTCGAACGCACGCCGGCCGGCGCGATGGCGGCCGTGCAGCTTTCCCGGGACGAGCTCGCGACCATGCTCCCGCCGGAACTCGACATCGCCGCGGTCAACGGGCCACGACAGTGTGTCGTCTCCGGTCCCCGGGAAGCGGTGCGGCGGCTCACCGGCCAGCTCACACGGCAGGGCCACGATGTACGGCTGCTGCGTATCACCACCGCGGGGCACTCCCGGCTGGTCGAGCCCGGGCTTGGGAGCTTCGAGAAGGCCGTCGCGCAGGTCGGGCCGCGCGCGCCGCGGCTCCCGTGGATCTCGGACCACACCGGCCTGCCGATGACCGCCGAACTGGCCTGCTCGCCCCAGTACTGGACCCGGCATTTGCGCCACACCGTCCGCTTCGACGCGGCGCTGGAGACGCTGCTGTCCGCCGAGGACGATGCCGTGTTGCTGGAGATCGGCCCGGGCCACACGCTCGGCTCGCTGGTTCGGCGAAACCCCTTGTGCGGGCCGGACCAGGTCGTTGTGCAGTCGCTGCCGCACGCCGCCGTCGAGCTCAGCGCGTCAGCGGCGATGTTGGCGGGCCTGGGCAGGCTGTGGCAGCACGGGGTCAGCGTCGATTGGACGGCCGTGCACAGCGGCGAGCAGCGGCTCCGTATCCCGCTGCCGACATATCCCTTCCAGCGGCAGGTGTTCCGGCTGCCGGACGAGCCGCAGTCCGCTGGATCGAGCATGGTGTCACAGCCCTCGGCGGCGGGAGCGATGGCCGCCGGCCTGGGAGGAACGGCCTCACTCGTAGTCGCGCACCGGGAGGACAACGGAACCTACGAGGCGCCCATCGGCGAGACCGAGGAGGCGCTCGCGGGCTTGTTCGCACGGCTGACCGGCATCGACCGGGCCGGTCGGCACGACCACTTTTTCGAGCTCGGCGGCGACTCACTGACCGCGAACAGGTTGTGCGCGGCGGCACGTGACATCGGGGTCCAGATCAGCGTGCGCGAGGTCTTCGCGGCTCCCACCGTCGCCCGGCTTGCGCAAGTGGCGCGGGAGGCAGGAGCGTGACGGCCTTCTCCGGCGCGGCCGGCGCCCGCTGGGTGCTGTGCGCCACGCGCAATCCGTTCGCCGCGGTCAGGATGTACTGCTTCCCACACAGCGGGGGCATGCCGGGCGAGTACATGCGGTGGTCCCAGCGCCTGCCCGAGGCCGAGGTGTGGGGTGTGCAACTGCCCGGCCGCGGAAGCCGCCTGGCCGAACCGTCCTTGACCGAGTTGCCGGACGTGGTCGGCGCTGTCGTCGAAGGGGTCGAATTCGGGGAGCCTTTTGTGCTGTTCGGGCACAGCCTCGGCGCGCTGCTCGCCTACGAGACGGCCGTGGAACTGGTCAGACGCGGCTTGCCACTGCCCGAAGCCCTTGTGCTCTCGGCCTCGCCGGCCCCGCACCTCCTCACCCGGCCGGTATCGGCGGCAGACCTCGACGACGACGAGCTCGCCGCCGCCATTGCGCGGGACTACGGCCCATTGCACATCGACCCCGACCCCGCGGTCAGGGCCCTGCTGTTCGGCGCGCTGCGGGCTGACCTGGAGGTGGTCAGTCGCTTCCGGGCGCGGCCGCCGCTGCCGCTGAATCTCCCCGTCACGGTCCTCGGCGGCTCAAAAGACAGCGACCCGCCCGCTTCGCTCGCGGCCTGGAACGAATACACCGCCGGTCCTTTCGAGCTTCGGATGTTCGAGGGAGACCACTTCTACTTCAGGGAGCAACCCCATGAGTTCTTCGCCTCGCTCGCCGAGGTCCTCCGTCAGTGCGTTGCACGCCGTCTTCAAAGGTGAGGTGCCCTGGGCGAGGCTGAGCGCGTTCCCGCGGCAGACAGACGGCGAACGCGAACGGGGCGACACGGTGGTGAACCAGACCGCTGCGCTGGTCATGGAGCACATCGATCCGGAAGCACTCGAACGCGAGGGGACGCTTCCCGCGGCTTTCACCGACGGGCTGCGCGCATACGGACTACTGGCGGTGACGGTGGACTGTGCGGCAGGCGGACTCGGCCTTGAGCCGTTGACCGCGTTCCGCATGATCGAGACGGCGGCGAGCTGGAGCCTCGCGTTGGCCTACTACGTAGGTCTCACGAACGCTTTCGGCTCCGGCACCTACCTGCCGCTACTGCCAGACGGTCCGCTGCGCTCCATGATCGGGCGGCACGTAGCCGAGGGCACCGTCTCCGCGGGCGCCGATGCGGAGGCGATCGGGACCGCGAACCAGCGTCGCGAGACTCGGGCAGTACTCGTGGACGACGGTGCCGCCTACGAGATCACCGGCGAGAAGGTCTTCATTGGAAATGGTGTGGCCGCAGGCGTTATGGACGTCTCGGCGACACTGGCTGAGCCCGACGGGTCGGAAGTCGTACGACTGTTCTTCGTCGAGGCCGACACGCCGGGATTCACCGTACAGCGGCAGGAATTCATGGGCCTGCACGGTTCGCCGATCGGGAGAGTGCTGCTCGACCAGGTCCGGGTGCCCGACTTCCATCTCATGGACACCGATGAGGACGGCTGGCGCATGCGGCCCGACCGCGCCGTGCGCCACCGCGATGACGCTCAAGCCGGGGAAGGTGCCTCGTCGTTCATCCCCCGCGATCTCGGACAGCTCGCCTCGCTGGGCCGACTGCTCGTGATCGGTTCGTGTTCGCTCGCCACCGCGAAGATGTGCCTTCACTGGTCTCGCAGCTTCGTGAACCGCCGGGCGATCGACGGCCGGGGGCTCGGTGAATACGACGAGATCCGGCGACTGGTGGCCGAGACCGCCGCCGACGTCTTCGCGATCGACAGCATCAGCGCCTGGGCGCTTCAGGCGTGGCGCGACGCCGAGGACGAGCCGGACCTGACCGCCGCGAAGAATCTGGCGTCCGTCGGATGCTGGCGGGCGGTGGACCGAACCGTCTCGCTCCTGGGCGGCGAGGGCTATGAGACCGCCGCGAGCAAGGCAGGACGCGGAGCGGAGCCATCGCCGGTAGAGCGGTTCTTCCGCGACGCCAGAGCTCTGCGGATCGCCGGCGGCGTCGATTTCATGATCGACCGGTGGTCGGCGCAGGGAGCACTGATCGCCTGTCATTTCGGTGCACGGGCGCTCGACCCCGACACGACGGACGAGCCAGAGTACAGCGAGGCACCCGAGCTGGACGATGCCTGCCGAGCGCACCTGCGTTACGTCGAGCGCCGCGCTCGCGTGCTGGCCCGGATCTGCGCGGAAGCCACCCACGGCCGGTCGCCGGAGGAGGTGTTCGCCCAACAGCGGCTGGTCGCCCTGATCGGCCGGATCGGTGGCGAGTTGCTCGGGATGTCGGTGGTACTCGGCCACGCGGCGGAGCTTGCGCGGCGAGACGTCGAGTGGGGCCTGGCCCTTGCCGACATCTCATGCGCGGCATCCCGCAGGCGGCTGGCAGACCTCGGATATCAGCTCACGCGCTTGTCCACCGCCGCATGGGGGGCGGGCTGCCCATGGCCCGGAGACGACGATCCCGCCGAAAGCCCCGTCGGCGAGCCCGACCACGCCGGTCTGACCCGGGCCTGGCTCGGGGCCGATCCCGGACTGGATTTCCTCCTCGACGACGTGATCACCACGACTGCGCCGATCGTCCGAACCGCCCCCTGAAAGGAGGGATCTCGGTGAGAGCCCGGAGCTCCTCTGGCAACCGCACCTCGTCCCCGGTCGAGCGGTGCGTGCACGAAATGTTCGCGGACCACGCGACCGCGTTCCCCGATCGGGTCGCGCTGACCGGCCCGCGGGGCGACTTGAGCTACGGCGAACTCGACGCGCGCGCCGAGCGACTCGCCACGCGACTGGTCCGCAGTGGGGCCGAGCGGGACACAGCGGTCGGAGTGCTTCTGGAGCGCTCGGAGGACTTCGTCCTGTCAGCGCTTGCCGTGCTGAAGGCAGGCGGCTGCTACGTTCCGCTGGACCCGAGCTATCCCGACTCACGCCTTCGTCTGATGCTCGACGCGGCGGGAGTCAGAACCGTCGTCACAAACTCAGAGTTCGCCGCTCGCGTGCCGAACACCGGTGCGGAAGTCGAGATCGTCGACTGCCGCGACCAGGACTCCGCGACGCGGGCAGTAGGCGCGGCAGCCCCGGACCGAGCGTCGGCGCGGGAGCCACATCCCGCAGTGGCGGGCAGCCATGGTGACTCGCTGGCCTACATCATGTTCACCTCGGGCTCCACCGGCACGCCCAAGGCCGCGGCGATCCGGCACGCCGGGGTTGCCCGCCTTGTGAACGAACCCGACTACGTACGGCTCGACGCGGATGTCGTCATGGCGAACATCTCGTCGGTGTCCTTCGACGCGGCCACCTTCGAGATCTGGGGCGCCCTGGCCAACGGCGGTCGGCTGGTGATCGGCCCGCCCGGGCCGTCTTCCGCGCTCGAACTGGGCCGATACTTCGTCCGGCACGGCATCAATTGCGCCTTCCTGACCTCGGGGCTGTTCAACCTCATAGTCGACGAATGCCTCGAAGACCTCGGCGGATTCACCCAGCTGATCACCGGCGGAGACGTGGTCTCGCCACGGCAGGCCCGGCGCTTCATCCAGGCCCATCCGCGCTGCCGCCTGGTCAACGGGTACGGGCCGACGGAGATGACGACGTTCACGGCCTGCCATCACATCACCCTGGAGGACACTCGGCACGAGCGGATCCCGATCGGCAAGCCGATCCGCGGCACCCGGGTCGAAATCCTCGACAAGGACCTCCGCCCCGCGGCCGTCGGAACTCCTGGGATGCTCTATGCAGGTGGTCCGGGGATCTTCCGCGGCTACCTCAATGACAAGAAACTGACAGCCGAACGAACCATCCCGGCTCCGCGGCCTCCCGGCGGCCGGCTCTATGCCACACAGGACCTCGCGATGTACCGGCCGGACGGGTCGATCGACTTCCTCGGCCGCCTCGACGGACAGATCAAGAAGCGCGGCTATCGGGTGGAACCCGGCGAGATCGAGGAGGCTCTGCGCGCCGATCCCGTGGTGCGCCAGGCGGCACTCGCCCTCATCGCACAGTCGACGGACGACGCCGTACTGGCGGCCTACGTGGTGCTCGACGGGGCGGGCGGCCGCCTCGACAGTCCGCGGGCCGATCCACGTGCGCAGATCGCGGGAATTCGCGAACGCCTCCGCCAACGGCTCCCGAGCCACCTCATCCCAGACCGTCTCGTCATCGTCGAAGCCCTTCCGCTCAGCGTGAACGGCAAGGTGGACCGCCGGGCTCTGGCCGCCCTGTCCGCCTCCGACGGCCGCGCGAGCGCCGACGACCACGCGGCACGCGCAACCGATCTCGGGGACACGAACTCAAGCCCGGCCACCCAGACCGAGCAGACCCTCATCGCCATCTGGCGCGAGGTGATGGCCGTGTCGGACATCGGCCGTGAAGATGACTTCTTCGACCTGGGCGGTCAGTCACTACAGGCCAGCAGAATGATTTCGCGTATACGCAGCGCCTTGGGCGTCGAAGTCCCGCTCAGCCTCTTCTTCGACCACCCCACCGTGGCCGACCTCGCGCGGCTCATCGACGAGGGCTGACAATCACGGCGAGTTCTTGGACATGTTGTCCGCCCCCGGCCTCGGCCAGGGGCTGACTCGTGGAGGCCGGTGTCGTTCCCCTGCGTTCCGCCCGATACCAGAACGCGGGAACGGAACGGGGTCGGATTGGGAATCACCGTCGCCAAGCTGACCGACATGACTTCGAAAGCGTCCGCTCCGGAGCAGATCGGGCCGATCACCCCGGCAGCGCCTGTCAAGCCGCAGGGCCCCGCCACGTCGACACGAAGCCGCGATTCGGCAGCACTTGCCGTTCGACGCACATGTGTCCGCTGTCGCAGACCTCGATCGGCCTGATGATGGTCGAGTTCCGCGTACTCGGCCCCCTCGAAGTTCTCCACGAGGGGCGACCGGTGAATATTGGCGGCCCACGGCAGGCGACCCTGCTGTCTGCGTTGTTGCTTGAGCAGGACAGCATCGTCCCGGTCAACCGGCTGTTCGAGGCCCTCTGGGACGAAGACCCACCGCGCACTGCCCGCAATCAGGTGCAGATCGCCGTCTCGTCCATCCGGCACTCCGTATCCGCCGCCAGCGGGCGGAACCTTATCAGCACCCAGCATCCGGGGTACGTCCTGCGACTGGGCGAGGACACGCTCGATTCGCGCGACTTCGAGACCTCCGTCGCCCAGGCGCGGCGGCTGGCCGCCGCCGGCGAGGACGCGCGGGCCGTCGAGGAGTACGACAGGGCACTGGCGATGTGGCGAGGCAGCGCGCTGTCCGGGATCGACAGTCCCCTGATCCAACGCGCGGTGGTGAACCTCGAGGAGCTGCGCATAGCGAGCGTCGAGGAGCGCGTCGAGGCCGAACTACGTGCCGAGCCGCGGCAGCAGACGATCGGCGAACTGATCAGCCTCACCCGCGAGTACCCGCTGCGCGAACACCTCCAGGCCCTGCTGATCACCGCCCTGCACGCCGCGGGCCGCCGGGCCGAAGCACTGGAGGTCTACCGCAGCACGCGCGCCACCCTGATCGATCAGCTCGGTATCGAGCCGGGCCCCGAGTTGCAGCGACTCCACCTTGCCATCCTGAACAACGACCATGTGCAGCGCTCTGACGCGCATCGGGCCCCGGCGGCGCCGTTCGAGCCCTCCATTGCCCACCGGCGCGTGGCCCAGACACAGCCGGCGGCCGCCCGCCCGGAGCAGCCGGGCCCAGCCGTGCCACGGATGCTGCCCGCCGCGATGCCCGACTTCACCGGTCGTCACACCCTGCTGGAGGCGCTGGTCGGGACCGGCGCACCGCCGACCGATTCGGTGCGCATCGTGTACGGGCGCGGCGGTGTCGGCAAGACGGCGCTGGCGGTGCAGGCCGCGCACCGGCTGGCCCCCTCCTACCCGGACGGACAACTGTTCGCCCGGCTGCGCTCCGGCAACGGCCCGGTCAACCCGGCCAACGTGTTCGAGCGCTTCCTGCGCCTACTCGGGGTCGACAGCTCCTCGATTCCAGAGGACCTGGAGCAGCGCGCCGAGCTGTACCGGAACCTGCTCGGCGACCGCCGAGTGCTGATCGTGCTCGACGACGCCGTCTCCGAACAGCAGGTCATGCAACTGCTGCCCGGCAATCCGAACTGCTCCGTCCTGGTCACCAGCCGTCGCCGGCTCGCCGGGATTCCCGCGACCAGTCGGCACGAAGTGCCGGCGATGAGCAGGGACACGGCGGTCGAACTGCTCACGCGCATCCTGGGTCCGCAGCGGATCGACGCCGAACCGGAGGCGGTCCACCGGCTGTGCGACCTGTGCGGGAACCTGCCGCTCGCGCTTCGGATCGCCGCCGCCCGGCTGGCCGACCGCCCGCACTGGGCCGTCGCCGACCAGGTCGAGCGGCTCCGGGACAGCTCACGCCGGCTCGAAGAGCTCAACCACGGTGGACTGGGCCTGCGCGCGAGTATCGCTCTCACCTACGACACGCTCTCTCCCGGCGCGCGTCGCCTCTTCCGGCTCCTGGCCATCTCCGACAGCCCCAGTTTCGCCTCCTGGGTCGCCGCCCCGCTGCTGCGAGCGGACGTGCATTACGCGCAGGAGCTCCTGGAAGAGCTGGCCGAGGCCTATCTCATCGACACCGAGCGGACCTCCGACGCGGCACCGGTCAGGTACCGCTTCCACGACATCGTGCGCCCGTTCGCCCGCGAGCGGCTCGTGATGGAGGAGGGCCCCCAAGACCGGCATGCGGCGCTGGAGCGGCTGACCGGGGCACTGGTCTTCCTGGCCCGCGAGGCACATATCCGCGAATACTCGGGCGATCATCTACTGCCGACCAGTGGCGCCGCGCGCTGGGCGCTGCCCCACCCACTGGTCGACCGCCTGCTGCACGATCCACTGGCCTGGTATGAGCAGGAGCGTCACTGCCTGTCCGCGACGGTGCGGCAAGCCGCGGCCGCCGGGTTGGCCGAGCACGCCTGGGAACTCGCGATCAGCTGCGTGGCGCTCTACGAGACGCGCTCGTACTTCGCGGACTGGCGCGAGACGCACGAGGCCGCACTCCGGGCGGTATGCCGCGCGCGGGACCAGCAGGGCGAGGCGGCGATCCGCTACTCGCTCGGCTCGCTGTTCATGTTCGAGCAGCAGAACAGCCATGCGATGCGGCACTTCCAGCAAGCTCTAGCGCTGTACCGGAAGCTGGGAGAGGACCACGGGGCGGCTCTGGTTCTGCGCAACATGGCCGTACTCGACCGGCGCGGCGGCAAGCTGGCCGAGGCGGTGGAACGCTGGGAGGAGGCGCTCGCGGTCTTCGAGGTCGTCGGCGATCAGATCGCCGAGGCGCATGTCCGGTACAGCCTGGCGCAGGTGCACCTGGACCGCGGCGACGACGGCGCGGCCGCCCACGTTCTGGAGCGCGCCGAGGAGATTTGCGAGCGCACCGGCAACCAACGCGTCGGCGCACAGGTGCAGAAGCAGATCGGCGAACTGCGTATCAGGGCCGGGGAACTCGATCGCGCCGCGCGAGCGTACACGAATGTGCTCGCGGCGACACGCACGACCGGAGACCAGGTCGGCGAGTGCTACGGGATGATCGGACTGGCGAGCGTGGATCTGCGCCGCGGCAACGGCGAGGCGGCGATGCGCGCCCTGCTCGATGCGCTGGCGCTGGCCGAGGTCACCGGCGATCACGTAGTGCGTTGCCGTTCCCTGCTAGCGCTGGTAGAGGCGGACATGGCATTGGGCAGACCGGAGATGGCGGCAACGCATGCCGAGACGGCGGTCCCTCTTGCCCGCGAGGTCGGGGCGAACCTGCTGATCGCGCAGACTCTCGTGGCCAGGGCCTGCGTGCACGAGGCCGCCGCCGAGCCCGAGCAGGCCCGGGAACTGCTCCACACCGCCTCGCGGATGAGCGGCGGAGCCGGCCCCAGCCCGGTCGCCGCACTGGTGAAGGAGGTCACCCGGCGGCTGGATGGATTATGACCGGCTACTTGTGGTTCCCGCGTCGCGACCCTGAGCCGACGCGCCGCGGCCGGGTCGCGGCAGCCCGGCAACAGCATCGCCTGCTCGACGAGTCTGCTCCGTAGGATCTCCAGCACCAGCACCAGCACCCGCACCCGCAGCCGACTGCCGCCGAATCCCACGGCGACCGACGGGGTTTCGACGCGAGGCACGATATCGCCCTTCTGCGATCGGAAGGTCATGACTAGGCGGTCACACTGGTGCGGCCGCGGTTGAAGCAACCTCGAGCGAGGCGCGGTCTGTCGCGGCCGGCGGTCCCTCGGCACCGAACTCACGCCACTGCCGAAGCGCCATCCCGATGCCGATGGCCACAGCGAGCATGCCTGCCGCGAGTGGGAAATAGGCTGCCGGCCCGAAGGCGCCGACCACACCGCCGGCGAACAGTGCTGACAGCGGGAAGACCCCGAAGCTCGCCAGCATCAGCAGCCCGGTGAGCCGGCCGAGCAGCTCCGGCGGCGCCCAGCGCTGGAACAAGGTGATCATCACGATGTTGCCGAAACCGTTGCCGAGGCCGAAGCCGGCGAGGGCGGCCGCGTCCGAGCCGACGCCGCCGGACCAGGGCGCCGCGGCGAGGCACACCGAGGCGAGGAGGAACGCGCCCGAACCGAGCATCGCCGGCCGTCGGACCCGGCGGGTACGGCCGGCCACAACTGTGCCGAGCAGCGAGCCCGCCGCGATGGCGGCGATGAGCACGCCGTAGCCCGCGGCGTCAGTATGCAGGGGGCCACGGGCCAACGCGGCGAGCGCCACCTGGCTCAAGCCGCCGGAGCCGAGGTTCGCCGCGACCGTGATCAGCAGCACGACAAGCAGGACCGGCGAGGTCCTCAGCAAGATGGCGAGCTTCGGCGGCGTTGCGGGGGGAGCCGATTCGGCGAGGGCGGGAGCCGGCTGGGCCCCGGCCGGAGCGGCGGCTGGAACGCCGGCCGTACCGCGCCGCGCGCCGCGGACACCGAGCAAGGTCAGCGCCGAGACGGCGAAGGTGAACGCGTCGAGTGCGAACGCCGACGAGGCGCCGACAGCTGCCACGAGCAGGCCGCCGAGCGCCGGGCCGACCAGCGCGGCTGCCTGCGTGCCACTGGACAGCAGGGCGTTGCCGGCCTGCAGGCCGGCGTCCGGCAGCAACGCGGGGACGATCGCGAACGAGCCGGGCAGGAACATCCCCTCGCCCGCGCCGATGACCGCGGCGATCGGCACCAGAATCCACAGATGGACGGGACCGAGCGCGGCCGTCACGGCCAGACCGGCGACCGCGACGGCCCGTACCGCGTCCGCACCCAGCATGACCGTCCAGGGCCGCCACCGGTCGCTCGCCTGCCCGCCGACGAGCAGCAGCGCGGTACGCGGCACCCCGTAGGCGAACAGCACTGTGCTGAGCATGAGCGAGCCGCCGTGCCCGGCCAATACGTACCAGGGCAGGGCCACCGCGTAGAAGGCGTCACCCAGGCTCGAAGCGAGCTGGCCGGCCGCCAGCAACCGGAAGTCCCGGTGCCGCAACGGTCTCGGCTCCGGCGGCTTCGTGTCCTGCGCAGGGTCCTTATACGCGCCCTCAATCTGCCCGACGTTCTTCTGCTTGTGCACAACGGAACCTACTTCCCGTCCCCCACGATGGTCCGCGCGGCTTCGTCGAGCATCGCGGCGGCCTCGGCCCAGCGGCCGCGCCGGGCGGCCAGCAGGCCGCGCGGGCCGCTCATCCGCTCACGGAGCAGGTCGACCGCGCGCACGACGGTGCCGCCTCCGGGACCGCCGCCATAGGCGCTGGCCGCAGCCACGGCCGCGGGGTCCAGGTCCGTGCCGGACGCGCCGTCGGCATCGAGCGGCGCCCCGGCGTCGAGGGCGGCGAGCACGCGGCGGCCGACCTCGTGGTGCGCGGTGCGGAACGGGACTCCGGCGGCCACCAGCCGCTCCGCCAGGTAGGTGGCCGCCGTGAAGCCGTCGGCGGCCCGCCGGTTCATCCGCTGCTCGTCCGGCGTGGCGCCATCGACGACCAGCCGCAGCAGGGTGGCCGCGGCGGCGCCTTCGCGAAGGCCCGGCCACAGTTGCCGCATCGCCTCGGTCCCGACGGCGATCGCGTTCGTGTACCCCGCGGAGGCCATCGCGGACGCGGCGCCGACGTAGTAGCCAAGGCTCGCCGATGCCTTTCCCTGGATGTATTCGAGCAGGAAGGGGTTGCGCTTCTGCGGCATCATCGAGCTCGAACCCACGAGATCGTCGGCCAGGTGCAGCAGGCCGGACTCCTCGCTCGTCCATACGCTCAGATCGCGCGCGACCCGCGTGACGGTGACCCCGAGGGTCGAGATCCCGGCAAGCAGGCGCAGCGCGAAGTCGCGCGAGGCGACGGCGTCCACCGAGTTCACCGCGACGCCGGTGAAGCCGAGCAGTTCGGCGGTGCGCGCGGGGTCGATCGGAACCGAGGTGCCGCCGACCGCGCCGGCCCCGAGCGGGTTGACCTCGATCTCGGCGCCCGCGGCCACCAGGTCGGTGTAGCCGCGCACCACCGAGGCGGCCACGCCGACGAGGTAGTGGCCGAACGTGATCGGCACCGCGGGCTGGCCGTGCGTGTAGGCCGGCATGACGACGTCCTGATACTTCACGGCCCGGTCGAGCAGGCTCTCGGCCAGGGCGTCCACGGCGTCCAGCAGCCCCACGCAGTGCTCGCGCGCCCGCAGCCGGACGGTGGTGGCGCCCAGGTCGTTGCGCGACCTGCCGGTGTGCAGGACGCCGCCGACCTCGTCGCCGAGCAGTTCGGACAGCAGTCCTTCGTAGGCGAGGTAGACCCCGCGGGGCATCGGCCGGTCGCGCAACTGCGCGAAGTCGGTGCCGCGCAGCCGTTCGATCTGCGCGAGCAGGCGCGCCGAGTGTGCAGCCGCGATGACGCCGCGCTCAGTGAGCATCACCAGATGGGCGCGGTCGACCTCGCTGATCAGGCGGAGTTCCTCGGCGGCGTCAGCGGCCGGATCCGCGCCGTACACGATGGCGTGAGCCTGCGGATTCAGCGCCGTGCTCAGTCGGCCCGTCCGCACGCCGTCGCCGTCATCGTCATCCGCCGCGTCCCGCACCGCCGAGCGCAACCGCGCCAGGCCGAGATCCGCGGCGGCCGGCGCCGCGCCATCGGTTCGCTCGGAGGCGCTGATGACGTGTCCGAACCGGCCGCGGAAGTCCTCAGCGGGCGCGACCGCGGCGCCGGCGCCACAGTAGAACTCGGCGGCGGCCACGCCGGCCACCGCGAGCGCGGCGGCCGTGGCCTGGACCGTGTCCCCGACCACACCGGGCCGTTCCGCCATCAGGAACCTGATGGACGCGGACCCCAGGGCGGGCCCGGGCGGCTCGGCCGGCAGCCCGACCGCGGCGCGGACCTGGGCCCGGACCAGGTCGACACCGTAGGCGCGGCGCAGTAGGTCGGGGATCATCCCGCCCGCCAACCGTGGATTGACCTCGACGATCCGCGCGCCGTCCGGGCCGAGGCGAAGCTCCACGTGGACCGCGCCCCAGTCCAGGCCCAGGGCCGCCACCGCCTCCTCGGCGGCCTCGACCAGCAGCCGTACCCGGTCCGCGGGCAGGCGCGACGGCGTGTCGTGCCCGGTCTCGACGAACCACGGCGGCGGCCCGAGGTGCTTGTCCACGGTCGCCACGGACCGGCCGCGGAACACCTCCACCGAATGCTCCGACCCGGTCAGGTACTGCTCGACCAGGATCTCGGCCGGTACCGGCAGACCGCGCTCGTTGCCGGCGGCCTGCAAAAGCCGCGCCGCGTGGGCGTCGGCCTGCTCCCGATCCGCGCAGAGCCGCACACCAACGCTGCCCGAACCCTGACACGGTTTGATGACGACGGGATACGGGATGCCCGCGGCGTGCACTTGGGCGACGGTGCGCGCGACGGCGAAGGCCGGCCCGGCCACACCCGCGGCACGCAGGATCTCGCGCTGTTCGCGCTTGTCCCGGCAGGCCCGCACCGCCTCCGGGGCGGGCCCCGGCAGGCCCAGCGCCCGGGCACACGCCGCGGCGGTCGCGATGTAGTACTCCGAACTCGACGTCACGCCGGCTATCTGCCAGTTCTCGGCCAGCGCCCGCACGCGGTCCAGCACGGTGCGCTCGTCCGAGGTGTCGACCAGCACGTGCTCAAGCCCGTCCTGCGCCACATACGCGTAGCGGCCGGGATCGGCGGTCAGCAGAACCGGGGTGACCCCCAGGTCCGCCGCGCACCGCGCGAACTGGCGTCCGGTGCCGGTGGTGTTGCTCTCGATCAGCAGCAGGACGCGCCTCATTGTGCTGTCCCCGCTCCCATGACCTCCGCGTAGGTGCGGCGCGCCCACGCCAGCCGCGTCCACTGCCCGGGAGCGTCGAGCGGGTGCGAGACCAGGACCGGCTCCTGCGGTCGCTCGGCCATATCCATGCCCTGCTTCCTCAGCCATTCGGCGTTGAAGACGGTCTGCTGGTAGCGGTACCCCTCGTCGGGCAGGACCGCCAGCACCTTGCGCTCGGGATGCAGTCGCGCCCACCAGGCTGCCGCCATGAACGACGCACCGCTGGTCGGACCCATGAACAGGGCGTGCCGGCGGTACAGCGCGTGGGTGGCGCGGAACGCCTCCTCGGCGGTGACCCAGTGCACTTCGTCGTAGGCGGTGTAGTGGACGTTGTCGGGCTGGATGCTGCTGCCGAGGCCGCGCAACACGCGGCGGGCGGCGGGCTGGCCGAAAATCGTGCTGCCGTGCGTGTCGACGCCGATCAGCCGCATCGACTCGCGTTCGGCCCGTAGCGCGCGGGCCAGACCGCCGCTGGAGCCGCCGGACCCGACCGGGCCGACCAGGCAGTCCACCGCGCCGACCGTATCGAGGACCAGGTCACCGACGATCTCGTAGGAGCGTCCGTTGTCCGGGTTGCCGTACTGGTTCGGCACGAAGCACCCCGGGTTCTCGCGGCGCAGCTGCTCCAGCCGGTCCAGGCGCGCGCCCTGGATACCGCCGGGGTGCCCGTTCTCGGCCACGATCTCGACGCGGGCGCCGAGCATCTCCAGCCGGGTCTTGAGCTCGGCGTCGACGGCGGCGTCGCCGACGATGGTGAGCGGGTAGCCACGCAGACCGCAGACCAGCGCGAGGCCGAGGCCGAAGGTGCCGGAGGAGGTCTCCAATACCGGGGTGCCCGGGGTAAGGAGCCCGGCGGCCTCCGCCCGGGCGATGATGTAGCGGGCGGGCAGCAGCTTCATGAGGGTGAACGCCGCCGCGTAGAAGTTGTCGCTGAGCCGAATGATCCGCGGCAGCTCTGTGGCCTCGACCACCGAGGAGAACGGCCGGCCGGTCCTGGGCGCCACGATCGCAGTTGAACTAGTCACCGGTGGTGAACCTCCATTGCTCGTCGTATCCGAGATCTCGCAGCAGCCTGCGAGCCGTCTCGACCCGCGGGCCCAGGTCCGGGATGTACCGGTCGAACATGAGACCGCCGATGTCGCCGCTGTGCGCGGTGTGGACGCCGACCGCGCCGACCTCGGTGGCGGCCGCGCAGACCGCTGCCAGGTGCGGGATCGGCAAGTGCTTCTGGTTGATCCAGGTACTCGCCGTGGCGACCTCGCCCATCAGGGCGGCGTCCTGGTCGGCCACAGCGTGGCGCAGCATGGACCGCAGCTCGTCGAAGCGGTCGATTTCCGACGTGTCGTAGCGGGCGGGCGTGAACGACAGGGTGTCGACCGGGTCACCGGTGCCGAAGCCGAGTACGTGCACCGGCGGCAGTTCGGCGCCGAAGTCCTCGATCAGCTCGCCCTCCCGGTGCGCGAACAACACGGCGGTCTGCTCGAACATCAGCGAGTCCGAGGCCCCCTCCGCCTCGACGGTGATCCTGGCGACCGTCTCGCGCGGCAGCACCAGGCCGAAGGCATCGGCGACCGCATAGATCGACGCGAGCACATCGCTGGTCGAGGAGCCGAAGCCGCGGCACAGCGGCACGTCGCTGTCCACTTCGAGGTAACCGCCGAACCGCTCACCGGTCAGCAGCCCGACCTCGCGCAGTGCGAGCTCGGCGCCGCGCAGCGCTTTGCGCCGCCAGGCCGGGCGCACGCGCACTTGGTCGGCCGCCTCAGGGGCGAACTTCGCCTGGGCGCGATAGAGCCGGCACGGGAGGGTGACCAGCCCCCTGCGGATCCGTCCGTCGACCCGAAAGGCCCCTTGCACGACTTCACCGTGGTGGACCGGGGCGAAGGCCGCGCCGACTCTCACAGTGGTCTGATTCATGGGGTCCTCGCCCTCCCAGGAGCGCTCGCCGCCTCGAACCCGGTCCGGCATCGCACGGCGGCTGTCCGCATAAGAGCGCGGACCGGGCGCCGGGCTCACGTCAGGCACCAATCGAGAACCGCCATGGCGGCGGTCATCTTGTGGTGGGCCTGGCGCCAGACCCGGCTGTCCGGGCCGTCGAGCACCGCGCCGTCGACCTCGTCGCCCCGGACGGCGGGCAGGTCGTGCAGGAACACCGTGTGCGGTCCGCGGAACCGGTCGATCAGCGCGGCGTCGACCTGGTACCCCTGGAAGGCCGTGAGCCAGTCCGGGTCGGCCTTGTCCACGCCCATGGTCTGCCAGCGGCTGGTATAGACCGCGTCGACTCGGCCGGTGACATCGTCGAAGCTCTCATGCTGGTCGACCTGGTGCCGGCCGCCGGACAGCTCGGCCGCGGCGTCCAGCAGGCTCTTGGGCAGCCCGTAGCCCGCGGGGCAGACCAGGGTGAACCGGAACCCGGGGGTCAGCGCGGCGGCCAGCGCGAGCGCCGCGGCGGTGCTGTTGCCCTCTCCGACGTAGAGCAGGTGCCGGCCGCCGAGCTCGCCGAACTCCTCGGTCAGCGTGGCCAGGTCGGCCACCGCCTGGGTGGGGTGCTCGTTCTCAGTCAGGGCATTGACGATGGCGGGGCGGCCGACGGCGCCGAGCCGCCGCAGGTCCGCGATGTCGCCGTTGGTCCGCACCACGAGAGCGTCGAGGTATTCGCCGAGCACCCGCGCGGTGTCCTCAAGGCTCTCGCCGGTGTTCAGCTGGAGATCCCCGGGCCCGTAGGTGATGACGCGGGCGCCGAGCCGGGTCGCCCCGGCCCAGAAGGAGGTTCGGGTCCGGGTCGAGGTCTTGAGGAACAGGATGCCGACGGCACGGTCCGCGAGGACCTTCTCGAACGGCCCCGGAGCCCCGTAGCGGACCGCGCGGCGGACCACGTCGTCGAGTTCCGCGGAGGTCAGGTCGGTCAGGGAAAGGAGATTGCGCATGATTAACCAATCAGTGGGGTTGGGTGGGGTGGCGACGCGGCCGGCGGGTCACGGCTCGGTCCGGACCGCCCGGGCCAGAACGTGGACCGGGCGGCGGTCGGCGCCGTCGTCCGGCAACTGGCGCCGGGCCCAGGTATCGAACAAAGCGCAGACCTGCTCGCGCAGCTCGCCGAGCTCACCTGGGCTGAGCCACAGCCAGGAGTCGGTGGTGAACGCGCTGGCCCGCCAAGCCTCGTCGAAGGATTCGCGCAGCACCGTCCACGTCTGGAGCAGGGTGTCGTGCCGGTCGCGGTTGACCGCCTGCATGGCCCGCACCACAGCCTTGCTGATCGGGTCACCGGGCAGTTCCTGGGTAAGCGTGCGGTACTGCGCTGAGACCCGCCGCCAGCGGACCAAGGCCTCGGCGCCGGACTCGGGCTCGACGAGCCCGCCGTCCTGTAAGACACCGAGATGCTCCTCGACCACGGGGAGGGGCATGCCCGTCCGTTCTGCCAGCCGCGCGGCGGAGGCCGGCCCATAGACGTCGATCAGGTCGAGCAACCGGTGGCGCAGCGGATGGGCCGTGGCAGCCACTGACCGAACACTGGTGAGGTGGTGCGGCCCTTGAGTCCCCGGGGCCGGCGCTGCGTCCGCCGCTTCGGGTGCGATGGTCATAATCGATTCAGCCTTTCGAGGTCGGGTCTCGCAGCGCAGGCAGTCGGCACCGGAGTCACCAGGTGTGCCGGCGTCGCAGGATGCGATATCTGGAGGTGGATGCGTCACAAAGCGCTGAGCGTCGTGCACGGATTTACATCAGCGGTCACCGGGACGGGGTGGCTTTCGCCAGCCGGGCGGACAGTTCTCCGGCCAGACCCACCACGTGCGGTCGGGTCAGCATCGACCAGTGGTCTCCCGCGGCGGACAAGACCTCGACGGTGCGGTAGAAGCCGGACAAGTCGCGGCGCAGCGCCTCGCGGGAAGCCGAGTCCGGCGCGCCGGACCGGAACACCACGACCGGGCAGTCCACCGGGCGCGGCCGGTAGCGCAGCAGGGCGCGTGCACATCGGGAGAGGTTGCGGCGAAGCTCGGGGGCCCGGCGCGCGAGCGCGCCGACCTGGCCGGAGCCGAACCGCACCGCGAATTCCAGCCGTACGACTTCGAGCAGCGCCGCCGGGACGGCGGCCAGCGGCCGGCCGCCGCGGCCTCGGACGAAGCCGTCGAAGCACAGCAGCACGTCGACGACCTCACCCTCCTGGAGCAGCAACCGGGCCATCTCGTGCGCGATCACCGCGCCGTAGGACCAGCCGGCGAGCGTATATGGGCCCTGCTTCTGTGCGCCGCGCACCGCATCGAGGTACTGCTCTGCCATCCGCTCGACCCGGGCTGTGGTGTATCGCCCGCCGGAAGGTTCCAGACCGAGCACCGGTCGGTCGACGTCGACCAGGTCGGCGAGCTCCAGGTAGCTGGACGCGCTGCCCATGCCGTCGGCAATCAGGAAGACCGGCCGGTCGGACGCCCCCTCACGCAGGGCGACCAGTCCCACGCTTCCCGCTGCGCGCTCGGCGCCGGACGCCGCCCCCACCAGCTCCGCCAGCCGGCCGAAGGTCGGCTGGCGGAGGAAGTCCGCGGCCGTGATCGCCGCGCCCGTGGCCTGGCTCACCTTGCTGATCAGGTGCACGGCCATCAACGACTCGCCGCCGATGGCGAAGAAATCGTCCGTCTCGTTGACCGAGGCGACGCCGAGCGAAGCGCACCACAGCTGCTCCAGGTCGCTCGGGCTGTCCGGGCTGTCCGGGCGCGGTGCGCCGTCCTGCCGGGGCGCCGCGGCGGCGGTCCGGCCGGAGTCGGGGTCCGAGGGCTCGAAGGGGTACGAGGGCAGCGCGACCACCAGCGGCTGCGCGTCGCGGGCCAGGTCGGCCACGTCGATGTCCGCGCCGCGCTCCCACAGCACGCCGACGGCGCGCAGGAGGCTGCGCTCCGGGTCCTCGGAGGCCCGGCCGAGCATCGGCACCGCGTGCCGCTCGGAGTCCCACGCCGAGTGCCGGCGCAGCGAGCCGCACATCGAAGTGCCGGCGCCCAGCTCCAGGAAAGTATCGCAGCCCTCTGCGATCAAGGTCGCTATACCGGAGTCGAGCTGCACGGTCCGGCACAGCTGGGCGGTCCAGTAGTCCGCCGTGCCGACGGCGTCCGGATCGGCCCACTCACCGGTCAGGTTGGAGACGAAGCGCAGTTCGGGCCGGCGCGCGGCCGCCTGCTCCACGGCCCGGGCCAGGCCCAGCGCCGCGGGCCGCATCATTTCGGAGTGCGCCGCGACGGACAAGTCGAGCACGGTGACGTCCAGCCCGTCCAGCGCGCCGGCGGCCAGGCAGGCGTCGATCGCCGCCCGCGGTCCGGACACGACGGTGTTGCCGGGTCCCATGACCGCCAGACCCACGCCGGGGAACGCCGCGATCCGCTCGGTCACCTGCGCGGCGCCCGCGCGGACCGCGACCATCCGACCCGGCGGGGTGTGCAGGGCGGTCCGCGCGCGCTCGTACACGACTTCCGCACAATCGGCCGGGGTCCACACACCCGCCACCGCGGCGGCGGCATACTCGCCGATGCTGTTACCGAGCATCCCGGCGGGTGTGATCCCCCAATCCAGCAGCTGCCGGGCCAGCGCGTAGCCGAGGGTCACGAGGCCGCACTGCTGGTTGACGAAGTCCGCCAGCCAGCCGGCGGCGACCGATCCGTCCCCCACGATCGGCGACAGGTCCAGTGCGTGCGCCCGGCGGAAGATCGCCGCCATCTCGTCGAAGTGGGCGGCGAACCGCGGCAGCAGCCGATAGGCCGCGCTGCCGGCGGCGTGGTCGAGCGTGCCGTGCCCGGGGAACAGGAAGGCGACGCGGTCGAGCCGATCGCGCCGGTCCGCAGGCGGCAAGACCGGTCCGGGCGCCTGGCGCAGCGATTGCGCCGCCTCGGCCGGCTGCTCGGCGACCACGACCGCGCGGTGGTCGAACCGGCGGCGCCGGGACAGCGTCCACGACACGTCGGCGAGCGAGGACTCCGGCTCGCCGTCCAGCCGCTCGGCCAGGTTCCCGCGCATCCGGTCGAGCGCCTCCGGCGAGCCGGCCGACAGGGCCAGCATCCGGGGAGCCGGGCGCGGCACAGGACGCGGGGACGACGGTGGCGCCTCGAGGATGACGTGCGCGTTCGTGCCGCCGATGCCGAAGGCACTGACCGCGGCCAGCGGGGTCCCGCGCTCGGGCCAGGGCTCGTGCCGCGTGCCGACCCGGAATGGGGTGGCCTCCAGATCCATCAGCGGATTCGGACGCTTGAAGTGCAACGACGGCACCAGCTCGCGGTGTTCGAGCATCAGCGCCGTCTTGATCAGCCCCACCACGCCCGCCGCGGCGCCGGTGTGGCCGAGGTTGCTCTTGACCGCCCCGAGCCGGCACCAGCCGGCCTCCTCGCGCGACAGGCGGAAGGCGTCGGTCAGCGCCTGCACCTCGACCGGGTCGCCCATCGGGGTGGCCGTGCCATGCGCCTCGACGTAGTCGATGTCCCAGGGGTCGACGTCGGCCACCTTCTGCGCCAGCAGGATCGCCTCGCGCTGCCCGGCGACGGACGGCGCGGCGAAGCCGATCTTCTCGGCACCGTCGTTGCTGAGCGCCGAGCCGCGGATGACCGCACTGACGTGGTCTCCGTCGCGCAGTGCGTCCTCCAGCCGCCTGAGCACGACCACGCCGACGCCTTCGGCCGGCACCATGCCGGACGCGTCCGCGTCGAAACTGCGGCTCCGGCCGTCGCGGGAATTGGTGCCACCCTCCATATAGAGGTAGCCGGTGCTGCCGAATCCGGCCAGGCCGACTCCGCCGGCGAGCACCGCGTCGGTCTCGTACGCCTGCAAGCTCTGGATCGCCAGGTGGACTGCGGTCAGTGAGGTCGAGCAGGCGCTCTGTACGGTGAACGCGGGTCCGCGCAGCCCGACCTTGTAGGCCACACGGGTGGCCAGCATGTCACGGCTGCTGCCCAGCGCCCGCAGCATCGGATCGCCGTCCGTGGGCGGGTCGCAGTCGTCGCTGCCGCCGTAGACGCCGATCGGGCCGGCGAAGCGGGCCGGGTCGATCCCGGCGTCGTCCAGCGCCGCGGCCGCGCACTCCAGGAAGATCCGCTGCTGCGGGTCGATCATCGCGGCCTCGGCGCGCGAGTAGCCGAAGAACCGCCAGTCGAAGGACCGAGCCGTCGGCAGCATGCCGCGCGAGGGGACGTAGTCAGGACGGCGGATGAGCGCCGGGTCGGCACCGGCGGCGAGCAGCGCGTCCTTGTCGTGGTGGGTGACACCCTCGGTACCGGACCGCAGCAACGACCAGAACGCGGCGAGGTCGCCCGCTCCCGGTACACGCACCGCCATCCCGGTGACCGCTACCGCTCCGTCGAGGTACGAGTTCATCGGTGCTCCCTCCTGGCCCGGATCCGATCGCGGCGGGCGGCCCCGCGGGCGCCGGCCTCGCTCGCTGCCCGGGGGTCGCCGACCGGTACGGGGCCGTCGCCCGGCCCGGCAGCCTTCTGTAGGTACAGCGCCATCGCGCGGATGCTGGAAATCTCGAACAGCCGCTGCACCGGTATGTCCACGCCGAAGGTCCGGCACAGCCGCGCGTGCAGGCCGATCAGCTTGAGCGAATTGCCGCCCCGGTCGAAGAAGCTGTCGTCGACGGCGATCCGATCGACGCCCAGCACCGCGGACCACAGCTCGGCCACCCGCGCCATGGTTTGGGCCGTCGCCGCGCTCTCCGGCGCGGTGTGCGCCACCGGCGCGGCCGGCCCGGCGTCGGCGGCGGCCAGCTCGGATATCAGTATTCTGTGATCCACTTTGTCGTGCGCGGTCAGCGGGAGGCCGGCGCGCACGACGATCCTCGCCGGGACCATGTGAGCGGGCAGCCGCTCGGCGAGGTAGCCGCGCAACGCCTCGGGGTCCGGGCGTCCGCCCGGCGCTGCCGGAACGACGACGGCCGCCAACTGGCCGCTGCCGTCCGGCGTCTTGCTGACGAGCAGCACGGCCCGGCTGACCTCGGGGTGCGCGGCCAGGACGGACTCGATCTCGCCGGGCTCGATCCGGAAGCCGTGGATCTTGACCTGGTCGTCCGCGCGGCCCAGGAGGCTCAGGCTGCCGTCCGGCGCGCGGCGGGCCACGTCGCCGGTGGCGTACATCCGCTCGCCGGGCACGCCGAAGATGTCGGGCAGAAAGCGCCGCGCGGTCAGCCCCGGCTGGCTCACATACCCGCGGGCCACGCCGTCGCCGGCCACATACACCTGTCCGCTCTCGCCCGGCTCCGTCAGCCGCAACCGGTCGTCCAGCAGGTACACGCGGGTGTTGTCCATCGGGCCGCCGATCGGCACGGGGCGGTCCTCGGGGTGGATCCGGGCGATCCGGTGGCGGGTCGCGAACGTCGTCGTCTCGGTCGGACCGTAGCCGTCATAAACGGTCAGACCCGGGCAGGCGCTCTGCACGCGCGCGACCGCGGCCGGCGGCACCACGTCTCCGCCGGTCCACACCTGCCGGATGCCCGCCAGGCACTCCGGGTCGGCCTCGGCCAACGCCCCGAACAGGCCGGCCCCCAGCCACACCGAGGTGATCCGGCCCGCCCCGCCGAGCCGGCGCAGCAGCGCGGCGTCGGCCTGGCCGGAGGCGACGACCACGGTGCCACCGGTCAGCAGCGGGACCCAGATCTCATAGGTCGAGGCGTCGAACGCGTGCGGAGAGTGGAACAGGATCCGGTCGTGATCGCCGGAGCGCCATATCCGGTCCAGGGCGAAGGACACGACGTTGCGGTGGGTGACGGCAACGCCCTTGGGTGCGCCGGTCGATCCCGAGGTGTGCATGATGTACAGCAGCGCTTCCGGTCCGGTCGTCCGGTCGCCGAAGGGGTCGGTTTCGAACGGCGCCCCGGGCGCCGGCGCGTCGGCGCCGATCGCCACGTCGGCTCGCAGGTACGCGAGGTGACGGGTCATCTCATGGTCCTGCGTCGTTTCGTCCACCAGCAGCAGGCGGCAGCCCGAGCCGGCGATCACGGCGTGCATCCGGGCCGCCGGGTCCCGGGTGGACAGCGGCACGAAGGCGGCGCCCGCCTTTGCCACGGCGAGCAACGCCGCGACGAGGTCCGAGGAGCGGCGCATCAGGACCGCGACATGGTCGCCGGGCGCCACCCCCTGCTCGACGAGCCGCCGGGCCAGCCGGTCGGATCGAGCGTCGAGCCGGGCGTAGGAGATCTCCTCGTCCTCGCTCTCCACCGCGATCGCGCCCGGCTCCTCAGCGACGCGCCTGGCGAACACCTCCGGCACGCTGGTCTGCGGGAGCAGCGTCGCGGCGTCGTCCCACTCCTGCCGCAGCTGGAGCTGGAGATCCCGCCGCTGCGGAGCCTCCCGCGTGTCCGCGGTCATGCGCTCACGTCCTCGGTGGTCCTCGCCTGGGCCGTCGCGTTCGCCGCCATGGCCGATTTGAGCGAGCGCGGCCGCATGTCGACCCAGTGCTCATCGACATACGCGGTGCACTCCGCGAGGTCACCGGAGGCCAACGGAGTCCAGCCGGCGGGAATGTCCAGGTCCTCAGGCCAGAGCGCGTACTGCTCCTCGCCGTTGACGACCACGTGGAAACGGCCGTCGGGGTCGTCGAAAGGACTGGTCATGATCTAAACACCTTCCAGGTCAGAGAGTTCGCCGAGCGGCGTATGGGAGTTTTGGGCGACTTGCGTGAGCAGGGTGCTGAGGTGGTGTGTCAGGGCTTGGATGGTGTGGGGGTTGAAGATGTCGGTGGCGTAGGTCAGTTGGATGGTGATGCCTGCCGGGCTGCCGTCGGGGTGGTGGTTCGGTTGGAAGACCAGGGCCAGGTCGAACTTGGCGGTGTCGGCAGGGACCTCGATGTTCTGGACGGTCAGGCCGGACAGGCTCGGCGGGACCGGGTCGGTCTGGTCGACGGTGAGCATGACTTGGAACAACGGGTGGCGTGCGGGAGTGCGCACGGGTGCCAGGTGGGCGACCAGTTCCTCGAAGGGGATGTCCTGATGGGCGTAGGCCCGCAGATCCGCATCGCGCACTCGCTCGATCAGGGTCTGGAAGTCTGGATTTCCGGACAGGTCAGTGCGCAGCACCAGGGTGTTGACGAAGAAACCGACCAGATCATCGAGCGCGTGATCGCTGCGGCCGGCCACCGCGGTACCCACCGCGACATCGGTGCCCGCGCCGTAGCGGTGCAGCACTGCGGCCACCGCCGCGTGCAGCACCATGAACAACGTGGCATTGCCGCCCTGTGCCAGGGCCTGAAGCTCGACATGCGTATCCTGATCGACCTCGAACCGCACCTCCGCGCCGAGCTGCGAACGGACCGCCGGACGCGGGCGGTCCAACGGCAGCACCGTCTCCTCCGGCGCGCCCCGAAGCTGCTCGACCCAGAACTCCAGATCCCGCTGCTCAGCCTCGCCAACCGCCTGCCATAGCGCGAAATCCGCGTACTGCACAGGCAACGGAACGAACTGCGGCGCGCTCCCCCGGACCCGGGCGTCATAGGCCTGCGCCAGATCCCGCAACAACGGGCCCTGTGACCAGCCGTCGGTAGCGATGTGATGCACCACCAACAACAACACGTGCTCATCCGGCCCGACCCGCCACAGCCGAGCCCGAATCGGCAGATCCACCGCCAACACAAACGGCTCATCGGCCGCGGCCTGTACCGCGTCAGCAAGATCTGACGGCGCGATGTCGGTAGCCGTCAGCTCGATACCGGCCGAACCCACGTCGACGACACACTGATACGGCTCACCGTCCCGATCAGGGAACACCGTGCGCAACGACTCATGCCGCCCGACCACGTCACCGATCGCGGCACGCAACGCCTGCACGTCCAAGGCACCGACCAGCCGCAACGCAACCGGCACGTTGTACACCGCACTCGGACCGCCGAGCCGATCGGTTATCCACAGCCGTAGTTGCGCCGAAGACAGGGGCAGCTCGGTCGGCCGCGGATCCGGGGCCGGCCGCAATGGCTCGCGGGATCCCCGGGCGCCGTCAGCCAAGGCTCCGGCTCCGTTTTCGATGTGGTGGGCGAGGGCCTGGATCGTCGGACGGTCGAACAGATCCCGGATCGCCACCTCCACCCCGAAAACCCCACGCACCCGATTCACCAAACGCATCGCCGACAACGAATGCCCACCAAGCCCGAAGAAATCCTCATCCACCCCCGGCACCACCGACGACCCCAACACCTGCGCAAACAACCCACCCAACAACTCCTCCACCACCGAACCAGCACCGGTACTGGAACCGGCACCCACCACCGGAGCCGGCAACGCCCGACGATCCACCTTCCGATGCGCCGTCAACGGCAACTCCGCCAACTCCACAAACGCCGACGGCACCATGAACCCCGGCAACCGACCCGACAAAAACCCTCGCAACGCCGCCCAATCAAAACCACCCACCACACCATCAGAGGGCACCACATAACCCACCAACCGCTTATCCCCCGGAGAATCCTCACGCACCGCCACCACCGCACGCGCCACCCCCGGAAACGCCACCAAATGCGCCTCCACCTCACCCAACTCAACCCGAAAACCACGAACCTTCACCTGACCATCAACCCGCCCCACAAACTCCAACACCCCCGAAGCACCCCACCGCACCAAATCACCCGTCCGATACATCCGCTCCCCCACACCACCAAACGGATCCGGCACAAACCGCGACGCCGTCACCCCCGACCGCCGGTGATAACCCCGCGCCAACCGATCACCACCCACATACAACTCCCCCACCACACCAACCGGCACCAACCCCAAACCCCCATCCAACACATAAACCCGCGTCCCATCCATCGGCACCCCCACCGGCACCGAATCCACAAACGGCACACCCCCACCCGTCACCTGAAACGTCGCAAACACCGTCGTCTCCGTCGGCCCCCACACATTCACCACCGACAACCCCGGACACACCACCGCCGCCCGATTCACCGACCCAACCGACGCCTCCTCACCACCCGTCCACACCTCCGACACACACCCCAACGCCCCCGGAATCTCCGCCACCGCCACATCAAACAAAGCCTTCGTCAAATACAACCCCGTCACCCCACGCCCCACCAACACACGCTCCAACCCCGCCAAATCCAACAACCCATCCTCAAACAACACCACCGTCCCACCCGCCAACAACGGCACCCACATCTCATACGTCACCGCATCAAACGAATGCGGAGAATGCATCAACACCCGAGAATGCCGACCACCCCGCCAACACCCATCATCCACCAACGCCAAAACATTCCGCTGACTAATCGACACACCCTTCGGCACACCCGTCGACCCAGACGTGAACATCACATAAGCAACCTGATCAAGACCCGCGAAACCACCACCAACCCCCGAACCACACGCCACCTGATGCTCAGCACACTCCAAGGCATCAGCACACTCCAAGGCATCCACCGTGAGAACCGGCAAACCCGTCTCGGCAATGCCAGCGACCACCTCACCATCCCGCAACGCCGCATCGGTCAACAACACGACCGGCTCCATATCCCGAACCACATCCAAAGCCAGCCCGAGCGGATACGCAGCAGGCAACGGAACATAAGCAGCACCAGCCTTCACAACCGCAAGAAACGCCACCACCAGATCCACAGAACGCCCCATCGCCACCGCGACAAACCGCTCCGGACCAGCCCCAGCCGCACGCAACAACCACGCCAACCGATCAGAACGCGCATCCAACTCCGCATACGTCACCACCGAACCATCAGCAGCCTCCACCGCAACCGCATCCGGAGTACGACCCGCCTGCAACCCAAACCGCTCCGCCAACCCCACCGACGACGACACCCCAGCCGGCCCAACACCCCACTCCAACAACCCCGCACGCTCCTGCACCGTCGTCATCTCAAGTTCACGCAGCGGGGCGTGGGGGTTTCGGGTGACGTCGGTGAGCAGGGTGCTGAGATGGTGTGTCAGGGCTTCGATGGTGTGGGGGTTGAAGATGTCGGTGGCATAGGTCAGCTGGACGGTGATGCCTGCCGGAGTGCCGTCGGGGTGCTGGTTCGGTTGGAAGACCAGGGCCAGGTCGAACTTCGCGGTGTCGGTAGGCACCGTGACGTTCTCGACGGTCAGGCCGGACAGGGCCGGCGGGACCGGATCGGTCTGGTCGACCGAGAGCATGACCTGGAACAACGGGTGACGCGCCGGAGTGCGCACGGGCGCCAAGTGAGCGACCAGTTCCTCGAAGGGGATGTCCTGGTGCGCGTAGGCCCGCAGATCCGCATCGCGCACCCGCTCGATCAGGGCCTGGAAGTCGGGATTTCCGGACAGGTCGGTACGCAGCACCAGAGTGTTGACGAAGAAACCGACCAGATCATCGAGCGCGTGATCACTGCGCCCGGCCACCGCGGTACCCACCACGACATCGGTGCCGGCCCCATAACGGTGCAGCACTGTGGCCACCGCCGCATGCAACACCATGAACAACGTGGCATTTCCGCCCTGCGCCAGGGCCTGAAGCGCGGCATGCGTATCCTGATCGACGTCAAACCGGATTTGCGCACCATGCTGGGAGCGCACCGCTGGACGCGGGCGGTCCAACGGCAGCACTGTCTCCTCCGGCACGCCTCGAAGCTGCTCGGCCCAGAACTCCAGGTCCTGCTGATCGGCCGCCCGATCCGCCTGCCACAACGCGAAATCCGCATACTGCACTGGCAACGGCGCAAACCCCGGCGCGCTCTCCTGCACCCGCGCCTCATACGCCTGCGCCAGATCACGCAACAGCGGACCCTGCGACCAGCCGTCGGTGGCGATGTGATGCACGACCAGCAACAGCACATGCTCATCGGGCCCGACCCGCCACAGCCGAGCCCGGATCGGCAGATCCTCCGCCAACACGAACGGCTCTCCAGAGACGGCCTGCACCGCGTCATCAAGATCTGACGGCGCGATATCGGCAACCGTCAGCTCGATGGCCGCCGAACCCACGTCGAGAACACGCTGATACGGCTCACCGTCCCGGTCAGGAAACACGGTGCGCAACGACTCATGCCGCCCGACCACATCGCCCAGCGCGGCACGCAACGCCTGCACGTCCAAGGCACCGGCCAACCGCAACGCGACAGGCACGTTGTACACCGCACTCGGACCGTCGAAGCAGTTCAGGAAGTGCAGGCGGCGCTGGGCCGAGGACAGTGGCGGATGACTCGGGCGCACCGCGGGTTCGATCTGTGATCGGGTGCTGCCGCCGGCTCCGTTTTCGATGTGGTGGGCGAGGGCCTGGATCGTCGGACGGTCGAACAGATCCCGGATCGCCACCTCCACCCCGAAAACCCCACGCACCCGATTCACCAAACGCATCGCCGACAACGAATGCCCACCAAGCCCGAAGAAATCCTCATCCACCCCCGGCACCACCGACGACCCCAACACCTGCGCGAACAAACCCCCCAACAACTCCTCCACCACCGAACCAGCACCGGTACTGGAACCGGCACCCACCACCGGAGCCGGCAACGCCCGACGATCCACCTTCCGATGCGCCGTCAACGGCAACTCCGCCAACTCCACAAACGCCGACGGCACCATGAACCCCGGCAACCGACCCGACAAAAACCCTCGCAACGCCGCCCAATCAAAACCACCCACCACACCATCAGAGGGCACCACATAACCCACCAACCGCTTATCCCCCGGAGAATCCTCACGCACCGCCACCACCGCACGCGCCACCCCCGGAAACGCCACCAAATGCGCCTCCACCTCACCCAACTCAACCCGAAAACCACGAACCTTCACCTGACCATCAACCCGCCCCACAAACTCCAACACCCCCGAAGCACCCCACCGCACCAAATCACCCGTCCGATACATCCGCTCCCCCACACCACCAAACGGATCCGGCACAAACCGCGACGCCGTCACCCCCGACCGCCGGTGATAACCCCGCGCCAACCGATCACCACCCACATACAACTCCCCCACCACACCAACCGGCACCAACCCCAAACCCCCATCCAACACATAAACCCGCGTCCCATCCATCGGCACCCCCACCGGCACCGAATCCACAAACGGCACACCCCCACCCGTCACCTGAAACGTCGCAAACACCGTCGTCTCCGTCGGCCCCCACACATTCACCACCGACAACCCCGGACACACCACCGCCGCCCGATTCACCGACCCAACCGACGCCTCCTCACCACCCGTCCACACCTCCGACACACACCCCAACGCCCCCGGAATCTCCGCCACCGCCACATCAAACAAAGCCTTCGTCAAATACAACCCCGTCACCCCACGCCCCACCAACACACGCTCCAACCCCGCCAAATCCAACAACCCATCCTCAAACAACACCACCGTCCCACCCGCCAACAACGGCACCCACATCTCATACGTCACCGCATCAAACGAATGCGGAGAATGCATCAACACCCGAGAATGCCGACCACCCCGCCAACACCCATCATCCACCAACGCCAAAACATTCCGCTGACTAATCGACACACCCTTCGGCACACCCGTCGAACCAGACGTGAACATCACATAAGCAACCTGATCAAGACCAGCAAAACCATCTTCCGAACCCCACACCACCGAATCGCAATCGCAGCCCGCACCATCACGATCCTGATGCTCGGCACACGCCAAGGCATCCACCGTGATAACCGGCAAACCCGTCTCGGCAATGCCACCGACCACCTCACTGTCCCGCAACGCCGCATCGGTCAACAACACGACCGGCTCCATATCGCGAACCACATCCAAAGCCAGCCCAAGCGGATACGCAGCAGGCAGCGGAACATAAGCAGCACCAGCCTTCACAACCGCAAGAAACGCCACCACCAGATCAACAGAACGCCCCATCGCCACCGCGACAAACCGCTCCGGACCAGCCCCAGCCGCACGCAACAACCACGCCAACCGATCAGAGCGCGCATCCAACTCCGCATACGTCACCGCCGAACCATCAGCAGCCTCCACCGCAACCGCCAGCGGCGTACGACGCACCTGCAACTCAAACCGCTCCGCCAACCCCGCCGAAGACGACACCCCAGCCGGCCCGGCACCCCACTCCAACAGCCCCGCACGCTCGCCGGGATCCAGCACGTCCACCGTGCCGACCGGAGCCTGGAGGTCGGTGAACTGGAGCAGGATGTGCTTGAGACGCTCGGCCAGTGACCGCGCCGCGGCGGCGTCGCCGCGGCGCCCGTCCAGGGTGACGGTGAGGTCGAGCCCATCACCGAGTTCCGCGGCGACGACAACCGGGTATCCGGTCCAGTTGATGGAGTCCATCCGGGTTTTGACCGTGTCGGGCAGCAGGTGCACCTTGGGCCGCGGCACACCCTCCACGACCAGGATCGACTCGATCGGCTCCCGGTCCCCGCTCTTGCGCCGCGCCAGCGCCCCGGTGTCCAGCACCGGCAGCTCCTCGTCGTCCCAGAGGTCGATCAGCCCGCCCTGGAGCTCTCGCAGCCAGTCGCGCATCGGCTTGGCGCGGTCGACCGTCACCCGCAGTGGCAGGGTGCTGAGGCACGGGCCGACCAGCGACTCCGCGTCGGCGACCGCGTCCGGACGGCTCACCGCGGTGAATCCGAATACGACGTCGTCGGTTCCGGTCAGCACGGAGAGCGCCAGCGCCCAGGCGGCGTTGACCACCGTGTTGAGCGAGACGCGGGCCGAGCGGGCGAAGCCCTCCAGCCGCGCCATCTCCTCCGTGCTCAGACACGCACGCGCACGCACGAACGGCGCGTCGGCGGGCGCGGCGCCGAGGCCGAGCGGCCAGGCCTCGGGCGCCCCCGCGAGGTAGTCGCGCCAGAAGGACCGCTTCTCCGCGCTCAGCGCCGCCCGCACGCCGGACTGCCACCGGACGTAGTCGCCAAAGGACGGAGCGGGCGGGAGCTCCGGCTCGCCGCCGGCGACCGCCGCCCGGTAGAACACGTCGAACTCCGCCTCTAGGACCGCCCAGGCCCAGTCGTCCACGAGGATGTGGTGGATGCTGAGCAGCGTCCACAGCTCATCCCCGGGCATGGTGACCACAGTCAGCCGCGCCAGCGGGGCGCACGCCATGTCGAAGGGAGTACGGCGGTCCTCGTCCACCAGCGCTGCCAGCTGCTGCTCGCAGCTCTGCGTGGGAACCGAGGACCAGTCGAGCCGGGTGACCGGCAGGTCCGCATGCGCCCGGACGAACTGCCGCGGCTCGTCCCCGTCCCATACGAAGCCCGTCCGAAGGATCGGATGCCGGCTCACGAGGGCCTCGTAGGCGCCGATCACCGCGTTGATATCAGCGCGACCGGTGTAGCGGTCGATCTGCTGGATGATGTACGGACGCGCCGCGGCCGCCTCAATGCCCATTTCCTCATAGAGCAGTCCGGTCTGAAGCACCGACAACTGATACGCATCCTGGGATTCAGAGTCGATCTCTGACATGATCCGGACCTTTCACTACGGCGGTGGGGAGCGGGGGCGACCGCGGACGGCGGCTGGGTTCAGGCGAAGCAGCGTCGTCGTTGATACCGCTTGCCATGACGGCGACGATCGCCCAGTGAGTCCACGCTGATCGCCCTTCCTCGCGTTCGGTTCGGTGGCCGGCCATACCGACTGCCAAGCCGAATATGAAGCGCCGCGCTTTGCGAGTGGTTTCGAATCCATTTCGGTACCGGCGGTACGGCGACGCGGTGCGCCGGGCCGCGGCCCGGCGGCCGAAAACAGCTCGGAAAGCACATCGAAACCGGGGCACAGGACAGTGGATGGAAGTGCATCGTCCGGAACACGGAACTTTCGAGTCGGGATGTGAAGCCAATCCATGGAGACTGCGACTGCGCGCTGGTGCCCGCCCGTCGAACGACCGGCCGAGCCGGTCGGCGAACGGGTCGCGCACCTGCTGGCCGAAGCTAAAAGGCTGGTCGATCAGGAATACGGCTCGGCGGCGGGCATGCTGCCGCGGGCCGCGAGCTATCTCATCGATACCGCGGCGAGCGCGGCGGCGTTGCTGCCCGACGCACGCAATTCGGTGCTGCACGACATGCACGGCCTGGCCCGCTCCGCCGTCGTCGTGGCGTCGATGGCCGTGCGCGACGCGGACAACCGGGCGCGCACCGCGGCGACGGAGGCCGAGCCGGTCGGTGGCGACGGGGGGACTCGGTGACAAGCTCAGGCTCAGTCCGCGAGTTCGAGGAGTTCTCGGGGACGATCCGCACGCTGCGCGCGGCCGAGTCCGCCGGCGCGGACGAGGGATCCTTCGCCCTCGATGCCTCCGTGTCCGAGCTGTTCGAACGGCAGGCGGCGCGGACCCCCGACGCTGTCGCGGTCATCGCCGAGGACGCGCAGCTTTCCTACGCCGCGCTCGACGCACTGGCCGAGGCGTGGGCACACCGCCTTCGTGGCCTCGGAGTGCGCCCCGGCGTCTTGGTCGGCGTGTGCCTGGAGCACTCTCCGACGCTGATCGCCGCGCTGCTCTCGGTGTGGAAAGCGGGCGGCGCCTTCGTACCACTGGATCCGGACTACCCGACCGACTCCCTAGTGCGCATGCTGGCTGACGCCGCACCCGCGGTGCTGCTCACCGCACGGGTTCAGGCGGACCGGCTGCCGAAGCTCGACACGGTCGTAGTGGCTCTCGACGCGCCCGAGGCAGACGGCTGGCCGGCACCGCCGGCCGCACCGGCCGCACCGCGAGAGGGCCCAAACCAGGACGCCGGGGACAGCTCACTTCTCGAGGAAGTGTGCCGGATCTGGGCCGAGGTGCTGGACGTCCCCTCGGTAGCACCGCAGGACAACTTCTTCGACCTCGGTGGGAACTCGATCGGCGCGATGAAGGTGGCGGCGCAGTGCCGACAACTCGGCCTGGCGATAACCAGCCGCCAGATCCTTCTCGCCGACACCGTCGCGCAACTGTTGGAGGAGGCGCAGCCCGCCCTTCCGGTTCGCCCGGCGTGCCCCGCGCCGTCGCCGACGCGGTGACTCGGCCGAAACGAAATGAGACTGAGCAAGATGACCCGACATCGACTCTACTGTTTCCCGCATGCGGGAGCCGGCGCCTCCTTCTTCGCATCCTGGCGAAAGCTGAGCGCGCCGGATCTCGACATCGTCGGCATACCTCTGCCCGGCCGCGAAAAGCGTTTCCTGGAACCGCCGCTGGAAAGTATGGCGGAGGTGGTGGAGACAGCCGCCCTCTGGATCCAGGAGCACCAGGCGGCGCACCCCGTGGACCATGTCCACCTCTTCGGGCACAGCGTCGGCGCGCTGCTCGCCTTCGAAACGTCGCGCCGACTGGCCGGAACCTCACTCCCGCTGCGAAGCCTGTTCGTGAGCGGGGCGAGCGGTCCGGCCGGCAGGCAGGGATTCGGGGCCGCGGACCTGCCCGACGACGAGTTCATCAAGCGCGTTGCGGACGCCGTCGGTTACAGTCACCCGGCCTTCGGCGACCCGGACCTGCGCGAAATGCTGCTGCCGCCGCTACGCGTCGACGTCACGATGCACGAGCGCTATAAGCCGCTCTCGGACGAAAAGCTGCGGATAGCGGTGACGGCACTGCGCGGGGACAAGGATCTGCTGATCGACACAGAGGACTGCGAACAGTGGGCAGAGGTCACCACGGCCGACTTCGAGCTGGTTCTACAGCAAGGCGGGCACATGTATCTGGCAGAGAATCCCGGAACGCTCATCGACGTCGTCCGGTCACGAATTGCAGCTCCCCGAATCGCAGCTCTCTGATAAACAGCACATGTCATAGTGCTTGGGGGAAAGGACCATCGCAATGCCTGCATCCATAGACGCAATGCCCGTATCCACAGACTCGACGGCCGACATGCTCTCGCACAGTTCAGTCGCGGGGCCAGTAGTGAAATTCGACGACGGCATGCGGATCGAGGGATTCCTGGCCGCCCAGGTGTCGGCCCAGCCCGACCGCACGGCCGTGACAAGCCGTGATGGCGCGCTGAGCTACAGAGAGCTGGATCGCAGAGCCAACCAACTCGCCCGAGGACTCCAGGAGAACGGCGTCGCCAGGGGCGACCTCGTAGCCGTGGCGGTCGAGCGGTCACTGGAGATGCTCGTCTCGATCGTTGCCGTCCTCAAGGCGGGAGCAGCCTACGTGCCCGTAGACCTGTCATACCCCGCGGCACGGATCCAGTACATACTCGACGACTGCGCGGCCAAGGTGGTGCTGGCCCGACCGGGCTCGATCCCGCCCGGGCCCGGCGCCACGACGGTCATCGACCCGTTCTCACCCGCTTCCTACTCGGATGACCACAGCGCTCTCGGGCAGGACCTCGACAGCGGCGACCTGGCCTACGTGATCTACACATCGGGCTCTACCGGCAAACCGAAGGGGGTGATGGTCGAGCATCGAGCGGTGGTGAACCGGCTGCTGTGGATGCAACGGGCCTATCCGCTCGGCAGCGACGACGTCATCCTCCAGAAGACACCCATCGCATTCGATGTGTCAGGCTGGGAACTCTTCTGGTGGTTGATCCCCGGGGCCAGTGTGCACCTGCTGGAACCGGGGGGCGAGAAGGACCCCGACGCGATCGCCTCGACAATCGCCTCGCGGCATGTCACCACCCTGCACTTCGTACCCTCGATGCTG
The DNA here is from genome assembly GCF_015356865.1 of Catenulispora pinisilvae. GTDB lineage: Bacteria > Actinomycetota > Actinomycetes > Streptomycetales > Catenulisporaceae > Catenulispora > Catenulispora pinisilvae. The sequence goes on from NZ_JAAFZA010000074.1 coordinate 41,438, forward strand.
CACGTCTTCCTGGACTACCTGGAAGCGACCAGCGACCGGCTCGACCAGATGAGCTCGCTCTGGCAGGTCTTCACCAGCGGCGAGGCGCTGACAACCCACCAAGTCCGCAGATTCCACTCCGCTCTGGGCCCGTCCGCCCCCGCACTCGTCAACCTCTACGGACCGACCGAAGCAGCGATCGACGTCACCCATCACGCCTGCTCGGACCGGGAGCCCGCGCTCGTCCCCCTCGGCAGACCCATCGACAACATCCGGCTGTACGTCCTCAACCAGGATCTCAGCCCCGTCCAGCCCGGTGGCACAGGCGAATTGTGCATCGCGGGGGTCGGCCTGGCTCGCGGCTATATCCGGCGCCCGGAGCTGACGCGGGAACGTTTCATCGACCATCCCTTCCCAGGCGAGAGCCGGATCTATCGCACCGGCGACCTGGCCCGCCTGCTGCCTGACGGAACGTTCGAGTACCTGGGCCGCAATGACGACCAAGTCAAGATCCGCGGCGTACGGATAGAGCTCGGCGAGATCGAAAGCGCCCTGAGGGACCACGCCGGAGTCACCGCGGCGGTCGCGATCGCGCGCAGGACGTCCGAAGCCGAGAACCTCCTGTACGGCTACGTGGTGGGCCCGGCCCCCGTTGCGCTCACGGCGCTGCGGGAACACCTGTGCCGCGTCCTGCCCCCGGTGGCAGTACCCAGCCACCTCATGCAGTTGGATCAGCTCCCACTGACAGCGAACGGGAAACTGGACCGGGCCGCGCTGCCCGAGCCGGCGCCCGCCGAGCCCTCAACGTCACGGAAACAGCAGCGGCCATGGGCTGAGCTTGTCATCGGCAAGGCCTGGGCGAAGGTGCTGGGCGTACAGGTGCACGACATCAAGGCGACGGACAACTTCTACGATCTCGGCGGCACATCGATCGGAATGGTCAGAGTGGCCACCGAACTGGGTGGGCTGCTGACGCTTCGCGATCTGATGGAAAGGTCCGAGTTCGGCTTGATCGTGCAAGAACTCGAGCGCCGGCAGGTACTACAGCGGCAGATCGTGTGACGCTCGCGCCTTTTCCAGCCCGCGGCCTGGGGTTTCGGCTGGATCCCCGGCTACGTGTACCTGTGGTAACGCCGGAGGAATGAAAGGGGAGGGGTCTCCAGCAACATCAAACGCAACAGAGCACATCAACCTTCGAACAGGGAGAACT
>NZ_JAAFZA010000075.1 GCF_015356865.1 Catenulispora pinisilvae
CCGTCCACCCGTCCACCCGTCCACCCGTCCACCCACACCCGGACCCACTCGCCCATCCACCAAACCTGACACACCCGCCGTGTCGGAGCCGGTTCGGGAACGGGCGGGGCAGATCAGGCGGGGCGGATACGGAACTACCGCCGGCGCGGGTCAGCGCTCGTTGCCCGCCCTGAGCCAGGCGATGTAGCCGGCGGCCGCGCGGGCGGTGTCGTACTCCGGCTCGAACCCGGTGTCCTGGCGGAGCCGGGTGATGTCGAGAGCGGCGCCCGGTCGGCCGGCGCCGGCTGGGAGGTCCAGGTCGGCCTCGGGCACGGCCTCGCGGATCGCTGCGATCACCTCTGCGTTCGTGGTCACCCGCCCGGAGGCGATGTTGTAGGTGCGGTGCTGGAGGTCGCCGGCGAGCTGGATCAGGGCTATCGCGCGGCCGGTGTCCTTGACGTAGCACAGGTCGAGCCCGTCGTCGAGGTGCGGTGGGATGAGCAGGGCGGCCAGGTCCAGGGGTTTGCCGCCGGCTGCGGCGTGGATGAGCGCGGGTGCGGCGAAGAACGGGTCCTCGTGGCCCAGGGGGCCCCAGGTGCCGGAGATCCGGAGGCTGACGAACTGCGTGCCGGTCGCCTCCGCGAGCTGCTCCCCGAGGAGCTCGGCGATCTTCTTCGAGCGCGGGATCGGGTGGGCGGCGGTCAGGAGCACCGGCAGGTCCTCCGTCAGCGGGCCGCTGGGCTGGATGCCGCCGTAGACTCCGAGCGTGCTGGCCAGGCTCACCCGGCGCACGCCCCATTCCGCGGCGACGCGGGCGATGTTGAGGAGCCCGTCGAGCAGGCCCTGGGTGGCCTCGATGCCCCCGACCGCGCCCCGCGGCGCGGGGTAGCCCGCGAGGTGCACGATGCCGGTGATCTCGTGGCGCTCGCCGATCGCCCGCAGTGCGCCCAGGTCGGCGACGTCGGCCTGCTCCGCGACGACGGGCAGGTCCGCGAGGTGCGGGGGGACCTGGCCGCTGTGGCGCTGCATCACGACGCTCGGCTCGCCGAGGCCGTGCAGCGCGCGCACGGTGTGGGAGCCGATGAACCCGGACCCTCCAGTGACGAGAATCATCGTGTTCCTTTCGTCGGCACGGCAAATCATCAGTGGCTCTGATGGTTAGCCTACAGCCACTATCCGGATGTGTCGAGGCCGGGTTCTGAAGCAGCGGGCCAGGTCCGCACACATGACGGCGTGGGGGTGACCGTTCGCGACCTCGGCCTGCTCAGGCTTCTATACAGCCGCCAAAGCAGCTGACCGGATATCGACCGTCCCCTTGCCGTGGTCGAGCACGAACACGAACTCACCCCGCCGCACCGCCTCGACGCCGTCCGGCAACCCGGGGAGAACCGGTTCGACCCCCGCCTGTTCGCAGGCCAGAGCGAGCAGACTCGCCAGCACGCGGTCCTCGGGAAGCGTCGCCACGTACCACGCGGTGCCCGCACCGTAGGCATTGCGGACGATGGCGGGGATGCCGGCCAGCGGCCCCGAGGCGATCTCGGCGAGCGCGGTTCCGGCGTCGGCGGTCAGCCACTCGGCCCAGGACTGCGCGCTGAAGTCGCCGAACAGCTCCGAGCGCACCGTCAGCGGTTCGTCGTCCGGCAGCGGCCAGTACTCCTCGATCCGCAGCCCCAGCAGATCCCGGAACGGAGCCGGGTAGCCGCCGAGCCGGATGCGCTCGTCGGGGTCCGTCACGCCGGAGAACGGGCCGACGACCAGGTTCCCCCCACGCTCCACGTAGCCGATGACGTTGTCGGCGGCCGGGTCGGAGACCTGGTACAGGTTCGGCGCCACGACGAGCTTGTACCGGCTCAGATCCGCCTCGGGGTGGACGAAGTCGACGGTCACGTTCGTCTTCCACAGCGGCGCGTAGTACTCGCGGAGGCGGTCGACGTAGCGGAATCCGCTGTGCGGCTGGTGGTCCAACTCCACGCCGCGCCAGGAGTCCCAGTCCAGCAGGATCGCGACCTCGGCGGCCACCGTGGCGCCCAGGACGTCCGTCAGGTCACCCAGTTCCTTGCCCAGATCGCAGACCTCGCGGAAGATCCGGGAATCCGGTCCGGCGTGCGGCAGCATCGCCCCGTGGGTACGTTCGGCCCCCTGCTTGGAGGCGCGCCATTGGAAGTGCAGGATCCCGTCGGCGCCGCGCGCCACGGCCTGCACCGACCACAGGCGGTTCAGTCCCGGGCGCTTGGGGGTGGCGATGTGCCGGAATCCGGCGCGGCCCGGGGTCTGCTCCATCATCAGCCACGGCTTGCCGCGGCCCACCGAGCGGATGAGGTCCTGGGCCATCGCGCCGTCGCACGCTGCCTGCGGGCTGTTGGGATCGGGGTAGGAGTCCAACGCCGTGAAGTCCTCCTCGGCACCCCAGCGCCACAAGTCCGTCGCCTTGAAGAAGGACATGGAGTTGGTCGTCACCGGGACGGCGGGGTTGGCTCCGCGCACGATGTCCCGCTCCGCGGTGAAACGCTCCAGCAGCAGGTCGGAGGCGAAACGCTGGTAGTCGAGGTCCTGGGTGGGGTTGATGACGTACTGGACCTGGCGCGGCGGGATGACCTCGTCCCACTCGCAGTAGCGCTGCGACCAGAACGTGGTCCCCCAGGCCTCGTTCAGGGCGTCGAGGCCCCCGTACTTGGCCTGGAGCCAGTGACGGAAACGCTCGGCACACTGGTCGCAGTAGCACACGGTCCCGAACTCGTTGCCTATGTGCCACATCCGCAGCGCCGGGTGATGCGCGTAGACCGACGCCAGGTCGGCGCTGATGGCGTCCGCGAAGGCCCGGTACACCGGGGACGACGGACAGAAGGCGTTCCGCGAACCGTAGGTGCGCACCGTCCCGTCGGGGTTGCGCGGCAGCGTCTCCGGCCAGCGGTGGCCCATCCACGGCGGGGTGGACGCGGTCGGCGTGGCCAGCCCGACGCCGATGCCGTTCGCGTGCAGCAGGTCCAGCACGTCGGTGAGCCAGCCGAAGTCGCGCTCGCCGGGCCGGGGTTCGAGCAGGGCCCAGGAGAAGACGCCGACGGTGGCCAGGTTGACGCCGGCCTCCCGCATCAGGCGTACGTCCTCGTCCCAGACTTCGCGCGGCCACTGTTCGGGGTTGTAGTCGCCGCCGAACAGGAGGCGGCCGCGGGTGGCGTCGCCGAGCGATGGCATGGTGGTGTTCCTTTCGCGGGGCCGGGGCGGCCGGGCGTCGTTCAGCCCTTGATGGCGCCGGTGAGCATGCCCTTGGTGAAGTGCTTCTGCAGGAAGGGGTAGACGATGAGGATCGGGAGCAGGGTGAGCACGACCACGGCCATCGAGATGGCGAACGGCGGGGCGATCTGGTGCTGCACGGTGGCGCCGCCGGTGTCCATGCCCGGCATCTTCGCGCCGAGGTTGACGTACTCGTACAGCACATACGACAGCGGCCACTTGGAGTTGTCGAACGGCATGTACAGCAGGGTGTTGAACCACGATCCCCAGTAGCCGACGGCGTAGAACAGGGTCATCACGGCGGTGACCGCCTTGGTCGTGGGCAGCACGATCGACCACAGGATCCGCCAGTCGCCGGCGCCGTCGATCCGGGCCGCGTCGATCATCTCCTGGGCCGTGGCCTGGTAGAACCCGCGCATGATCAGGATGTTGAACACGGAGATGCAGCTGGGCAGGATCAAGGCCCAGTACTGGTCGTAGCCGTGCAGCGAGGTCACCACGAGGAAGCCCGGGATCAGGCCGCCGCCGAAGAACATCGTGAAGATCATCATGCCCAGGAAGAACCGGTGCCCCACGGAGCGGGCACGGGACAGAGCGTAGGCGGCCAGGATGCTCAGCACCATCGAGACGGCGGTGCCGACGGCCGTGAGCACCACACTCACCACCACGGCCCGGCTGACCACGCCGTTGGAGAAGATCTGGCGGTAGGCCCCCAGGCTCAGCCCGTCCGGCACCAGCACCAGGGTGCCGCCGGCCCGGGTGATGGCGCCCTCGGAGGAGACGCTGGTCAAGATGATCGCGTACAGCGGCACGACGACCGCCAGCACCACGACGGTCAGCACGGTGCTCTTGCCGAACCGGCCGATGAGAGTCGGCGGCTCCTCCCAGACCGGGCGGCCCTTGGCCCGCTTGCGCGGCGCTCCGGAGCCGGGCTTCGTGCGGCGCCGGCCAGGCGCGGATGCCGGGTTCGACGTGCTCGACAGAGTGCTCATTTGCGGTACAACCCGTCCTCGCCGAGCCGGTGCGCCGCCTTGTTGGCCGCGTAGATCAGAATCAGGGAGATGACGCCCTTGAACAGCCCGGCGGCGGCTCCATAGCCGAAGTTGCCGTTGCCGATGCCGTAGTAATAGGCGAACGTGTCCAGGACTTCGGCATGCTGCGGACCGACCGCCTGACGCTGGAGCAGCATCTGCTCGAAGCCGACGTTGAGGGCGTTGCCCAGGCGCAGGACGAGCATCAGCACGATCATGCCGCGCATGCCGGGCAGGGTGATGTGCCACGTCCGGCGCCAGCGGCTGGCCCCGTCGACCGCCGCGGACTCATACAGCGCCGGGTCGATGGCGGCGAGCGCCGCGAGGAAGACGATGATCCCCCAGCCGGCTTCCTTCCACACCGCCTGGAAAGTGATCAGGTATTTGAACATGCCGCCGTTGCTCATGATGTTCCACGTCGCCATGTGGTGCCGGCGCAGGAACTGGTTGAGCAGCCCGGCGCCGCCGAGCATCTGGTTGAAGATCGTGATGACCAGCACCCAGGAGAAGAAGTGCGGCAGGTAGACCACGGCCTGGATGAACGAGCGGAGCTTGGTGCTGATCACCGTGTTCAGCAGGATCGCCAGGAAGATCGGGATCGGGAAGTACAGGACGAGCTGGACCAGGCTCAAGACCAGGGTGTTCTGGAACGCGTGCCAGAAGTTCGCGTCGCCGAACAGGTCGGTGAAGTTCTTGAACCCGATGAAATTGCTGTGGAAGAAGCCGTAGATGGGGTCGTAGTACTCGAACGCCGAGACCGTCCCGAACATCGGCAGGTAGTTGAACACCAGCAGCAGGAGCACAACCGGGGTGATCATGATGATCAGCGACCGGTCCCGGCGCAGCCGGGCCCGGAAGTTCAGCCGTCGCCGGTCGGCCGGTATGGGCTCTGTGCCCTTCTGGCTCCGCCGCTCCCGTGACGGTGCCTCCGATTTCGGCCTCGCCTCTTCGGGGACGGCCGGGCCCTCCGCCATCACCGCCATGTACCGACTCCTTTTACTCTGGTCTGTTCGCACCTGTCATCAAGCCGCGTGGGACCCGGCCGCCCTGACATCGCCCCCTCAAGCGCGCCGCGGCGGCCGGGCCGGGCCCGGCTAGCTCAGGCCCTTGTCGGCGACGTTCTGCTGATACCACGTCGCCAACGCGTCGCCGCCGCTGCTCTTCCAGGTGGCGAGCGCCTCCTGGTAGTACGACAGCGGCTGCTTGCCCGTCGATACCGCCGTCGCCGCGTCGTCCAGCTCGGTCCCGGCGGCGATCTTCGAGTACTGGTCGGGCACGGTGATGTTCAGGTTCCAGAACAGCGGCTTGTACGCGTACTTGGCCGCGTCGGCGTACCACGCCTCGAGGTCCTTGGTGATGTCCGGGTATCCCGCGTTGTATACCTGGGCCTGGGCGCTGCTGAAGAAGTTGTAGACGTTGTCGGCAGCGGTGTTGGAACCCTCGGTGGTGCGCACCGGCCCGTCCGGGCCCATCGTGTAGTCGGCGCCCTCGACGCCGAAGTTGATGAGGTTGTACTCGTAGGACCCGAACGGCGCGGCGAAGTAGTTCGCGATGCGCAGGCACTCTTTGATCCGGTCCGGGCTCAGGTTCTTGTTCAGGTAGCTGACCCAGCCGGAGGAGCTGGTCAAGCCGATGCTGGGCGTCGAGCCGTCGGAGGAGAAGACCGGGAACGCCCCGACCCGGTATCCGGGTTTCGCCGCGGAGCCGGTCTCGGCGTCACTGGCGGTCCAGCCACCCAGGCCGCCGCCGATGATGATGACCTTGCCGGCGTTGAAGCGGCTGGGGTTGCTGGTTTTGACTCCCGCCACGGCGTCGGGGTGCAGCAGCCCGGCCTTGGCCAGCTGGTTGCAGAAGTCCAGGCACTCCAGCAGCTGCGGGTGCTCGTTGGCGCTCTTGACCTTGCCGTTGTCCAGGTACCAGCTGCCGATCGGGACCTTGAAGACCTGGTAGAGGTACACCCGGTTGTCGTCGAAGGCCCACACGCCGCCGCTGGGGTTGTTGACCTCTTTGCCCAGCGCCATCAAATCGGCCGCGGTCTTCACCGCCGGGGTGATGCCTTTGGCTTCCAGCAGGTCCCTGCGATAGAGCATGGCGCCGGCGACGTCCATCCCGTCTGTATAGGACGGGATGCCGTAGAGCCGGTTGTTCCACACCCCGCACTGCCAGCCGCCGGTGGGTATCGCTGCCAGGTTCGGGTACTCCAGGATGGCATCGCCCCCGAGATAGGGCGTGAGGTCCGCGAGCCGGGTGCCGACCAGGCCGCCGGTGTTGAAGGTGGGATTCAGCCAGCCCGGGATCGCCAGCCAGTCCGGCAGCTTGTTCGCGGCGATCAGCGGCGGGATGACCGTGTTGTAAGTGTTGCCGTTTGCCGGCTGCGAAGTGAAGTTCGCGCCGAGGGCCCTGTTGACCGCCGCATAGTAGGCGTTGCCAGCCGGCGGGATCGGATTCCACGACGGTGCGACAGCGGTGTAGGTGCCGCCGGAGCCGACCTTGCCGGTCACGGTCTTCACCAAGTTGGTGGGGTACTTCACGAAGCCGGGGTTGGTCATGGCGCCGTCGGCCCCGGACACTACCGGGATATCCGGCGTGACCCCGCCGGCCAGCGGCTTGAACGTGGGCAGCACCGCCTGGATGCCCGCCTTGGTGCTCGCCCCGCCCTTGCCGGCACTGTTGCCGCAGGCCGCCAGCAGCGGCGACAACGTGATCGCGCCGGCGGCACCGGCGGACGCCGTGAGGAATCCCCGGCGGGTGAACGCGTTGGTGCTCGACATTGAACTCTCCAGTCAACGAGATGGTTCGTGCCCCATGGCGCGGGCCGCCGGCTGCCGGCTCCGCGTCCGGGCCACTGGGGTGAGTGGTCCGGTTGTCGGCTTGTGCGGGATCTTCACTGACGCACCACCGCCGAGCACTGTCGAAGCGCTTCAATATTGCGTTGAGGTTAAGTCAGCGCAACCAGCGGTGCAAGGGTCAAAGATCACGTTTCGATAACGGCAGCACTCTTAAATCGCTTTAGACATCCCATGCCTCGCCCGAAGATCTGTGGACCGAACGCCGATCGCATATTGGTCTAAGCCACTGTGAGCAGGTGTAATGGCGGCCTTCCCCTGGCCATCCAGGGTTGACACACCCCTTGATTGGTGGGACTTTCGAAGCGCTTCGACCAAGCACCGGCGCCGAGCCTTCGGCTCTCGGCGCGGTCCGAGGCCTTGTAACGTTCCGCCGCGGTGCGCGCACCGCCACCGATGAAGAGGTCGTCCCGTGACTGAAGTCCCCGACGCCACCGCGAAGGCCGCCGCCCTGCTCGCGGAGCTGTCCGTGGCCGAGAAGATCGCGTTCCTGCACCAACATCAACCCGCGGTCGAGCGCCTGGGGCTGGCAGCGTTCCACACCGGCTGCGAAGCCCTGCACGGAGTGGCCTGGATCGGACGCGCCACCGTGTTCCCGCAGGCGGTCGGGCTCGGTGCGACATGGGACCGGGATCTGCTCCGGCGCGTGGGCGAGGCGGTGTCGACGGAGGTCCGGGCGTTCCGTCAGGACACGGAGAACGCCTTTCAGGCCAGCGACGTGGCCGACAAGCACCCGATGGTCTCGCTCAACGTCTGGGCCCCGGTGGTCAACCTGCTGCGCGACCCCCGCTGGGGCCGCAACGAGGAAGGCTACAGCGAGGACCCCCTCGCCACCGCCGAAATGGCCACCGCCTACTGTCGCGGGCTGCGCGGCGAGCACCCGACGATCTGGCGTACGGCTCCGGTGCTCAAGCACTTCCTGGCGTACAACGTCGAAACCGATCGCGACGTGATCGACATCGAGGTGCCGCCGCGCGTCCTGAACGAGTACGAACTGCCCGCCTTCCGCGGCCCGATCCAGGCGGGGGTGGCCGCCGGGGTGATGCCCGGATACAACCTCACCAACGGCGTTCCCAACCATGTCCACCCGCTGATCAAGGACGCACTCCGCGCGTGGAATCCGGAGCTGGTCATCTGCTCGGACGCGCAGGCCCCGTCGAATCTCGTCGAACGTGAGAAGTACTTCGCCTCGCACGTGGAGTCGCACGCGGCCGCGCTCAAGGCCGGCCTGGACAGCTACACGGACAACGGCCCGGACGCGCGGCCGACGATCGAGCGCTTCACGCAGGCACTGGAGCAGGGCCTGATCTCCGAGGCGGACATCGACGCGGCGGTCGGGCGGCTGCTGGCAATGCGGGCGGCCACTGGTGAGTTCGACCCCGACACCGACCCCTATGCCGGCATCGGAGCAGACGTCATCAGCTGCCCGGCACACAACGCGCTGGCGCTGCAGGCCGCCCGCGCCGCGATCGTCCTGCTCAAGAACGAGGACGAGACGCTTCCGCTGGCTCTGTCCGAGCCCGACGAGACCGACCCGGCCGACAACAGGCTGGCCGCCGCGGTGATCGGGCATCTGGGAAGCAGGGTCCTGACGGACTGGTACAGCGGCGAGCTGCCGTACGCGGTCAGCATCGCCGACGGCCTGCGCACCGCCTTCGGCGACCGGGCCGTGACCGCGGTGGACGGCGCCGAGGTGATCTCGCTGCGCGCCGGCGAGGCGGAGTTCGGGCCGTTCTGCCACCAGGACTGGGGCACGAGCGTCCAGTATCCGATCGCCGTGCGCACCCTTCAGGCGGTGGAGAGCGGCAAGTATCTGACGCTCGCCGGCGACGGCGACACCGAGGTACTGGCCGAAGCCTGGACACCGGACGGCTGGGTGGTCAAGGAACTGTGGGAGTTCCACGAGACCGACGAGGGCCAGACCGTCGTGCGCTCGAACGCCAGCGGCCGCTACCTGCGCGTCGGGGACGACGGCCGCCTGTTCGCGGACGCCACCACGGCCGAGGAGGCGACGGCTTTCGTCGTCGAGAGCCTCACCTCCGGAATTCGCCAGGCTGTCGCCGCGGCAGCCTCGGCGAAGCACGCGATCGTGGTGCTCGGGAACGACCCGCACATCAACGGACGCGAGACCGTCGACCGCGACGGGCTCGCGCTTCCGGCGGACCAGGAGGCGCTGCTGCGCGCGGTCGTCGAGGCGAACCCGAACACCACCCTGGTCCTGGTGTCGAGCTATCCGTATGCGATCGGCTGGGCCGCCGAGAACGTGCCGTCGATCGTGTGGACCGCGCACGGCGGGCAGGAACTGGGCAACGCCGTCGCCGATGTGCTGACCGGCGCCCACAACCCGGCCGGGCGACTGCCCCAGACCTGGTACGCCGCCGACTCCGATCTGCCCGCACCGCAGGACTATGACGTCATCGGCTCCGGCTGGACCTACCAGTACTCGCGGCGGGAGCACCTCTACGCGTTCGGTCATGGCTTGTCGTACACAACTTTCGAGTACGGCGACCTCGTGCTGACGGTTCGGGAAGATCAATTGGGAGCCCTCACCATAGTGGCTGAGACGCAGATCACCAATAGCGGTTCGACCGCAGGGCAGGATGTTGTGCAGCTTTACTCACATGCGCTTGACGCCTCGGTGCCCACCCCGCTGCGCCGCCTGCAGGGTTTCGAGCGGATCGAACTGGCTCCGGGCGAGTCGCACACCGTCGTCTTCGAAGTACCGGCGGAGCGTCTGGCGCACTGGTCCGAAGAACTCGGAGCCTTCCGCGTCCAGAGCGGGGAGTACGAGTTCACCGTCGGCCGGTCCAGCATCGACCTGCCGTCGAGCGCGTCGGTGAAACTGGATCTCCGGTAGGGACGCTCACCAGGACTCTGCGGCGCCCGGCCGCGAAGCCGGGCGCCGCTCCCCTGCCGATCCGATTGACGGTCAGTTGTTCGCGCACACCGTCCCGTTGAGCGAGAACACCGTCGGCGCCGGGTCCTGCCCGGTGTCCGTGCCGTTGAAGCCGACGCTCACCGAGCCGCCGGCGGCCGCGATCGTGCCGTTCCAGGCGGCGCTCGCCACGGTCACCGCCGATCCGCTCTGGCTCCAGGTCCCGTTCCAGCCGCTCTGCACCGCCTCGCCGGAGTCCGGCCAGCTGTACGTCAGCGTCCAGCCGTTGACGGCGGTCGCGGCGCGGTTGGTGACGGTGATCCCGGCGCCGAAGCCGCCGGACCAGGAACTGCTGATCGCGTAGTGCACCGCGCAGCTCGCGTCGGCCGGTGGCGGCACCGTGAACGTCACCGGCGGCGAGGGCAGTGACGGATTGCCGTGTGAGTCCACCGCGACCACGTCATAGGTGTAGCCGGCACCGATCGTCAGGCCGCTGAGATTCAACGTCGTGGCGCTCGTGGTGCCGACCAGCGTGCTCCCGCCGCCGCTGCTCTGCTGGTAGACCTGGTAGTCCGCGACCGGGTACGTGCCCGGCGTGGCCGCCGGCCAGGTCAATGTGGCGATCCCGCTGCTGTTCCCCGAGGTGCTGGACGACAGTCCGGACACTGTCGGCTGCCCCGGCGCGCCCGGCGCCGTCACTCCGCCTCCGCCGCTGCCGGGCACCTGCACGACGGTGAGCGTGTAAGGCGCGACTGTCACGGACGACGCAGAGCTCTGCGTCGCGCTGGTGATCGAGTTCCCGTTGTTCGCGAAGGTGAAGACGGTCGGGCTGCCCGCGGGGGTGAATCCGTTGTAGGCGAGGTTCACCGTGTAGGGGTTGCCGGGATCCTCGTTGTCGATCAGCAGATCGAGGTTCCCGCCGGCCCGGCGCACCGCGTGCACCCGCACCAGCGCGTTGGAGGAGGTGCTGTTGACCATGGTGTCGCCCGGTCCGCCGAGTTTGGAGAGCATCTCGATGCCGTAGTAGGGGCCGAACGGCGTCTCCACGGCCGGCTCGGTCACGCCGCTGTTGTTGCCGCCGCTGGAGAAGATGCCGTAGTCGCCGTAGTCCTGCGCGCCGTCCACGACGCTCGGCGGGTTGGTGCCGGGACCGTTGTGCTCGTCCCACCAGTCCACGTTCGCGACGCCGTTCTCCAGCCACGTCATGTACATGTCCGCGGCGAACAGGGCGTTCGGCTGGGTGTCCATGTCCACGTTCGAGTTGGTCTCGGTCACCAGGATCGGCACGGTCGCCGGGTCGACCTTGGCGTACTGGCTGATCTCGGAGTGCAGGGTGGAGGTGATCCCGGAGATGTCGCTGGTGTCGGTGAGCATCCCGGCCGCGCCGGAGCCGCCTGGGTAGTAGTGCACGATGACGCAGTCGGTCTTGGACCCGAGTGCCGTGAGCACCGTCTGGTTCCACGGCAACGGGCTGGTCTGGGGGTTGGTGACGTTGTCGGGCCATCCGCCCGGCGTGGTCAGGACCGCACATACGTGGGCGTTCGCGCTGGCCGCCTTCATCGCCGACATGTAGCTCAGCACATTGTTCGCATAGACAGCCGGGCCGCAGCCGTACGTCTGCGACGGCTCGCTGCCCACGGTCACCGGGGTGCCGGAGGACGTCTGGCAGTGCGCGTCGGTCTCCCAGTTCGCGCCGTAGGTGCCGTTGCCGTAGACCTCGTTACCGACCTCCCAGTAGGAGATGCCGTACTTGTTGGTCACGTTGGCGTTCTGCACCCACGACGCGGCCAGCGCCGGCGTCCCGGTTCCGTAGTTCACCGTGATGATCGGGCTCGCCGCGGCGGCCTGCGCGGTGCCCATGAAGTTCGCGAAGCTCGTGTTCGGGGCGTCATAGCCGCCCTGCGCGACGTTGGTCTGCCAGTTGTAGATATCCGAGTAGGAGCCGCCCGGGTAGCGCAGGGCATTGATTCCCGCCGCCTTGAGCAGCCCGGGGATCGGGGTGTCGTTCATATTGCTGTCGTAGACGGCCGTGTTCAGGCCGACCGCGCCGCTCGGGATGGTGCCGAGCCCCGCGGTCCCGTTCACCGTCACCGACACCGCGGTGGCGGCGGAGGCCTTCGGCGCCGCGGCTCCGCCTAGCACAGCCGCGGCCGTCAGGGCGGTGGCGGCGGTCAGGGCGACCGCTTTCGCCCTGACCCTCCAATCGTTACGCATGACAGTCTCCTGTTCGTCGGGTGCTGAGGGCTTCAGGAGCTGTAGGTGGTGGTGCAGACAGTGCCGTTGAGGCTGATCGCGGCCGGCGACGGATAAGCGCCGTCGTTGTTCCCGACGAACCCGATGCTCGCCGAGTTGCCGCCGTTCGCCGCCAGGTTCGCGTTCCAGCTCAGGCTGGTGGCCTCGACGTTCTGGCCGCTGCCGGACCAGTTGGCGTTCCAGCCGCTGGACAGGGTCTCCCCCGAGCCGGGGAAGGTGAAGGCGAGCGACCAGCCGTCGATCGGGCTGGGCCCGGTGTCGGTGACGGTGAGCGCGGCGACGTAGCCGTTCCCCCATCCCGAGGTCATCTGGTAGTCCACGGCGCAGGTGCTCGCCGACGGCGTCCCGGTGGTGAAGGTGACCGGGTCCGAGGGCGGCGACAGATCGCCGTTCTGGTCGGTGGCCAGCACGTTGAGGGTGTAGCCGGTGCCCGGGACGAGGTTGTCGATCGTGGCGGAGGTGGAGGTGGACTCGGCGAGCAGCTCGCTGGTGGTGCCGAACTGCCGGTAGACCTCGTAGCGGGTGGCGGTGCCACCGCTGGACGGAGCCCAGCTGACCGTCGCCTGCGTGCCGGTGACCTGCGAGATCGCCGGAGAGCCGGGCGCCGTCAGGGTGCTGACGGGGTTGCCTGACGGGGTCAGGACGACGGTCTGGATCGAGTAGGGCGGCAGTGTCTGAACCGCGCTCGTGCCCTGCGCCGCGGACGTGATCGCGGTGGCCTCGTCGCCGTAGGTGTAGACAGTCGGTGTCGCGGTACTCGGCGTGTAGCCGGCGTAGTTCAGGTTCACGGTGTAGGCGTTGGCAGGGTCCTTATTCACCAGCATCACGGCCAGGTTCCCGTTCGCCTGCTTGACGGCGTGCGCCGCCACCAGCTGCTGGTCGGTGCCGGCCCGGACCATCTGGTCACCGGGGCGGCCGAGCTTGCTCAGCATGCTGATCGCGTAGTAGCTCGGGAACGGGGTGTTCATGGCCGGTTCGCAGACCGAGCCCACGCAGGTGCCGCTGGAGAGCACACCCAAGTCTGCGTAGTCCGTGGCTCCGTCGGGCGCGGTGCTGATCGTCTGCGGCCCGTTGTGCGTGTCCCACCAGTCGACGGTGAACACACCTTGTTCCAGGGCCGTGAGGTAGGTGTCCGCACCGAACAGCGCATCGGGCTGGGTGTCCTCGTCGACGCTGGCGTTCACCTCGGTGAGCGCGACGCCGAGACGGGAGGCGTCGGGCCCGCCGTATTCAGCGATCTCGCTGTGCAACTGCGCCAGTTCCCCGGGCAGCTGAGCCGGCTCGGTCAGCGCGGTGGCCGCGCCGCTGCCGTTGGGATACCAGTGCACGATGACGAAGTCGACCGCCGAGCCCGCGATCGACAGGACCTGGCGGTTCCAGTCGGCGGAGTCGCCGGCGGCCACCGCGCCGTCCGGCCAGTTGCCGGGCAGGGTGAGCACGGCGCCCACCTTGATCGTGGGGTCCACGGCCTTCATGGCCTTGCTGTACTGGATCACGTTCTGGGCATAGGTGGCCGGGCTCTTGCTGGCGTGGTCGTCCGCTTCCCAGGGGGAGCCGTAATAGCCGTTGCCGTAGTTCTCGTTGCCGATCTCCCAGTACTTGTCGCCATAACCCTTGGTGACGTTGGCGTACTGGACCCAGTCGGCGGCCTCCTGGGGTGTGCCGGTGCCGTAGTTGGCGATCAGGATGGGCTGAGCCCCGATGGTCTTGACGGTGCCCATGAACGAGTCGAAGTCGGTGCCCGGGGCCACGTAACCGCCAGGAGCGGTGTTGGTCTGCCAGTTGTAGATGTCACCGTAGGAGCCGCCCGGATAGCGCAGCATCCCGATCCCGGCCTGGCCGAGCAGGCCCTGGACCGCCGGGGTGTTCATCTGGGCGTCCCAAACCGCGCTGTTCAGGCCGTAGCCGGTGGCCGGGATGGTGCCGAGGCCTTCCGAGGTGTTGACGGTGACATTGACTTGCGGGGCGGTGGCGGCGGCACCGGTCGGCGCCGCCGCGACGGCCGCGGTGAGGGCGAGCAGGCCCGCCGCGGCGACCGCACCCGTTCTCCAGACTTTCAAGGTGATGGCTCCCTTCGAGACTTTCTCAACAGATTGCTGTTCTCGGCCCGCTCAGCAGCCGATCCGGCTCGTGCTCAGCACCACGTCGTCGAACCACAGGGTGTCGTCACCGCTGCTGTAGTTCTCCCAGCCGAGCTTCAGATCGGTGAGCTGCGGCCGCCACGACGCCCCGGACCCGGCCAGCCACTGGTCGTCCAGGTCCGCGGTCGGCACACCGTCCGCGGTCAGGCCCGGAACCGGGTCGCCGTTGTACCAGGTGTGGATCTGGCCGGTGCCGCCGTCCACCGAGAACTCCAGACACTCCCAGGCGCCGGTGGGCAGCACGACGCTCTGCGCCACCCCGGCCGGGCTCTGGTCGGGCAGCGTGGCGTCATCGGTCTGCCGGTTCCACATCAGCGCCCCGTTCTGGGCGCCGAGCCGCAGGTCGGTGTTGCCGTGCGCGGAGTCGTTCATCGCCAGGAACGTGGTGTGGTCGGTGGGAAGCGGTGCGGTGTGCCTCATCC
The DNA here is from genome assembly GCF_015356865.1 of Catenulispora pinisilvae. GTDB lineage: Bacteria > Actinomycetota > Actinomycetes > Streptomycetales > Catenulisporaceae > Catenulispora > Catenulispora pinisilvae. The sequence goes on from NZ_JAAFZA010000075.1 coordinate 14,779, forward strand.
AGAACCGGACGTACCAGGTCGGCGCGGCGCTCGCCATGTCCGTGGCGTCACTGGCGAAGACGTGGTCGCAATAGGTTCCGTGACCGTCGATCTCCAGCGACTTGGCACCGGAGTGTGCCTGCGAGGTGGTGATCGCGGCGGTGCCGGTCCCGGCGCAGTTCGGGTTGACCACGGACCACCGGCCGGTCGGTACGGTCGAGGTCTGGCTCTCGAAGCCGTCGCAGAACACTGCGCCGACCGGGCACGGACCGCTGCTCGGCTGGCTGGAGGGCGGGCTCGACGGCGAGCTCGAAACCGAACTCGACGGCGGGCTCGAAGGCGACGAGCCGGACGTCCCGAGGCCGCTGCACGGCACACCGTTGAACGCGAAGCCCACGGGCGCACTGTTCGTGCCGGAGTACGTGGCCTGGAACCCGAAGTCGGCCGTGGCACCGGCCCCGACCGAGCCGTTGTAGGGCTCGCTGGTGGCCGTGACCTGCTGGCCGCTCTGGCTGACCAGCGCGTCCCAGCCGGAGGTGACCTGCTGGTTCCCGGTCCACGACCAGGTCGCGGTCCACGCGGTCACCGCCGGGCCGCCGTTGGCCACCGTCACGTCGGCGGTGAAGCCGGTGCTCCATTGGTTCGGCTGGTAGGTGACGGCGCAGGTGGCACCGGCGCCCTCAGCCGGCCTGGATCCGAGGATGAACAGGGAGGACATCAGCGTGACGGCCACCGCCACGACTGCCACGACGCGGATACCCCGCAGGACGGGGCGATCGGGGCGCATCACGGCACCTGCACCGTGAACGCCGCCACGTGCTCGGCTCCCGAGGTCTCGAACTCGACGAACAGCCGCCAGGCGCCGGTTTCGGGGAACAGGATCGTGGCGGTCAGGGCACCGGCACCGCTGGAGCCGCCGGCGGAACGTCCGGTGGACAGCGCTCGGGCGAAGGCCGCGTCACCGCTGTGGAACGCGGTCAGGTGCGCGTAGCCGTCGAGGAGTCGATCGAACTGCTGGACCGGTTGCCCGTTCTTGGTCACGGCGACCCCGAGGTCTGTTTCGGCTCCGCGGTGAGGCGAGCCGGTGAGACGGAGCGTGTATCCGTCGGCGGTGGCAGTGGCGGCCGCAGCGGGCACAGGCACGACGGCCGCGGCCCCGGGCACCGTGAGCGGCTGGGACAGGGAGTACGACAAAGGCGTGCCGGCGCTGGAATCCGGCGCCGCGAAGGTGATGTAGGTGCGGTAGGAGCCCGCGGCCAGCGCCGGCATCGGGACGGTCCACGTGCCGTCGGCCCGCATCGACGCGGTCAGCCGTTGGAAGTCTGCGAGATCGGTACGGACCAGGTAGAAGACCAGGAGTTGGCCTTCGTAGGGCTGGAACCGGGTGACGGTCTTGCCACCGGGGGCGGTGATGTGGAACGTGAACGGCGCGGCCGAACCCGCCACGAGGGTCGAGGAATCGGCGGCGTAGGAATAGCCGCCGACCGTGCCGTGCAGGCCGTTGTCGGAGGCTGCCGCGGCGGCGATCGCCGGAGCGCTGGGCTGCTGCTCATCCATGCCGGGCATGTCCATCCCCTTCATGTCGCCCATGCCGCCGGCGTTCGAGGAGTGGCCGCAGGCCGCCAGAGTCGCGGCGAGCACAGCTGCGGCCGCAGCCGCCGCGAGCGTGCGGAAGACCGGTGCGGGCATGGCAGGACCCTTCATCAAAGGTGGCGATCAACGTGCGATGGGGCGATGTCGCGGTCACGGACATCGGCGGCGCGGCCACGGATATCGGCGGCCGCGCCGTCGCGCTCGTCCTTACGGACTCGTACAGGACAGGCTCTCCGGCTGTGCCGGAGCAGCCGTCTGGTTCGCGACGAAACCGAAGCTCGTGCTGGCCCCGGCCGCCAGTTGCGAGTCCCAGTCCGCCGATTTCATCGTCGCCAGCGACCCGGACTGCGACAGCGTCCCGTTCCACGCGCTGACCACGGTCTCGCCGTCGGCCAGCACCCAGCCGACCGTCCACTTGTTCGTGGGTTTGTCGGTCGGATTCGTCACGGTGATCTGCCCCTGGAACCCGCCGTTCCAGGTGCTGGTCACCGAGTAGGTCGCCTGGCAGGGCACCGAGGGCGGCGGCGGGGCCGTCGCGCCGATGCCGGTCACCTGGCCGGAACCGCCGTCGAACACCACGTCCGAGCAGCCGTAGAAGGTCTCGGGGCTGTCGGAGCGGGCCCAGACCGAGTAGATGATGTGGCGTCCGGTCTTGCCGGCCGGCAAGGTCGCGTTCCAGTCGTAGTAGCTCTGCAACGTCGCGACCGTGCCGGTGTTCGGCGGGTTCGTGATCGTCGAGAACGGCGTCGGCTCCAGGTCGGCCCACGTCAAGGGCTTGGTCTGGTCCCAACCGTCCTTGGTGATGTACAGGCTGAACGTCCCCGGGTGCGCGGCCCACCGGTTGTAGTCGATGGTGATGTCGGCCCCGGCGGTCAGATGCGTGACCGGCCAGTCGGCGCTCACCTGATCGAACCCTGAGAAGTCGTAGTAGTTGCTGTTGCCGCTGCACAACTTCCCGTCCGGGATGAAGCCGACGGTCCCGCCGCTGGTGGTACCGCTGCGGTTGCCCACCGCGAACCAGTTGTAGAGCGGGGTGGTGCCGCTGGTGGCCACCGCCGCCTGACAGGCCGGGTTCTGCGGGACGATCTGGCCGGTGGAGGTCAGGCCGTCCTCGTAGCAGAAGAACGTCCGGCTGCCGGGGATCATCATCGCACCGTGCGCCGAGGCCGTCGGCGCGAAACTGATGGTCCCGATCACGCCGGCCAGCGCGAGCAGCACGCCGGCCAGCTTCCTGGAGATCTTTCTCCTCATATCGTTCGCCTTTTCCACAGATGTGGCGGACTGTGTCGGGCGGAGCGTAGCTCTGTGGAGCCGGACGGTCGGGCCAGGAGCGGAGCCGGGGCCGGGCCCGGATCCGCGCCAGGACGCCGAACGGGCATGTCAGAGCCCGGATGGGAGCCGGCGGACGGAGCGCGCGAAGCGCAGGGTTCTGCGAAAGTTTCACGGGACGGCACCTGTGACCAGCGGCAGCCTCGCAGGGCTTTGACGCTGTTCGAACGTCCGGCGGACCATCTCACTACGCCACAGCCCAGACCCGACCGAAGGGAGCCGCCCCCGTGCGCCACACCAGACCGGCATCACCGTCCAACCGCCGCCGCACGACCGTGCGCACCGCCGTGGCGGCGACCGCCGCCCCGCTCGTCGCGCTCACCGCCGCGCTGCTCGGCAGCCCCGCGCAGGCGCTCGGCGTCGGCGGCACGTCGTCGCCGGTGACCGGCAACGCGACCCACTTCGACGGGCTCGGCGCGCCCTACGGGGGCTGCGGGATGCCGCAGGCGAACCTGGACTCGCAGGACTTCATCGCGCTCAACGTCTTCAACACCCCGGGGAACTACGGCCCGTTCCCACGCCCGGTGCCGCCGGCGCAGGCCGGCATCCTCGGCATGTTCGACAACGGCCTGAACTGCGGCCGCTGGGTGAAGGTCACCATCGGCGACTTCTGCACCGGCACCAACGACGGCGCGCAGAACGAGCCCTTCTGCCGCAACGGATCGTGGATCGCGGACAAGTACAACGGCGCGACGCTGAACATGCTGGTCGCCGACAGCTGCGCCGACTCCAACGCCTGGTGCCGCGACGACCCGTACCACGTCGACCTGCACACCGACTCGATCAACCGCTTCCAGCTGAACGGCACCGCGGTCGGGGACCTGCTGGACCACTGGAACAACCGCCAGGTGAGCTGGCAGTTCATCAACGCGCCGGGCTACAGCGGCGACATAGACATCGGCTTCCTGCAGGGCGCACAGGTGTACTGGCCCGCGATCTCGGTGTCGCACCTGGCCAACGGCATCCACGGCGTGCAGTACCTGTCGGCGAGCGGGACCTGGGTCTCGGCGACGATGGACAGCGACATGGGCCAGGCGTACATCATCGGGCCGACCGCCGCCGCCGGCTCCGGCTACCAGATCCGCGTCACCGACGCCTCGGACAACCTCATCAACGGCGGTCAGGTCTACAGCTTCTCGCTGCCGTCGTCGTGCGGGAGCGACTGCACCGCCGCCTATACGCAGGTCCCGTACACGACTTCGCCCGGCTCGGGACCGAGTTCGCCGAGCTCGAGCCCCAGCTCCACGCCGAGCTCGCCGCCCAGCTCACCATCCAGTTCGCCGCCCAGTTCGCCGTCCAGCTCCGGTGCCGCCGGGGACTGCACGGTGACCTCTTCGGTGACCGGTTCCTGGTCGACCGGCTACCAGCTCGCCTTCACCGTCACCGACACCGGCACGGTGGCCATGCCCGACTGGGCGGTGCGCTTCGCGTTCGCGGGCTCGCAGACCGTCGCGAACGCCTGGAACGTGACCGCGAGCCAATCAGCTCAGGCGGTGACGGCCGACTCCGCGTCGTACAACGGGGCCTTGGCACCCGGGGCGTCGACATCGTGGGGCATGACCGTCAACGGAGCGAACCAGCCGCTCAGCGGCCTGACGTGCGGCGCACCCTGAGTGTCCTGGCACTCGGAAGTAAAAGCGCCACGCCGGTCGGCGGGCTCGGCTCTCGCCTAGCCCGCCGACCGGCCGCGCGTCAGGGCAACCGGTCGAGACCGGCTTCCGCTCTCACCCCAACGTCCATTGTTGGTTGGAGGCGCCGCTACAGGTCCACAACTGGGCCAGGGCGCCGTTCGCGGTACTCGCCCCGCTCACGTCCAGACAGAGCCCTGACTGCACGCCGGTGACGGTGCCGTTCGAGTTGACGTTCCACTGTTGGTTCGCGCCGCCGTTGCACGACCACGTCTCCACCTTGGTGCCCGGCGACGTCTGGTTGTCGTAGGCGTCCAGGCACAGGGTGGTCCCGTTCATGGTGACGGTCAGCTGACCGGACGAGGTGCGGGTCCAGGTCTGGTTCGCGCCGCCGGAGCAGGAGTAGATCTGCGGCTGCGTGCCCGCTGTCGTCGAGGAGTTGGGGACGTCCAGGCACTTGCCGGCGCCGACCGCGTGCAGCGCGCCTGTTGTGCCGCCTCCTCCCCCGCCACCGCCGCCGCCACCCGATGAATCGAGGGTGATGTTGGAGTTGCCGCTGCTCTGGTATCCCTCGGTGGCCAGGATCATGTAGTTGAACTGGCCCATGTTCATGCCGTGGCTGGCCCAGGCGTCGAAGAAGTTGCCGGTGGTGATGGTGCCGCCGGTGCGCTGGGACTGCCGGACCGCCCAGTACTGGTTGAACGTCGCCGTACCGATGATGGAGGGGGCGTTGTACCGGGTCGTCTCGTAGATGTCGTAGGTGCCGCCGTCGCTGGAGACCGTGCCCATGTAGTTGCCGGTGGGCCGGTAGCTGCCCCAGTTGTCGGTGATGTAGTACTCGACCAGCGGGTTGGTGGTCCAGCCGTACAGCGACAGGTAGCCGTTGCCGGACGGGTTGAAGCTGCCGGAGTAGGTCACCGTCCGGCGACCGCCGGTGCTCCAGCCCTCGCCGGCGACGAAGTTGCCGGCGTTGCTCCACGAGGTGCTGTAGTTCCCGCCGGAACCGAACGTCATGCAGGCCGATCCGCTGCCCTCGGTCCAGAACGAGTAGTAGTAGCCGTTGTTGCTACCGGTCTGGCTGGAGCAGGTGGTGGAGGCGCTGGCTGTGCTCGGCAGGAAGATCCCGAAGGCCGCCAGCAGCACCACGCACAGAGTCGTCAGCAGCCCTCTGCGACGGGTGCGGTCCTTCAGGGGTGGTGGGTTGTGGTTCATCGCCGTCCTTTCGTGTCGTCCCCCGTCCTTCGTCCTTCCGCCTCATCCGCCTCTTCCGGTTCAGCAGGTGGAGTCGGTCTGTGTCGCCAACCCGATGCGCCAGGGCAGCAGGTTGTAGCTCTGGTTCGCGGACGGGTCCTTGCCCTGGTAGAGGTACTGCAAGTGGCAGGGGCTGATGGTGACCGTCTGGTCGTAGTTGCTGCGGATCGCCTCGCCGCTGCTGAGGTCCTGCGTCCAGGGCGTCCCGCTGAAGGTGGTGTTGGAGGCGGCCAGGAACGGGTTCGACTGCGTGGCGGCCAGCGGGGTCCAGGATCCGGTGAGGCTGTCGGAGGTCCAGGAGTGGAACAGCCGGTGGCCGTCTGAGCCGATGGCCTCGACGACCATCAGGTAGGTGCTCGACCCGTCGACCTTGTAGACGTTGTCGGCCTCGAACATGTCGTACTTGTTCGGCGCGGAGGCGGCGATGACGGTGTTGCTCCCATTGCCGAACCCATTGGGGAACTGCGAGATGGCACTTGTCGAGCGGTAGATGTGCCCGTTGTCGTCGGCGGAGAACAGGTCGCAGTTCGCTGAATCACAGATGACCCAGCTGTCGACCCAGTAGCCGCCGCCGATGTTCTGCTGGATGATCGACGGCATCCCGTTGCTGTAGAAGCTGTGCGGCGCGCTCCAGCCGGCCGGGTTGCCGATGTCGGGGTTGGTCGAGTACCCGATGTTCGAACCTGTCTGGTAGGTCAGGTACCACAGCTTCTGCGGGGCGAAGTAGAAGACCATCGGCGCCGTCTTATAGCCGCCCCCGATCGGCGTGGTGTCCAGGTAGGTCAACGGCGCCGAGGCGGCCTGCGACCAGTCGGTGAAGCTGGTCTGGGCCATGCCGTAGTTCCCGTTCGAGTCCACGGTGGACATCAGCACGTACCAGCGGTTGTCGTAGAAGACGACCGACGGGTCCTTCACCGCGATGATGTTGTGCGTGGCATCGGACTTCGGGCTGATCAGGATGCCGCTGGAGCTCCAGCGGAAGCTGCTCGGCAGCGAGCCGCCGGGACTGCTCGGGGTCGTGGACGGAGTGCTCGACGGGCTCGTCGGCGGCGTGGTTGAGGGCGTGGTCGGAGGCGTGGTTGAGGGCGTCGTCGGAGGCGTGGTCGGCGGCGGCTGCGAGCCTTCGCAGGAGACACCGTTGAGTGCGAAGTCCGTCGGGACCGGATTGCTGCCGGTCCACGTTCCGTTGAACCCCAGGCTCACGCTGCCGCCAGAGGGGATGGACCCGTTGTAAGCGGCGTTGGCGACACTCACCTGCCCACCGGACTGGGTGACGTTCCCGTTCCACAGCTGGGTGACGGTCTGCCCGGCCCCGAACGACCACGTCAGCTGCCAGGACGTCACCGGATCCCCCTGGTCGGTGACGCTGATCCCCGCGTTGAATCCGCCCGCCCACTGGCTCGACACGGTGTAGTCGACCTGGCATCCGGCGGCGGCCCGGGCGGCGGTCGTGGCGACCGCCACTCCCGCGACGGCGAGGCCGGTCGCCACAACGGCGGCGAGCGCCGCGCGACGGTCGAAGAGGCTCATGGGCACACACTCCTTGCAGACCCTCGATGGAGATGGGATCACTCGACCCGGTGTCGGCATGCCGCACCAGTGGTGAAGCTGTCACGAACCTTCGGCAGCCTCAAGGACTCACCCGTGCGCCCAGGCTCTCAACAGCCCCCGGATCATGCCATTGAAATGCGACGACTCGCAGTTTCGCAGCCCTCGAACGAGCCGGCACCCGTCCGGCGCCCGGCGAAAGTTTCAATGCCTTCCGGGATTCGGACATCCCATGGATCGCCGCGGATTTCCTGATCGAGGCGGCAGCCTCCAGCGCGGGCCAGACCACAAGAGATCAATCGCTTCCGGCGGCGCCACGATTCCGTCCAAGCGCCATCACGGCGCTGTTAACGTGCTTCCATGACAGAAACGGCGACGCTGGCCGGCCTGCGCGACGCCGCGGCGATCCTCTCGATCGAGCACCAGATGCACCTTGAGGACGTGCTCGGCGACGACCTCGAAATGGAGGTCTCGCTGGATGAGCCGCGGTTCGAGTTCTTCGGGCGGCACCCGATCGTCTGCGACCGCGTCCACCTGCTCGGCCTCGCCGCTCCCGCCTCCGCTGTCTGGGAGTGGGTTTGGGCGAACCCGGCGTCGGAGGAGAGGTTCCCGAAGTCGTTGACCGAGCTGGCGGGATCGTTGCGCGAGATCGGGGACCGGGACGGTATCGCCGAACTGGCCGAGCCGGAGGTCGCGTTCGCGGCGCTGCCGGGCTCGCCGACCCACCCGGGCCGAGGCGGCCAACGTCCTCGTCGACGCCGCCAAAGTCCTGACGGGCCACTGGACCTCCTACGTCAACAGCTACGACGGCGCCACCCGGTTCGCCTTCCTCCTGGAACACCCGGATCTGGAACTGCCGCCGCCCAGCTGGGCCGGCACCGGACGCGCGATCGAGTGGGCGCTCAGCCGGATCCCGATGACCGACCAGCGCCGGGCGCTGCGCGCCTACGCCGAACTGCGCCGGGTCGGCGAATGGCACAACCCCGATCCGAGCAGGGCACAGCTCGTCGGGCCGGACTTCAAAGCGGTCTTCCACTTCGGCCAGGACAATAGGGTCATTCGCGTGGAGGCCCAGTCTTAGGCCGTCTGGAGCCATGTTCACGTGGCGCGGTCGGCTCGGGAGAAGTACGCCTTGTCTGCGGCCACGCTGACCAGCGACAGGTCAACCTGGCCACGCGCAGCAGCCTCGGAGCTCATCGCGTTCATCAGCGCGGCCGGCCCTAAGCACCCCTGCGCGATTCGTCAGCGGCGGCGAGGATCAGGTAGGCGCTGGCCGTCCAGGTGTAGGCACGATCGCGCAGGCCGGTGCCGGACAGGGCATCGAAGTTCTCTGCGAAGCCCGACTTCTCGCACAGCGTGCGGAAGCGGCTGCTCACCTCGTCGGCGAGGTCGGTGAAGCCGGCGCGGCGGAGTCCGTCCTCGATCAGGATGGTCGAGGGGGCCCAGATGGGGCCGCGCCAGTAGCCGTCGGCTTCGTAGTGTTCCGACGAGGGGCGTTCAGTGGCCGGGCCGTACTGCGTGAGGTGGGCTTCGATGTCGCGGGCCAGGGTGTCCCGGACGTCCGCGGGCAAGGCATCGCCCAGGACGATCGCCATCAGGTCCAGCAGGCTCGTGCCGGCCGTGGCCCGCCCGGTCGCCGCGCCGCGGGCCACGAACCGGCCGCCGCGCCACAGCTCCTTCAGCATCGCGGCACTCACTTCCTCGCGATGGTGCTTCCAGAGGTCGGCGTCGTCGGGGAGGTCCAACTCCTCGGCGAGCTCGGCGAGCCGGTCGAGTTGGAGGATCAGGAAGGCGGCCAGATCCGAGGTCTGGACGACGCGGTCGGCGTCGAAAGTGGTCGCGTTGTCCCAGCCGCTGTCGTTGCCGTGTTGGTAGTGCGGCAGGGCTTGGCCGGGGACCCGGCGTGCGGACAGCCAGAAGCGAGTCCACGCCGACAGCTTGTCGTAGATGTCCGTGAGCTCGGCGCGGCTCAGTTCGCGCGGCGACATCTCGCGCAGATGTCCCAGGGCCCAGCCGTGGATCGGCGGCTTGACGTAGTTGTAGAGCACCTCGGAGTGCGTCACCGAGTCCGGGAGCGCGCCGCTCTCGTCCTGGTGGTCGAACGGGATCTGGAACTGGCTCCACGCCAGCTCCGGAGCGCCGGCCGCCAGGGCGATGGCGTTGAAGCAGTGGTCCCAGCTCCAGACCTTGTCCATCCAGTGCTTGGACATCAGGACGCCGGGCCGGGACAGGAATCCGGCCGGGCGGACGGTCGCCGACCACAGGACGTAGGCGGCCAGTTCCGCGGCCGGGGTGTCGGCGGTGCGCCAGGGGGCGATCGCGTCCACGAACTCTGTGAACCTCGTCGCGGCGGTCTTCACGACGCCGTCGAAAGCAGCGCCGCCGCGGTAGCGCGGCCGGGCGCTGTCGAACTCCTCGACCGCGATCTCCCAGGCCCGGTCGGTGGGCAACTGGAGGCCGCGTTCGGCGGTGCCCAGGGCTTGGAGCCCGAAGATCTCGACGGGCTCCCCCAGCAGCATGGTGATCCGATAGCGGCGTCCGGTCTGGTACAGGGTGAAGATGTAGGACCCGTCGACCGGATCGCGGTAGAAGTAGGGTCCGCTGAACGGGGTGAGCGTCGGATCGGCGGCGCTCAGGCGAAGGCCCAGGCCCGTGCCGTCGCCCTTTATCCGCACCGTGTCATCGGTCTCGTAGACGAGTTCGAGCACGGAGGCCTGCCGGGTCCAGGCCAGCCTGGCCGGCGTGGCAAGGACGGTCGCCTCGACCCGGGAGCCGGATGAATCGGTCGGTGTGAAGCGCAGGACCGGGTGCATTCCGTTCTGATGGGAGACGAGGTGGAGGTCGGCGGCGTAGGTGGCCTCGGCGATCACCGGCGATATGCCGAACCATGATCCGTGGTGGCTGAACGGGATGTCGCGGACGTCGAACGTCGGAAGGGCACCGGCGATGGTCATAGTGGTCTTTCTGTGAACGGTGTGCGGGCGGCGCTGCGTCGGCGGACTGCGGACTAGTCCTTGATCGCCCCCGCGGTCACGCCGGCGGCGACGTAGCGCTGGGCGACGACGAGCAGGACGGTGGCCGGGACCGACGCCACGACCGCGGTGGCCATGATGGCGTTCCACTGCTGGTTGTTGTTGCCGATGTAGTGGTAGATGCCCAAAGTGATCGGCTGCGCCCCACCCTCGCTGTCCAGGGTGTTGGCGAACATGAAGTCCGACCACGCCCACAGGAACGCGAACAGCGACACGGTCACGACCGCGTTGCGGCTGACCGGCATGACGATCGACCAGAAGGTGCGCAGCTGTCCGGCACCGTCGGTCTTGGCGGCCTGGAGCAACTCCCCCGGGATGCCCGACATGAAGGCGGCGAACACCAGCGTCCCGAACGGGACCGCGATCGTGGAGTCGGCCACGATCAGCCCCGGCACGCTGCCGAGCATCCCCAGGTTCAGGTAGATGGCGTAGAAGCCCATCGCCATGATGATGCCGGGGATCATCTGGGCGATCAGCAGCGCGAAGCTGAGCACGCCACCGCCGCGCGGCCGGAGCTTGGCCAGCGAATAGCCGGCCGGCGCCGCGACCGCCACCGTCAGCGCCACTGTCCCCAGGCCGATGAACAGACTCGTGCCCAGATACGGCAGCTGCTGGTGCAGCACGGCGCGGTAGCCGTCGAGGGTGCCGTGGACCGGGAACCAGTTCGGCGGAGTCTTGCGCATGTCCTGGTCGCGGGTCAGGGATTCGTTGACCATCCAGTAGACGGGGAACAGCATCAGCGCGGTCAGCACCAGACCCACGACGGTCTTCCACCACGTGGTACGGGGACGTCGGAAAGTCGGCATCACGCCTCCCGCTGCTTGCGCTGAGCCCGGATGTAGACCAGGCCGAAGGCCAGCGCCATCACGACCAGCAGGTTGCCGACCGCGGCCCCGGGCCCGAACTCCGGCAGGAGGTTGCCGAAGCCCAACTGGTAGGACCAGGTCGCGAAGGTCGCCGAGGAGCCGGCCGGGCCGCCCTTCGTCATGATCCAGATGATGTCGAAGACCTTCAGGGTGTAGACCAGCCCGAGCAGCAGCGTGATGGCGGCGACCGGACGCAGCAGCGGGAACGTGACCTTCCAGAACCGTTGCCAGGCGGTCGCGCCGTCCAACTCAGCGGCCTCATACAGCTCCGGAGAGATCGCCTGCATCCCGCTGTAGAGCATGACCAGGTTGAACGGGATGCCGATCCAGACGTTCGCGATGATCACCGAGGCCAGCGACCACTTCGGGGACGTCAGCCAGTCGATCGGGGCGATCCCCAGGCCGTGCAGCACATGGTTGACGACACCGGAGTCGCTGTTGAGCATCCACGACCACGTCGAGGCCGACACGATCAGCGGCAGCAGCCACGGCACCAAGAACAGCGCTCGCAGTGTCGCGGACAACCGGAAGTGCCGGCTGAAGAAGACCGCCAGCCCCATGCCGATCCAGAACTGGAACAGGATCGACACACCGGTGAACACCAGCGTGTGGATCAGCGCCGGGCCGAACGCGGGGTCGCTCAGGATCGTGCGGTAGTTGTCCAGGCCGGTGAACGGGGCGCCGCCGTGGACGAACGAGCGCACCGTGTAGTGGTGCAGGCTGAGCTCGATGTTGCGGTACATCGGGTAGGCGTAGAAGGCCAGCAGGTAGACCGTGACCGGGGCGAGGAACGCCCAGCCGGCCCAGTTCGCGGAGCTCAGGCGGCGACCGGACGCGGGGCCGCGGCGCCGGGCGACGTCGGCCGCCCCGCGCGCGCCCCGCACGCCGCGCACGCCCTTCATACCCGGTACAGACCGTGCTCCGGTCTGTGTAGTGGAGTTCATGAGCAGGCGCCTTCGGTGTCCGGCATCACTTGGTCGCCGCGGCGGCGGCGTTCTGCGCGGTCGTCATCGCGGACTGCGGTGAGGCCGAACCGCTGAGGGCGGCCTGTACCGCGGTCCACATCGCCTGCGATATCTTCGGGTACTTCGTCCCCAGGTCGTCGCTGGTGCGGCCCTTGGCGGCGGCGACCGCGGCCACCCACGGTTGCAGGTCGGGGTCGGCGGCGACCTGCTTGGCCTGCACCGCCGGGGTCGCCGCGACGTAGGACAGCGTGGTGTCGGTGGCCTGGGCGTTGTCGGCGCTGGTCAGACAGGCCACGAGCTTTTGTGAGGTGGGGTAGCGGTCGGTCTTGTCCTGGACCGGGATGGTGACGAACTCGCCGCCGGTCGGCGCCGCGGCGGTTCCGCCGTTCACGGCCGGGATCGGGATGATCCCGTAGTCGAACCCCGCCTTCTTGGCGTTGGCCAGCTGCCACGTGCCGTTCTCGCTGAAGGCGTACTGCCCGGTGGCGAACTCCTGCCAGCTGGTCGTCTGGGTGTTGTTGATGACCGAGTTCGGCGCGTAGCCCTTCTTCAGCCAGTCGTTCCACAGCGACAGCGCCGCCACGCCTTGCGAGGAGTCCAGCTGCTTCAAGTTCGCACCGGATCCCCAGAACCACGGCAGGAACTGGAAGCTCCCCTCCTCGGTGCCGATCGCCGCGAAGGTGATGCCCTTCTTGCCGGCCGCCTTGACCTTCGCCAGCGCGGCGGTCAACGAGGTCCAGTCCTTCACCGACGCGATGTCCACACCGGCCACCGCCAGCACCGACTTGTTGTAGTACAAGGCCAGAGTGTTGGCACCGATGGGAACGCCGTAGGTCTTCCCCGCCAGCTGCCCGGCGGCCAGCACGTTCGGCGCGATCCCCGAGGTGTCCAGATGCGTCGTCCCGGTGTCGGTGATCACTCCGGCGTCGGCCAGCGTGGAGACCACCGGGTTGTCGACGATCAGCACGTCCGGGGAGTTGCCCTGCTGCGCGGCCAGCAGCACCTTGGTGGTCAGGTCGGTGGTGTCGAAACCGGTGCGCTTGACCGTGACCCCGGCCTCGGTGCCGCACTTGGTCAGCAGCTGGTTCCAGGCCGAACCGCTGTCGAACTGCGGGTAGGGATCCCAGACGGTGAAGGTCCCGCCGGCGGCGGACCCGCCGCCGGAACCAGTGGATCCGGTGGAGCTCTTGGACGCCGAGCAAGCGGCGGCGGTGCCGGTGACTGCCAAGGCCAGTCCGACGGCGGCGAGGCGCCGGGTTATGGATTGTGATTTCATAGTCGTTCCCTTTCGATCCGCCGCCACCAGGGCAGCTGATGGACTCCGCATTGCCGTGCGGAGGATGGGATGTCTGAGTCGCGCGAGCGCCGGAGCGCCCGGTGTCAGTTGCCTGATTCCGGGGCCGGTCCGGTGCTCGCGCGCAGGGAAACCGGTGGTGCGAGCAGGACGTGCCGGGGCGGCGCGTCGGGTGTGGCGAGCAGTTCAAGCAGCAGTTCCACCGCGGCCCGCCCCATCTCGGCCGCCGACACGTCGGCCGCGGTCAGCTGCGGCGTGACCGCGGTGGCCCAGCGGCTCAGGGCGATGCCGGTGACGGAGAAGTCCAGCGGGACCTCGCGGCCGTGGGCGGCCAGCCCCCGGTAGAGCCCGCCGAGCGCCGCCTCGTTCACCGTCACCAGGGCGGTGGTGGCCGGATCGGCGGCCAGGATCCGGCCGATAGCGTCCTCCCCGGAGGCCGCGTCGTCGCCGCACAGATAGGCCGCGCCGACGACGCCCTGTTGCTCGCAGGCGTTCTCGAAACCGGTCAGGCTGCGGTGCGCGGACTCGTACCCGGCCCGGAACAGCCGCTCGGAGCGGTTGACGAAGGCGATCCGCCGGTGGCCGAGGTGCGCCAGGTGCCGCACACAGGACCCGACCAGCGCGGTGTAGTCCATGTCCACCCACCGGGTGTGCTCCGGCCTGCCGGTACGGCCGATGGTGACGAACGGGAAGCCGGCCTCGGACAGGTAGTCGACCCGCGCGTCGTCCAGCCGGATCTCCATCAGGACCGCGCCGTCCACCCGCCGCTCGGCGACCAGCCGGCGAAGCCCTTTGTCCCCGTCGCCGATGGACGCGGCCATCAGCACGTCGTAACCGAAACCGGCCGCGGCCTCGACCAGGGACCCGATGAAGTCCAACTGCATGTCGGTGTAGTGGCTGCTGGCCGGCGGGAAGACCAGGCCCAGGGTGTGGGTGTGGCCGGAGGACAGAGCCCGGGCGGTGGCGCTGGGCTGATAGTCGAGCTCGTCGATCACCGCCTGGATCCGCGCCCGGGTCTCGGGCGAGATCGAACGCTTACCGGACAGCGCGTAGGACACCGTGCTGCGGGAGACTCCCGCACGACGAGCGATCTCACCGATGTTCACGCGACTCTCCGATGCCGATGACGATGACGATGAGGCCGTGAAGGCGGCCAGAGTGCTGATGTGTGCCAGCCGGGGCCCGGATATCGAACCGGTTCGACCGCGAGTGAAAGCGAGGCTAAGCGCGTCCGGGCTCTGTGTCAACCATGTGAACGACCGGCGACCAGTCACCTCTCCCACTTCAGAGCATTGAGCCGGCGAGCAAGCCGTTCCCAGGCGTTGACAGCTGCGAACCGGGACCCTAGCTTCTGACGAACCGGTTCGACGCCGAGGCAGCTCTCTTGTTGCCGTCACCGGTCCGACTGCTCGCGGCCTGACGAGGCCCCGCTCCCTCTGTGCACCGCCGTGTTCCGTCACTGGAGACGGCCGGCCGTCGCGCCGGCTCGGGCCGTGCCAGTTCCCGCGGCCCGAACCGGCGCGGCGGCGTGGTTCGGACGCCCGTCGACGTGTCGACGTGCTCTGCGAAACTTTCTTCCGCCCCCGATGCCGGACCGACCGCCCGCCGCCGCCTCTGACCTGCCCGCAGCCCCGATTCCCGATGAGAGCTCGCGGGCCGGATCTTCCCCGCCGCTTCGCGTCAGTGCATCGAACCGATACGTTTCCCACCGTCGGCACCCCGTTTCCCAGCATCGGTCCTGCAGGCCGATCGGGAGAGACAAGTTGTCCGCCTGCCCTGAGGCGGAACCAGACGGAAGTGATGAGCCGCATGCCAGACTCCCGGTCGTTGCCCCCCATCGCCCTATCGCTCTATCGGATCGTCATCGGATTCCTCATGGCGGGCCACGGGGCCTCCACCCTGACCGGCTTCCCGGTCAAGCCCACCGGACCCACGCTCTCCCCCACCACCTGGCCCGGCGGCGTCGCCGCGGCGCTGCAACTGGTCTTCGGGCTGCTGGTCATGATCGGCCTCGGGACCCGCGTGTGTGCCGTCATCCTGTCGGGGACCATGGCCTACGCGTACTTCTCCGTGCACCAGAAGCACGCGCTGCTGCCGATGGCCAACGGCGGAGAGCCGGCCGCCCTGTTCTCGTGGTCGTTCCTGGTGATCGCCATCATCGGCGCCGGACCGGTGGCGGTCGATGCGCTGCTGGCGCGGTCACGGTCGGACCATGCGGAATCCGCCAGATCAACCCGGCCGTCGAGGTCGTCGAGCGCGACGGTGCCGGGGACAGATTAGGCGCCTCAGGACCGGATCGGCACGCTTCTCGCCAGTGATTGTCGGGGTCGTGCACATAGACGATGTCCAGGCGATCCGTACCGACGCGGTCCAGAGTCGCTTCGGACCGGCAGGATCATGCCGGGCACGTCCCAGTCGGCACCGACGACGACCAGGCGTCCGGACAGGTCGAACCGGTTCGCGGTCATGCCACATCTTCCGAGGAGGGGTCGGTGCAGTCCACGAGTACCTTCAGGTCGTGACCGGCTTCCAGGAACTGGAAGGCACCCAGCGCGTCGGCGATCGGCACGACCCTGCTGATCAGTTGTTCGGCCGGGACGGTGCCCTCGGCGACCAGGCGCACGGCGGTCTCGAAGTCTTCGCGGTCGTACAACCGGGCGCCGATGAGCGTCAGTTCCCGCCAGAAGAAGCGGTGCAGGTTCACCCGCCGAGGCTGGGAGTGGACGGCCACCAGGCACAGCCGGCCGCGCACCGCGAGCACGTCCACCGCGGTCTGCACGCCGGCCTCGGCGCCGCAGACTTCGAACGCGACGTCCGCGCCGGCGTCGTCCGTCCAGTCGCCCACGCGCTCGGGCACGTCGCCGGCGCCGGGGTCCCACGTCCGCAGGCCCAGCCGGTTGGCCAGGCGCCGACGGTGTGCGTTCGGCTCCACGACCCGCACATCGCCGCCGGCGGCCTGGGCGACCACCGCGATCAGGACGCCGACCGGTCCGGCGCCGACCACGACGACCCGGTCGCCGTCGCGCACGCCGGCGCGGCCGACGTCGTGGACGGCCGCGGCCGTGGGTTCCACCAGCGCGGCCCGGTCCAACGGCAGCGACTGCGGCAGGCGGACGAGCGTCGCGGCGGGCACGGTCCAGCGCTGCTGCATCGCGCCGGGCGAGTCGATGCCGAGGAAATCAAGGTTCTGGCACACGTGGCGATGCCCGCGAAGGCAGGCCGGGCAGGTGCCGTCCCAGCGCAGCGGCATGACGGTGACCGGGGCGCCGGGCGCGAAGCCCTCGACTCCGGGTCCGACGCGGACCACCCGCCCGGACATCTCATGCCCGATGACGGCCGGCGCCTTGACCCGCGCGTCCATGTCGCCATGAAAGATGTGCAGGTCCGTATCGCAGATCCCGACGTAGGCCGGGGCGAGTTCCACCTGCCCGGGGCCCGGGGCCGCCGGGTCGGCCGGGCCGGTCGTCAGGGCGCGGGCGGCGGCGTACCGCACAGCCAGCGGGGTTCTCATCGTGTCAGCGTCCTTCTGTACTCGCGGCCGGTTCATCACTGAGGTGCCAGATCTCCGGCAGGTCCGCCCAGCGGCCGCCGTCGGCGGAGTCCGGCCACGGGACCTGGCAGGGGTCGGTGAAGGTCCACCACCGTTAGGTCTCGGGGTCGGCCTTGATGGTCGCGAGATCGGCGGCGAAGTCCGCGCCGTGGTACTCGTAATAGGCAAAGAGCATGTCCTCGTGGAGGAAGATGCTGTAGTTGCGGATCTGCGCCGCCCGCAGAGCGGCTTCGACGTCCGGCCAGACGTCACGGTGCAGCGCGAGGTACTCCTCGCGCTGTTCGGGCCGCAGCCGGGCGACTTGGGCTATGCGCTGCATGCCGGTCCTCTCATATGTCCTCTCATATCGAGTCGTCGAACGGTCTGCGATACGAGGGCTGGCGCGTACGCAGCTCCAGCCGCAGCGTCAGGCGCACCCGCGTGGAGCGGGGCAGCTCGACCGTCAGCCAGGGGCCGCCGACCTCGGCGGACTCCGCCGTCTCCACCGGTTGCCGGTGTCCGTAGTCATAGAGGTCGCCGATCCATGACGAGTCCTCGCAGGCGCTGTACGCCACGGTGTCGATGGTGTGCTCCGCGAAGGCCCCGGCCTGCACGATCACCGTGCGCGCCCGCTCCGGGTCGAGGTTCACCAGCTCCACGACGGTCGCCCGCGGATCGATGCTGGACACCAGCGCCGCGACCGAGGGCGGCAGGCCGGGGCGGCGCGATTCGGCGTCGTGGTAGCGCACGCGCGCCTGCTGGAGACCGCCGTTGTACATCACCTGCGGCCCGCCCCAGGTGAGCTGGACCAGGGCCTCGGTGGCCACCGGGTTCGACTGCTGCCACAGGTGGATGTCGGCCTCGGGCACGTCCAGGTCCCGGTACCGCTCCATACGGGTGAGGCGGTGCCGCACCTGGGCCTGCGCGGCGGCGAGGATGCGCTCGGGATAGCCGGGGTCGTCGCCGGCGAGGAAGGCGAACCAGGGCTCTTCGTGCCCTGATTCCTCCTTGCTGCGGAACGGCCGGATGACGCTCCAGTCGATGCCGGAGGCGTCGCGGAGCTGCTCGATGCGTTCGCGGTCGGCGTGGGAGGCGGTGTGGTGCCAGAGCGCGGCGGGCACGACCAGCGGCATCGGGTTGTAGTCGAACCAGCCTTCGTCGCCGTGCCGGTAGGGGACGTGGAAGGTCGGGGTGCGGACGTCGTCGAGCAGCTGGATGGTCCACTTGGACTGCAAACTGGAGTCCGCGTCCTCGAAGGCCATGATCTTGCCGTGCGCGATGACCTCGTCGAGCGTGGGGCCCACCAGGTCGAGGTAGGAGTCGTCGCCGGTGACCGTGGCCGCGGCCAGGGCCGCGACGGCCGCGGCGGGTCCGACGCTGTGCCAGCCGTGCGGCCAGTTCCAGCCGTAGTGGCCGCCGTACCAACGTCCCTCCAGCAGCCCGCCGACGGTTCCGTCCGGGGCGACGTTGTCGGGGATGACGCCGGCGTTGGCAGCGGCCCGTTCCCGCCACGCGCCGACGTACTCCACGATCCAGTCCCGGTAGCGTGCCTCGCCGGTGAGGATCAGAGCGTTGAGAGCGAGTCCGGTGGCCGCCAGGTTGACCGCGGTGTCGCCGACCCCCATGCGCAGCCGCATCTGTTCGCCCAGCCGCGGGTCCTTCTCCAGCGGCGGAGTCTCGGCGCCTTCGGGCAGGATCCAGTTCAGGGGGAAGCCGTACATCTCGGCTTCCTTGGGCAGCCACGGGTAGCTCTCGCCGTCGAACACACCTTCCCGCTCCGGGTCGCTGCCGTTGTGCGGGCGTCGGATGATGCGGTGTTCGGCGTCGTAGTTGCCGTGCGCGGGGTCGACGTAGAGTTCTGCGAAACGGACCGCGCGCTCACGCCACCGTTCGGGCGCGGCCATGCACAGGAAGTAGAACAGCAGCAGGCTTTCGCCCTGGTGGAACCAGTCGTATCCGCGCTCGTACTCCTCGCGCAGCATTCCCAGCTCGGTCAGCTGACGGGTCACGCCCTCCCAGTGCCGCTCCGAGGCCGCCAGCAGGTCGTCGGCGCCGCCGAGCAGATACAGCTGCGGCCAGTTGAAGAAGACCTCGTAAAAGTCGTCGCCGCCGTCCCGGGTGGAGAGCGTCCCGCTGTATCTGAGCTCGCCGCCGGGTCCGGTGAAGTCTTCGGCGAACCGCCGCCACGACCGGTCCAGCAGATCGAACAGCTCACGCTGCGCCACTGCCCAGCCGGGAGGTTCGAGCACCGGTACCGAGGCTTTGATGACGGGATGCATAAGGGTATCTCCGTTTGGATGTTCAGCTCTTGGTGGCGCCGGCGAGCATGCCGGTCACCAGGAAGCGCTGGGAGAACAGGAAGACGATGAGCACCGGGGTGATCGCCAGCAAGGTCGCCAGCGCGAGCTCCGGACGTTGCACGGCCAGGTCCCCGACGGTCGGGTTGAACTGCGGCACGTCGTCCAGCAGCGTGCCCAGGCCCACCTGGACCGGGAGCTGGCTGCTCTGCGGCAGCATGACGTAGGGAAGGAAGTAGTTGGTCCAGTTGGCCACGAAGCTGAAGAACCCGACGAGCGCCACGATCGGCGCGGCCAGCGGCAGGGCGACCCGGCGGAAGGCGCCGAACTCGCTACAGCCGTCCAGCCGCGCGGCCTCCAACAGTTCTCTGGGAAGCGCGGTGCTGAAGTAGATGTAGGCCAGATACACGCCGAAGGGATAGAACGCGTACGGCAGGATGATCGACCACATCGACCCGATCAGGTGCACCGCGTTGACTTCCAGGAACAGCGGCACGACCAGCGTCGCGTTCGGCATGAGCATCACCACGAGCGTGGCGATCAGCAGCATGCGGCGGCCGCGGAACTCGGTCATCGCCAGCGCGTAGCCGGCGGGGATCGCCACCGCCAGGGTGATCACGAGAGCCCCGAACGAGTACAGCGCGGAGTTGCGCAGCCACTGGAAGATCGCGTCGCCCTGGTAGGCGGTCAGCGCGTCCCAGTTGGCCTTCAGGGCGTGCCAGGACCCGAACGACAGCGGGTTGCCGTGCACGAGCTGGTCGTCGGTCTTGGTCGCCGCGAGCACCAGCCACAGCACCGGCAGCACGAAGAAGACCACGAACAGCCCGAGCACCAGGGCCGGCAGCGGGTTGCGCGGTCGGTGGCGGCGAGCGGCACTACGGCGCGGTTCCAAGTCGGCGGGCAGCAAGGCCGGCTGGGTACGGAAGGCCGATGCACCCGGGTGTCCCTCAGTCGGCATCGAAGAACCCCGATCTGGCGACGAACAGCGCGGCGACCACCAGGCCGACGAGCAGGAGCTCGACCGAGATGGCGGCGGCGGTGTTCACGTCGTTGTTCTGGAAGGCGAAGTCGTAGGAGAGCTGGTTCAGCGAATAGTCCCGGCCCGCGACGCCGACGCTGGCCTGCGCGAGCAGCTGCGGTTCGACGAACAGCTGGGTGCCCCCGGCGAAGGCGAGGATCATCATGTAGACGATCCACTTGCGCAGCATCGGGATCTGGATGCGCCGCGCGGTCTGCCAGGCGCCCGCGCCGTCGATGCGCGCGGCCTCGATGACTTCGTGCGGGATGTTGTTCAGCGCCCCGTGCATCACCACGATCCACCCGCCCGCGCCGGTCCAGAAAGCGATCAGGGCGAACAGGATCGGCAGATGTCCGGGGGCGACCACCTGACCGAAGGTGTCGAACCCCATGGCCCGCAACAGGAAACTCACCGGACTCACCGAGGGGTCGAGCACGAACAGCCACACCAGCACGCCCGCCGCGCCGGCCAGCGCACCCGGGATGTAGTACAGGAACCTCAGTGCCTTGCTCACGCCCCGGGCGGACAGCCTGTGCAGCAGCAACGACAGGCCGACGACGAGCACCACCAGCGCCGCCAGCCAGAACACCAGGTACAGCGCTACGTGCTCGACGGCCGGGACGAAGCGGAAGTCCGAAGCCGCCCGGGAGAAGTTCGACAGCCCGGTGAAGCGGGCGTTCCCGTCGGTGAAGGCGAAGTAGACGGCATAGCAGGTGGGCACGACGCCGAACGCGATCAGCAGGACCACGTAGGCGGCGACGAAGCCGTGGCCGGCCCGGCCGGGCCACAGCGCGCGCAGCGTGCCGCGCCGCGCTGTGGTCCGGCCGGTGGTCGCGGTGGGCGTGCTCACTTCGACGCCACCTGGTATCCGTCGGCCTTGGCGTAGTTCACGATCGAGTCGTGCCAGGCCGGCAGCAGGGAGCTGATGGTCTTGCCGGCGGTGACGCCGGGGCTGACCGTGGCCGCCCAGATCGCCTCCTGGCTGAACTGGCCGTAGCCCCAGCCCGGCCACACCTGGTCGGCGGCGGCCGTCAGCGGTGCGGTGATGTCGTCGGCGTAATAGCCGGAGGCAGACTGCGCGGCCAGCCAGGTCTTGGCCGCCGGCGCGTACGCCGGGTAGCCCGGGGCCAGCTTGCCCTGGTAGTCGTCCGAGGTGGTGGCCCAGGTGAGGAAGTCGGTCGCGGCCTTGAGGTTCTTGCTGTGCGCGGACAGCAGCCAGGTACCGCCGCCGACGTTGCCCACCGAGGGGCTGGGGTCGCCGGACCACTGCGGCATCGGCGCCACGCCGATCTGCCCGGCCGGGGTCTTGAAGGTGCTCTGGAACAGCGCGCCGCCGTACCACGACGGGCCGGGCATCATCAGGATCTTGTCGGCGTCGTTCTTGTCGAAGTCGGAGCTGAACACGCTGGAGGTCGACACGGTCTTGTTCTGGATCAGGGTGTCCAGCAGCGCCGCCATCTTGGTGCAGTCGGCACTGGTGGTGTCGACCGTGACGGTCTTGGTACCGGTGATCTGGTTGGCGCCGCACTTGCTCGCCCACATGTAGATCTCCGGGGCGAAGGTGTCGCCCGCGACGCCGACCAGGTAGCCGGGGTGCTCGGTGGCGACCTTCTGGCCCAGCGCCTGGTACTGCTCCCAGGTCGTGGGGATCTGGCATCCCCACTGCTTCATGAGCTTGTCGTTGTACCAGAGCACGGTCTGCGACAGGTCGTTGCGCAGGCAGTAGACGGTGCCGTCCACGGTGCACGGGGCGTTGGCGTTGGTCGCCCAGCCGTCCAGCGTGGCCTGCGGTATCAGACCCTTGTTCAGCGGCGCGGTGAACCCGACCGGAACCGCCCACGCGGCCTCGTTGTTCTCGGCGCTGAAGACGACGTCCGGCCAGCCCGAACCGGTCCGGTTGAACAGGGACACCTTGGTCTGAAGGTAGTTGGAGCCGTTGGCGTCCCCGTCATAGGTGACGATGTCCATCTTCACCGCGGGATTCTGCTTCTGGTACAGCTGCGCGGCGGCCAGCCGGGTCGAGTCGACCCACACCGTCAGGGTTCCGCCGGTCTGCGCGGCGGGCTTGAAGCTGCCGCCGGTACTGCTCGTACCGGCCTTGCCGGTGCTGGTGCCGCAGGCGGCGGCGCCGAGGGCGAGCAGGGCTCCGATCGCCAGCAGCCCGGTACGTCTACGACCGTGGGCAGTGGCCGACGCGCCGATGGCGCGGAATTTCACTTTCATGAACGACTCCCCTGCGCTGGGCACCGCCGAGCTGCGGCTGGGCGGACCGGAAATGGAGATATGTGTCCTACTCATCAGTCATGACGCCTCGATGCCGAACCGTCACGCCTGCGTTGCACGCTGGTTACCGGTAACACACGACCCGTGGCACACATAACAGCTTCACAGGGCTCCCCGCGTCAAGGGGCGGGGCACACTTCCCTTCAAGATCTTTCCATCGACTCATCGTTCGGGGTGAGCTTCTGCTGGCATTTATCTTGATATGACTGGACCGATCGCGTCTATGGGTAGGACCTATATGACCGCCGATGACGCCCACATGTATGCTCCTTCGCATCGAGACGAAGGAGAAGCACGGTGGACGGCACACCCGTCCTGGCCGAAGACGGTGCGTCGTCCACGGAGAAACCGGACGAGGCGCGGAGCGACACCTATCGGCCAGGCTACGAACTGATCGCTGAGCAGATCCTGCAGCTGATCGCCGAATCCCGGCTCCGGCCGGGCGACCGGATGCCGACCGAGAAGGAGCTGGCCGCGCACCTCGGCGCCAGCCGGACTGTGATCCGCGAGGCCATCAAGATCCTGTCGGCGATCGGGCGGGTGCGCGCGCAGAAGGGCCGCGGCCTCTACGTCGCCGACGACGAGGGCATGCTGGGATCCTCCCGCTGGGGCGGCTTCTTCCTGCCGACGGACCTGGACCACGTCTACCTGCTCTTCGAGTTCCGGCGGGTCCAGGAGACGGCCGCCAGCAGCCTGGCCGCGACCAAGGCGACACCGGCTGAGCTGCGCGCCATCGAGTCCGCGGCACAGCTGTGCGAACAGGGCCACCTGACCGGCCAGCCGGCACTGTTCGACCGCGGCGATGACGACTTCCACCTCGGCATCGCCACGGCCTCGCACAACCCGTTCCTACTCGCGGCCGTCCGCGAGGCCCGCCGCCTGCAACGCCAGTCCAGCACCATCGGCCTGCACGGCGCGATCGGCAGCCACGCCGCCGAGGCGATCACCGAGCACGCCGCGATCCACGAGGCGATCCGCCGCGGCGACCCGGAGGCGGCGGCCGCGGCGGCCGGCGTGCACCTGGACAAGACCCTTGAGGACTACCGGCGGGAGATCCAGCGGCGCCTATTCGGCTAGCCCCGTATTTCGCACTCGGGGAATCAGGTCTCGGGCCGGAGAGGACCGGCTACTCGGGTGCGGGGACGGCGAAGAGATTGAGAACGCTACTGACAGTGAGGTAGACGCCCATCAGCACCGCGATGTCAAAAAGGCCCTCCTCGCCGAAGGTGGACAGGGCCTCGTCGTAGAGCGCCTGCTCGATGTGATGCTCAACGGTCATTTGACGCGCGAGAGCAAAGACGAGCTCCGCCTCGCGACCGAGCTGTTCGGGGGAGCGCCCCGCGGCCAACCCGTCCGCGTCGCCGGTGGAAATCCCCGCGGCCTGTGCCAGGATCCGGTGGGCGTAGACCTCGTAGTCCGAGCCCCAGGCTGACCCGACCGCGAGAATCACGACCTCACGCAGTTGCGGCGACAAAGACGTGTACTGAGATTCGGCCTTGGCGAACTCCTGAAACTTCTCGGCGATCTCAGGACGGCGTAGGAACGCGTTGTACGGCCCGATCAGACGTTGGTCGTCGGTGACGAATTGAAAGCCCGCTTTCAATGACCACGGGTACTGCTCAGCCATCGCGGCGTCGTGGAAGCGCTGTTGTGCTGGGCTCAGTGCTGCGGTGTCGATGAGCGGGAGACGCCCGCCCAAATCATGGTTTCCGGCTGCCATCGGCGTTCTCCGTTCGCTGCTGCCCTTTGAGGTTGGCCACCCGTGCCCCTGGGTGCGCGGGACTAACGGGTCGTCGTACGGTCCGCGCCGACCGAGACGGCGACGAGCGTGCAGGGCTCGGTGCCGTAATTGCGCCACACGTGCCGGGTGCCGTTCTGGACGACCACGTCGCCTGCCCGCAACACTGCGCGCTCGCCGTCGTCGAGTTCGAGCGTGGCCTCGCCTTGCACGACCATCAGGTAGTCCATCGTGTCGGTGGTGTGCATCCCCGAGCCGTCGGGCTCCATTGAGGCCATTACGCCTGGCATCTGCCGCTCCAGCTCGGCGGTAGCCGCGGCTGTGTCCACGTCCGGCGGTGGGGTCGCCCCCTCCGGAGGATGCGTGATGATCACGAAGCGCGATCCCTCCCGCGATGGGAAGTACGTCTCGACGCCGCTGGGCGACCCGTCGTCCGGGAACGTGGGCGACTCGTCTCGTCCCCACAGCCGGTAAGCGGCGAAGCCGGGCGTCAGGGCAGAGGTGATCGGCTCCATGTTCTGGTCGTCGACCACGCGCGACCTGCCCTCGCTGTCGTGCCCGGTGACGACCCGGCGAACCGTCATGCTCCCACCCCGCACAAGACCACAGCGCCCTCCTGGACCATCCCCGGCGTCACGACCGGCCCGATGCCGGTCGATCCGCGGGCGACGACGGCCGTCCAGCCGGTCAGACATCCCATGATTTTCTCCTCGAATCCGTCCTGACAAAGCCCAGTGATGAGTCTCGGTCTCAACACTGTACACATTGACGAGACCCAGTCTCAACGCCCCGCTATGATGGGGCCATGGCCCGCTGGCAACCGGACGCGCACGCCCGGCTAGAGGAAGCCGCCCTCGAACTGTTCGCCGAGCGCGGCTACAAGGCGGTGTCGGCCGCCGAGATCGCCGACCGCGCCGGCCTGACCAAGGCGACGTTCTTCCGCCACTTCACCGACAAACCCGAAGTGCTGTTCTGGGGCCAAGACCTGCTCGCCAACACCTTCCGGCAGACCATCACGGACGGCCCGCCAGCTGCCTCGCCCCTCGACCTCGTACGCGCCGCGGTCCTCGCCGTCGCCCCCGTATTCGACGCCGACCGGCACCGCCATGCCGCGACCCGTCAACGCCTGATCGCCTCCTCGGAGACCTTGCACGAGCGCGCCGTACTCAAGCGCGCCGCGCTCGCCCAGGCGATGACCAAAGCGCTACAGGCCCGGGGCGTCGCCGCCGGGACCGCCGAGCTGGCCGGACTGGCCGGCACCGCGGCGTTCGACGCGGCATACGCGCGCTGGGCCGCAAGCCCGACCTATCGCGGGTTCGCTGGCCTCGCCCGACGGGAACTCGACCGGATCGTCGACGCTGCGGTCAGCCTGAGGTAGGGCTGGCACACTGCCCGCCCGGGGGACCATGCGCGCGCGCCGTGTATCAGGTTTGGCAGATGAGCAGTGGGTCCAGGTGTGGGTGACGGGTGACGGGTGACGGGTGACGGTGACGGGTGACGAGCGCCGGTGGCGGGTGTCGGTGGCAGGGTTGTGGCTTGTGGCTTGCGGTTGGGGCGTTGGTTAAAGGCATTTTTTTACGGAACTACCTGGTATTGACTAATCACGGATCGAGACGCAGTTCGCTGTGCCGCTCGATGTGTGTGGGCGGCTGCCGGTTGTGTGGGTGGTGCGCGCGGGTCCGAGTCACTGCGCACACGTTGTGTTGGCGGGCGGCGGTCGTGCGTGGTGGGTGCCTGAAGTCAACGGCAGGCGCCTCCGGCGGGGGCTCTTGGCTCCCTCGGGGAACTGGCGCTGCTCCATAGGGGGGTCGCCTCAGGGCCCTGCGCTGGCGGTTTGTGAGGTGGTTGCGGTCCGTTCCCCTCGGTCGCGTCGTCAGCCCCAAGGGGTACAGCGCCGAACCCCGGGAGTAAAGTCCGCGCCCTTGCGGTCAGGCACGCAGGTGGCGGTCGCGTACAGCGCGAACTTGACTCCCGAGAACCGGCACTGTAGGCAAAGCCCTGCCGACGCGACCGAGGGCAATGCCGCTTACCTTATTTTGATCTTGGTGTGTGTTTGTGGTCTGTTTCGGGGGGATCGGGTCTTGTCGGTGGTGGGAGGTTGGGTAGGTCGATGGTGGCGGGGCCGGGGTGTCGGGTGCCGGTGTCGGTGGTGTTTTTGACGCGGTAGAGGCTGTGGCGGGAGCGTTTGACGACTCTGGGGTAGCTGCGGTGGCGCCGGGGCGGGTTCAGGGCCCGTTTGGCGGTCAGGCGGCGTCCGGCCAGGGCGTGGAGGACTGCCTGCCGGTCAGGGGGAAAAAGCCTCCGGATCGGAGACGTGGGCGCGGGCCAGGCGGACGGCTTTGACGAATCTGACCCGGTCGGGGTCGGTGTCGGTTTCGGTGGCGGCTTTGCAGATCAGCGCGGTGATCGCGTAGTGCGCCAGCAGGTAGCCGTAGATTTCCTGGCGGACCATGTCCGGGCTGCGGGAGCGCAGCACCCGGCCGGGCCCGCGCAGCCCGGTCTTGATCTGGGCATTGGCGCCCTCGTGTTCCCACCGGTCGTGGTAGGCCGCAGCCAGCGCGGCCGCTGGGACGTCGGCCGGGTCGGTCAGGTTGGTGATCAGGCAGATCAGTTCCCGGCCCGCCGGGGCCGGGGTGCGGCCGTTGACGTAGTACTCCACCACCCGCACCAGCCGGGCCTGCCCGCCGGCGGACACATCGCGCCCGGCCCGGGCCGCGGCCAGCAGCCTCACCCGGATCCCGGCCGCGGTGCCCTTGGCGAACACCAGCGAGGTGTAGCTGCCATCGCCCAGATCGGCCACCACCGGCAACTCGATACCGTCCTTGATCCGCCACAACAGCCCCGCGCCGGTGGCCGCGGCGGCGCACCACAGATCGAACCCGTAGAACAACCGGTCGGCCAGACACAGCATGTCCGCATCCAGCAGCTCCACCAGCGCCATCGCCGCAGACTGCTCACCACTGCCCTTACCCGCGGCCGGCCCGATCCGGGCGCCGATCGCACAGTGCGACCCGGACTCCACCAAAGTCACCACCCGCGCCTGCGCAAAAGCCGCACCGGTGGTGCGGCCGAACACCGCCTCGTTCTCGGCGCTGTCCGGCAGGTCCCACACCATCCCGTCAATGGAGACCAACCGCCGCGACCCCAGCCACGCCCCCCGGGTGTCGATCTCGGCCACCGGCTGCGCCACCTGCCCGAACACGTACTCCAGCGGCCCGGACCCCAACCGGGCCCGGGCCCTGGCGATCCCCCCGGACGTCGGCACCTCCCAGTCC
>NZ_JAAFZA010000076.1 GCF_015356865.1 Catenulispora pinisilvae
GCGTCCGCGACGCCCCGGCCGCGGTGATCGCCGCCGGGTTCGACGAGGCCGCCCGCCGCGACCCCGAACACCGCCGCCCCTGGATCGTCCTGATCGACGGCCACTACCAGCAGTTGCGTCTGGTCCGTGCCGAGGCCGCCCGCCGCCAGGTGAAAGTCACCATCATCTGCGACTTCATCCATGTCCTGGAATACCTGTGGAGGGCCGGATGGTGCTTCTTCACCGAAGGCGACACGGCCATCGAAGACTGGATCGCCACCCAAGCCCGCCGGGTGCTGGAAGGCAAAGCCGGGATCGCCGCCGCCGCGATCCGCCGCAAAGCCACCGCACGCCACCTGGAGCCGGCACAACGCCGCGGCGCCGATATCACCGCCAACTACCTGCTGAAACTACGACCCCAGCTACGCTACGACACCGCGTTGGCCGCCGGCTGGCCGATCGCCACCGGCGTCATCGAAGGCGCAGTCCGCCACCTGGTCAAAGACCGCATGGACATCACCGGAGCCCGCTGGGGACTGACCGGAGCCGAAGCCATCCTCAAACTCCGCACCCTCACCACCAACGGCGACTTCGCAGACTACTGGCATTACCACCTACAGCAAGAACAACACCGCACCCACCACAACCGCTACCGCCTCGCCCTCGCCGCCTAAACATCACTCCACAAGAGCCGCACCCGAAGGCTTTACAAGGAGCATTCCGAGCGAACAGGAGTGCCCTGGACCCGTCGCGAGTACCAACCGGGAGACGCGTTCGCCAAAGGCGACGACGTCAATCGGGTCCTATCGGCAGCCAACGCCGCGCTCTATGGGATCTGTCACGCCGTGACCGCTGGGATTGGAGTAAGCCCGGCCCTGGGCTTCGTCCACACCGGATCGGCTGTCTCTTTCGTGCTCGACATTGCTGATCTCTACAAGGCCGAATACACAATCCCTCTAGCCTTCGACCTTGCTGCCGCCGGTCAAACTACAGAACGAGATGCGCGCCTCGGGTTCCGCCAGCGAGTCGCCGACGGAAAATTGCTCGGGCGGATTGTAAGGGACGTGAAGCTCTTGCTTACCCCAGCCGGGGAGAACATGATCGAAGTCGAAGAGAACACCCTGTGGGGCGATGCCGACAACACCGTGGCTGGTGGTACCAACTGGGCTGGGTGGGATGAATCCGTCCTCGATGAAGGACACTATCTTTCGGTGGTCGGGCCCCTCTTCGAGCCAGACAGTGGGGACGGTACTCGATCGTGACTGTCATCATCCTGGTCGGCGCACCTGAGGGCTTGCGAGGGCACCTGACCCGTTGGATGGTGGAAGCTTCGGCAGGTGTGTTTGTCGGGTCGCCAAACCGCCGGCTGCGTGACTTCCTGTGGGGAACCCTGGAAGATCGAATCGCGGACGGCCAAGCGCTGATGATCGAGCCAGCCAGAAATGAACAAGGCTGGGCAATGCGAAGCGCCGGCCGGGACCGGTGGTATCCGGTCGACTTCGACGGACTGATTCTTTCGGCCCGGGAGCGACGGAAGGGGCGCGAGTAGCGGCGGAAAGGCTAACCACACTGCGCTCGCTAGACCGCTACCAGTGGTTTTCCGAAGACCCGTAGATCCATTGACGCACAGGTGGCGGCGTCTCGACGTCGTATCCCGCGCACATCGGACCTACTGGCTTCGTACCGCATGTGTGACCGGACTACTCCTCTCATACCGGTTTGACTTGGACTGTCGGTATACCGTGATGGAGGCGGGGGAACTCCCGCTCATAAACGCGGTCGTCGCCGCGAACGGAACTCCGCTGTGGTCGACCCGGAGCTACCCCGCTCGCGAGGGCCGACCTGACGCCGAGCTACCGCTGCTCGTGCGAGGCCGACACTATATGACCCGCTCCAAAGTCGGGCGGGCTGGAGCTGACCCCGTTCGCACGGGTCCGACATACAGCGGAAGTGAGGGAGTCAGGGCGCTGAAGAGCTATCCTCGCCTGCGCGGGGCCGACCGCTTCAACTACGCCTTGGCCGACGTTCTAAGAGAACTACCCCGCTCGTGCGGGGCCGACAAGCACCTGGACTTCCGCCGCTTCTATGAACGAGAGCTACCCCCGCTCGCGCGAGGCCGACCCGTACCATGTTCGCGCTGAGAACCATAGGGAGGAGCTACCCCCGCTCGTGCGGGGCCGACGCCACTGGCGTCTCGCTGAACACCTCCTGGGGAGAGCTACCCCCGCTCGCGCGGGGCCGACGCCACCGAGGACCGCGACGGTGACCGCGTCGCGGAGCTACCCCGCTCGCGCGGGGCCGACACCGACCGACCACGACCCGCGCGCCCCACTGAAGAGCTACCCCCGCTCGCGCGGGGCCGACGACGCCCGCAACGCAGATCAGCGGATACGGGACGAGCTACCCCCGCTCGCGCGGGGCCGACCATCAGAGCGCCGCCTTGTTCACCAGCGGCGGGGAGCTACCCCCGCTCGCACGGGGCCGACGCGATCAGCAATGCCGCAGCGCCGATCACCAGAGAGCTACCCCCGCTCGCGCGGGGCCGACCGCGATCCCGACCGCCAGCGGCTCGGACAGATGGAGCTACCCCCGCTTGCGCCGGGCCGACTGCTTCTTCCACGGGTCCAGACCGCTTGTGTCGGAGCTACCCCCGCTCGCGCGGGGCCGACGACCGCCGGCCCGGACTCTGGGTCCTTGCCCGCGAGCTACCCCCGCTCGCGCCGGGCCGACTCGGCCTCGGACACCATGATCACGAAAGCGTGGGAGCTACCCCCGCTCGCGCGGGGCCGACAAGCGGCAGCGCGCGCTGGGAAACCTGATCGAGGAGCTACCCCCGCTCGCGCGGGGCCGACCTCTTTGCCACGCTCGCTATGCCGCTGTACAGCGAGCTACCCCCGCTCGCGCGGGGCCGACCGGCCGGGTGGGATGAGTACACCGGCGGGCGGGGAGCTACCCCCGCTCGCGCGGGGCCGACGGCATGATGATCGAGACCCTGAAGTCTCGGAAGGAGCTACCCCCGCTCGCGCGGGGCCGACCCGTCCCTGCGACTAGCGTCCGGCCGAAAGAGTGAGCTACCCCCGCTCGCGCGGGGCCGACCCGCGAATCGCCTCGGCCAGCTTGTTCGCCCGGGAGCGACCCCCCGCTCGCGCGGGGCCGACTGACTGTGTTCCGGCCACACCGTATAAACCGCCGGTGGAGCTACCCCCGCTCGCGCGGGGCCGACCGCTTCCAAGCGCTTAGACCACCGGCTCATGGTGAGCTACCCCCGCTCGCGCGGGGCCGACCGCCAAGAGCCCAGACGGATCAACCCTCATGAGGAGCTACCCCCGCTCGCGCGGGGCCGACAGTCCAGCTGCTCGCGGTCGGCTCGAACTGCCGGAGCTACCCCCGCTCGCGCGGGGCCGACTTCTCCAGGCAGGCGGCGGCGAGACCGTGGAAGGAGCTACCCCCGCTCGCGCGGGGCCGACCGGTTCCGGATCCTCGACGCCCGCGGCGCCTCCGAGCTACCCCCGCTCGCGCGGGGCCGACCGCCTCGTTCCAGGCGTCCAGGCCTTGGTCAAGGAGCTACCCCCGCTCGCGCGGGGCCGACAACTCGACTGCGTCGGTCCACTCCTCGGGATGGGAGCTACCCCCGCTCGCGCGGGGCCGACATGACGAAGGCTGCCTCGGACAAGGCGGCCAGGGAGCTACCCCCGCTCGCGCGGGGCCGACCGGTGGCGCGGATCGGCCGGGACCGGCGGGAGGGAGCTACCCCTGCTCGCGCGGGGCCGACCGAGCGTGACGACGCCGAAATCGGGCGCCCGAAGAGCTACCCCCGCTCGCGCGGGGCCGACTTCCACTTAAACCCGATCTCGGTGAACACGACGGAGCTACCCCCGCTCGCGCGGGGCCGACTCCTCGTCCGACGCCGGGGAGGCGACGGTTGAAGAGCTACCCCCGCTCGCGCGGGGCCGACGTCGACGGTATCCCCATAGCGCGGCTGTACTCGGAGCTACCCCCGCTCGCGCGGGGCCGACTTGAACTCGGTCTGCGATGAGTACGTGTGCGCGGAGCTACCCCCGCTCGCGCGGGGCCGACAGCACTCCGGCGGCGTTGACGAAGCTCTCGCCGGAGCTACCCCCGCTCGCGCGGGGCCGACGGAGCCAAGGGGAACGCCATGAGCACCGACATCGAGCTACCCCCGCTCGCGCGGGGCCGACCGCAGGGCGTCCTTGGCGAGGAGGATCTGCGCGGAGCTACCCCCGCTCGCGCGGGGCCGACCAGCCGTAGAACTGCATACAAACTGTGTGATAGGAGCTACCCCCGCTCGCGCGGGGCCGACACCACGGCAAAGCGGTCGAACATCAGCAGGGTAGAGCTACCCCCGCTCGCGCGGGGCCGACGAGCTCTGATTCACACCCCGCGTTCGGGCTCCGGAGCTACCCCCGCTCGCGCGGGGCCGACCCCGGCGACGACAGCAGCTACGGCTGCTTCCAGGAGCTACCCCCGCTCGCGCGGGGCCGACTCGGGGGAGGCAGTCATGGACGAACCGACCTGGGAGCTACCCCCGCTCGCGCGGGGCCGACGGCACCAGCACCTCGGACAGCATCCTGCGGCGGGAGCTACCCCCGCTCGCGCGGGGCCGACGCTTGGTCGCGGCGACGTCGAGCGCGCAGAACAGAGCTACCCCCGCTCGCGCGGGCCTGGGGCGGCTACGGCCGGAACGCGAGCTACCCCCGCTCGCGCGGGGCCGACTACGTCTCTGACTACACCGAGGCAGACCCGGCGGAGCTACCCCCGCTCGCGCGGGGCCGACGGCTGGATCCTCGGCGACCTTTTACAAGCACTGGAGCTACCCCCGCTCGCGCGGGGCCGACAACGGCGGCCACCTGCTCGAAGCGCAGACCAAGGAGCTACCCCCGCTCGCGCGGGGCCGACCGGCGGCCAGCGCCGCGGTGTCGACGTGCGCGGGAGCTACCCCCGCTCGCGCGGGGCCGACCATGTAGTCCTCACGAATACCCCGCGACGGAGAGAGCTACCCCCGCTCGCGCGGGGCCGACGCGTACGTGATCGGGCTCGTGACCTGGCTGGTGGAGCTACCCCCGCTCGCGCGGGGCCGACCCTTCCTGAGCAGCGACTCTACTGTGAGAAGAGTCGTTTTGGAGTCGGTCTCTCCTCAGCCACAGGTCGCCTTGCTCGTACCATTCCGGTCCTGCGGCTTGGGCCATGGTAGTGATCAGTAGGATGCTGAGTTCGCGCGGCTCGAAGTGTTTGAAGTTGGGCTTGATTGTCAGCGTTGCGATGCTGTCGGCGGCGAACAACTCGTGGACGGTGTTCATGGTGTCTGGGCCGCCGAAGGCAGCGGTCTCGGGTTCGTAGATTCCGGTTCGCCAGTTGGTCAGGTGGTGGTGCTGGGTTGCTTCATTCAGCACGCCGACCAGTTCTTGGGGCAGGCTGGTGCCAGGTGGAGTGAGAAGTCGAAGTCGCCAGCAGGGGTGATTGCGCAAGAACCACCAGGACCGGATTCGCTCCATGGCCTGAAGCCGCAGCAGCGTGGGCAGGACGTGTTCGATGAACACCTCCTCGGCCCGGGTCCAATCGGTGAACTGGATATAGAGGTGTTGCCAGGCGTCGTTGGCGGCCTGTTCCAGCGCAGCGCGCCCGGCTCGACGGTATATCGTGACGGCCTCGGTTAGTTTGATCGCGTCGAACTCAGCAGCTCGCCCGACCTTGGTCGTGGGTTCGTTGCCCAGGACAGTCCAAACGGCGGCTTCCACGCGAGCTATGTCGGCGCTTAGCTGATCAGCAGACACTTGTCCCACCCGCCTTTCGGGGCTTGGTTTGTTGCGGCGGTCTGTAGTGCCAGGGCGGTCCCGGCTCGTCCTTCCAGCAGTCCTTGCGTTCGGCCCCGGGGTGCGTGGATGTGCTGGTGCATCAGGGTTTTGAACAGCAGGTCTGGACCGTTGGGTGTGGGCAGGTTTCGGATATGGCCGGTCCTGGCCGCCCAGGACTCGGTGACTTCAGCTGGAGGCTGGTCGGTCAGATTGAACGCCTGGTCACGCAGTAGACGCGGCACTGGGCCGGGGCTGTGGGGAACGCTGGACACGATCAGGGCGTCTCCGGCAGTTCCGGTGCCAGCGATCGCAGTGGCGATGTGCAGTACGGACACTGCTGCCAGCGCCTCGGCGGTGGCCTGGCCGTCGGTATGCGCGGGGCTCTGAGCGGTAAAGGCCGGGCGGCCAGGATGATCATGCGGGCGGTGGATCTTGGATTGGGTGCGACCTCGCAGACTGATGTAGAGCTCAGCGCCGCCGAAGTCCTGGTGTGAGCCTCATTACACACTTCATAAGGGTACTGATTTAATCCGGCCCCTGAGCGGTACTGATCGCCGATGGATACTCACGGTTACGAGTTGACTGCGGAGGTGATCTCGAACAGGCTGGCGAGGTCTCCGCGGCCCAGGCGGAGCCGCTACGAAACAAGGGGGATGTTCCACCATGCGAAAATTCCTGGTCGCACTCATGCTGACCTTTGGGGTCACGTTTGGCCTGGGGATCGGCACGGCCAACGCGGCATCGGTCTCCAGCCATCAGACGCCCCATGCCATCGTTGCGACCGCTAATGCGGTCACGCCGTACAACTCGTCGGAGCCGCCGCCGTGCGGGCCGGGCAATGACGGGGCAATCTGGTATGACCCTTATACCGACTCTGAGTACCAGTGTGCGAACCTGAACGGCTCCTGGGGCTGGTACATCGTGGGCCGCACAAGCAACGGCGTGACTGACAACTCGGCGCCCGTCCGCGAGGCGGAGCTGCACACCCTGGCCTGAAGGAAGCGGCTGTGAACCCCGACGACGTACACCCGAACCGGGTCTACATCGACAAGCAACAGTTCACCGGACCGCTACGAGCAGCGATCATCAAGCGGCTCGGAGCCGGCGACAAGTTCGGATTCAACTACACCGAGGACATGACTCGGGTGTGGATCGAACTCGATGAGCGCCACGATGCGGGTGTGGTCGTTGCGGCCGCGCTAGCCGAAGTATTCGAACAGTAGGTATCTGGGCCAAGGAGTTGGTGATCCAGGGAGGACAACTCCTTGGCCTATGCCGTCGCTGGCGGCAGCTGCTGCTCTACCCCACCAGTTTGCACCACAATCCCGCGCACATCGCGGACCGCCAAGTGCTCGAAGGAGCTGGCCAGGAACCAGGTCTCGGCGTTGGCCGGGGCCAGGCCGCCGCTCCCGTCGGGGTTGCTGCCGCTCGCCGAGGATCACGAACCGGGACAGCTCTAGCGTCTGGACGTAGGGTTCTCAATCCGGCAGCGGGTTGGCCAGGACCTTCTTGTTCATTGGGATGCCGAACAGCGCCACACCGATCAGCGTCGAGGCGCTGCCTGCGGTGTGGAACAGGCCCAGTCGGAAGCGGTCAACGGCCCAGGACGTGGCGTAGTGGTGGGTCATGGCGAAGCTGCGGGCGGCAGCCACGTCGATCGGCTTCACCACGTAGTGCTGGTCAGGCCGCATATCCAGATCATTCTGACGGCAATTGACTGCCGGTGGGATCGTGAGTTCTCGTGTGGCTGCGCTTCGCCTACGTCCTGGCCGTCCGCATCGTAGCCGCGCTGGAGTTCGTCTGTTCGTTGCCCCGGATATGTCCTGCGCTGGTACCGCGGACCTGCTGCGGTGCCGCTGGGCGAAGAAGTCTCGCCCGAAGAACGAGCTCCCTACACGCCTCGGATGCGACACAAGGTGAGCAGCGCTGCAACGGTGTTCGCCAGTGTGATATCGCCGGCAGCGATGAGGTCTGGGATTTTCGCGAGCGACACCCACTCGATCGCATCGCTCTCGAAAGCATCGACCGGATCGCCGATGTGTTCTGCGCTGTCCGCCGAAAAGACGACATGGAGGTTGTCGGACAGCCCCGGGTTCGGCACCAAGCTGAGCAGAGGAGTGAGCGGTCCGGGTCTCCAGCCTGTCTCTTCCTCAGCCTCTCGTGCTGCGGCCTCGGCCAGCGACTCGCCTTCTTCCACGCCCCCGGAGGGCAGCTCCCAGCCGTACTGGTCGGTGATGAAGCGGTGCCGCCATAGCATCAGGACTCGGTCCTGGTCGTCGATCATGGCGCACAAAGCGACGGGAGGCTGCCGCAGTACGTAGTGGTCGAGGTGTGTGCCGTCGGGAAGCTCGACGTCGGCGAGGTTGAGCTTGAACCACTTGCAGTGGTGGACAGGCTTCTCGCCGAGGTTCTTCCAGCGCATGGACCAGGCTCTCGTGTTCGAAGGCGACGGGATCCCAGTATGGCAGTGCTCACTCCAGGGGGATGGCGAGTACGTCGTCGATCCTGGCCACGATATCGCCGAGGCCCGCGGCATTCCCGTAGGCCGACATGTTCTTGCGGAGCTGCCGGAAGCGTTCGAAAAGCCGACGTGATTCCATGCCGTTGGCCTGGTCCAGCATCGCGGAGGCGGAGTCGACTGCCTGATCGATCCGACCCGACTGAATGGCGATCTTCGTAACGGTCGCGAGGCGGTTCACCCGGCCACGGGGGTGGGTGCTGGCGGCCACCGCCTCATCGGCGAAGCGGCGTGCCGCCGTGAGATCGCCGAGGCTGGACAGCGCCTCGGCGAACTGAGTTTCCACCAGGCCCGGCTGGACGTAGCTGGTTTCGGGCGGTTCGTCTACGCGCCGAATTCGTTCGGCCGCGGCCTCGGTCTGGCGCATCGAGGCGTGGGCCTGGCGCAGGTCGTTTACGCGCGCGAAGGCTTTGGCCTGCATGGCGTAGATGTCGGTGGATAGAGCAGGACTCATGTGTGACCCCGCGGTGCGCAGGCCGGCCTCGGCGAAGCTGATCGCCTGCCGGTAGTCCCGGCGATGAAGTGCCTGGTTGACCAGAAGGGCGACAACGTACCCGCCGAATCCCCGGTCGCCGGACGCCTTTGCCAGACGCAGTGCCTGGTGGAAGTAGCGTTGGGCCAGGCCCTGATAGTCGCTGTCGTAGGTGCAGATCCCGGCGACGGCGACCAGCCCACCGACCGCGCGGTGGAGGTGCTGGCCGGTGGTGTGGTTGTACGAGCCTCGCAGGAGTGGCGTGACCTCCATCGTCAGGTAGCTGACGATACGTGGACGCACCGTGAGCCCGCCAACCCTGCGGTACATCTCCTCATAGTGACCGCGGGCAGTCCGCAGTTGAGTCACGTGGTCGAGGCCGACAACAGCTTGGCCATCGCGGGAGACGTCGATGTCGTCGAGAGGGCTTTCCCACTCCCAGACCGGTGCGATGGCATCCAGGCCCGTCGCGGGTGCGACCTCGCGGACGTCGTCGCGTTCGTTGTGGTCGGAACGCCACAGCGACGGAGCGCGTTCGACGAACACGGCCAAGGGGACGGTGGTTCCGCTGCCGCTGTGGGCAGGCGCCATGCCAATGTCGCCGAGGCCGATGGATCGGCCGAGCGCGGCCGAAAGCGTTTCACAGATCAGCTGCGGGGCCCGGCCACGAGGGCGTTCGCCGCGGGCCACCCACCGACCGACCGAACGGTGGTCATAGCTGGTGCTCCCGCCAGACAGGGCGTTCACGCGGGCGGCCAGGCTGGCGCGCTTGATCCCCGCCTCCTCGATCAAGGCGTCCAGCAGCGAGTTCGGGCCGTTCACCGCTACTCCCGTCTCGTCTGCCAACGCTGTGTATCCCCATCCTCAGCACAAGGTAACGGCACTCGTCTCACACCGGGTGTGAATCGACTCACCACCTCAGAGTTCGATCACACGCTGTCGGTCTAGGTCCGCATCGCTGAAGGTGGACCCGAAGACGAGAGCAGGTCATTCCACGGTCTGGCCTCGGTCTTCTCGGCTTATCCGATGCCATCCGTTTTCTGAGGGCAGGTGCGCTCGATGGAGCTTTCTGAGATGTGCCAGCGGTGTCCCGGCACCGATCTGCCTACTGGATCTGCCACCTTCCGGGGGCGGCCTATGTACACCGTGCCGGTTGGTCTTTCCGATGCCGGCACCCGTTCAAGAGGGAAGCACAGGTTGCCCGTGATCTGCTGTCCAAGGATTCGTAGTGGAGGAACCACGCGATGAGCGGATCAACTCTCGCCGCTGCGTTCACCCTCGACGTACGAGCCGGTCGCTGCGGCATAACAGTCATCGAGGCATCCGGCGAGCTTGACTTCTACACCGGGCCGATGCTGCGGAGATCTGTCGCAGAGTCCGTAGCAGCGGGCAATGCTTTGGTGGTGCTCGATCTTGACGGCTTGGATTTTCTCGACTCGACGGGACTGAGCGTGCTCGTCAAAGGGCTCAAGGTATGCCGGGCAGCCGGCGGCGCCATCGCCATCGCGCGTCTGCCCCGAAGGCCCGAGCACACGTTGCAAGCGGCGGGCGTATTGAAGCTCTTCGACCTCTACGACACGGTCGACGCTGCTGAAAACGCCATGGCGTCGCCAAGCGGAGCTGGGCCGTCGAGATGAAGACCGCCGTCGGGCCGGCCTGGGGCGCCCGGCCCGATGGTGCAACAACTCCTTCCGGGTTTGAGCGCCGGGAGGGGACGGCCTGCCGCGCGGGGTCGCACCAACCCCCAGGTATTCCCCCAGCGGTGTCCCGCGCGGCAGGTAATCAAGAGTGGAGGAAACGAGTGAAGATCTACGTTTGTGCTGTCGCCCCAGCTGAGCGGTGGACCGCGCGGTCTCGGCGTGTCCGACTGCTTGGATGCGAAGTCCCGGCGGGGTCGTGATGGACCACAACGAGTACGAACGCCCCGACTCCCGTCGACGCGCCGAGGACTGGATCGTCGTTGACGTGTACGGCTGTGAAGCCGGCCGGCACTGTGTCCAGGCCACGCCTGAACAGCGCATCGCGTTCGAGAAGATGATCGCCTACCGCGCCGCCATGCTGCCGGTGACCGCTGCGGAGCGGGAAGGACTGCCGCTTCATCGCTGAGGGTCGCTGGCTATGACGCTGCACGTCGACCACGCGGCTGCCGAGACCCTCGCTGGCTTCCCCATCAAGCTGCGGGTCGCACGCGAGGAAGCCGGGCTTTCCCAAGCTGAGATCGGACCTCTATCTCTCGTGCGGCGATTCCCGCAGCACGGGCGCACCACCGACAACCAGAAAAGGAGCACACCGCAATGACTGCATCTACCGAAACCATCGAGCGGCCCGCTGTCGCCGCCTCCGCCGCCGACTCGGAGAGCCCGTTCGCCAGCCTGGACATCACGTTCCTGGAGAACGGACCGTCGGCGGCCCTGCTGGTCGCCTCGACCGACGACAACTGCGGCAGCTCGTGCCCCAACGCCTGCACGACCTCGTCCAGCTGACAACCCTCTGCGGGCCGTACCAGCACGGTGCGGCCCGCGCCGCCGCCGCTATGGAAGGAGACACCGATGCCCTCACCGCGCCTGTACCGCAGCGCCAACCCTGTGATGCTGCGGGCCGCTGCGCGCGCTGTGGTGCCGCTCCCGTCGTGGCCGGTCGTGCCGGAAGCGCAGCCTGACGTCACCGTGGACCAGTGGCGCGCCTGGCTGGCCGAGGTATGGTCCGACCCGGCGACTGCTGAAGCCGTCCAGTACGCCAGCCCTGTGCTGGCCGAGCGGGTCCAGGCCGCGGTCAGCGGAGCCGCGCTCTCCGCCAAACGTGCGCGCCGGGCGGCGCTTTCACTGGCCGGGTATGCCGTGCGCGCTAGCTCTCGCGCAACTCCTTTCGGGACGTTCGCCGGCGTGAACACAGCAGCGTTCGGCCCTGTCACCGACGTGCGGGTAGGCCTGCGGCACCGTGTCGAGGGCCGGGTAGACCCGGTTTTCCTCCAAGCGGCAATCACGAAGCTGGAGTCGGATCACACCCTGATGTCTGAGGTGAGAGTCTGCGCCAACACGCTGTGCCGCGTTCGCGACGGCCGCCTTATTACCCCGGCGTCGGGTACCTCGGAGTTCTCCCTTCGGCTCACTGACTTCCTTGAACTCGTCCTGGAGGCTGCCGCTTCCCCACTCACCTGCGGTGAGTTGG
This sequence comes from Catenulispora pinisilvae, assembly GCF_015356865.1. GTDB lineage: Bacteria > Actinomycetota > Actinomycetes > Streptomycetales > Catenulisporaceae > Catenulispora > Catenulispora pinisilvae. The sequence goes on from NZ_JAAFZA010000076.1 coordinate 11,951, forward strand.
CAGGCAAGCTGGCGGCACAGTTCCCAACAGCCACCGCTGAACACACCGGCAAGCTCCTGGAAGACCTTCTGCATCACCGGGTCTTGGTCTCCGAGCTGCACGCTCCAGCGACCGACTCAGATCCGCTGGGCCACCTGCTGGCCGTGCTCGCCGCAGCGGGGGCTGACTGTTCGGCGTCTACCTCGGCGCTGTTGGACAACCTGGAAGTGGTGCACCAAGCCATCGCAGGCATTACCGACGCCCAGAACGCCGACGAACGCGGCCGGCTTTGCCGAACTGCCCAACGTGCGATGACCCGCGCGATCCCGGAGACCGGAGGGCATCCGGGCGTCGATCTGAAAGTAGACGTCCATGTAGCCCTTCCCGCAGCGGTCGCCTCCGAGATCGAGGCCGCCGCGACCTTGCTGACACGCCTGGCCGTCTATCCTGCGGGAACACCGGCGTGGGCGAGGTACACGAATGCGTTCGCCGACCGCTACGGCGAGGGCGTCTTGGTTGGCGTACCAGAGCTGACCGATCCCGACACCGGCCTGGGCTTTCCGGTCGAGACGGCACCGGCTACCTCAGACCGCGATCGCGCTCTGTTGGCCCTGGCTGGCGCGGCAGCGCTGGAGGGCACGCGCAGGATCAAACTCACCGCAGACCTCGTCAACACCCTCGAAACCGCGGCGGGAGGACCAGCTGGCCGAATCGGCCCGCACCTGGAGATGTGCGTCCAGGTCCTCGCCGCCTCAGCGGAAGCGGTAGACCGCGGCCAGTTCCGCATCCGGGTTCTGACCGCCTCCCGTGCAGTCGGGGCGATGGCCGGCCGATTCCTGCCGCTGCTCGGGCACAACGACCGCCTGCGGTTCACGCTGCTGTACGGGAGCCTGCCAACAGTGCAGGACGGCTCGACTGTCGCACAGCTGTCGTTCCATCCAGCCCGCATCGCGGCCGACTCGATGACCCGCACCGTGCCGATCCTTCCGGCCGTCATCAGCATCGGCGAACACCGCCCCACCAGCGGCGTGCTGCGGCCCAAAGACCTAGCAGTCGGGCTGCGCGACGGCAGGCTGTTTCTGGCCTGCCGCGTGACGGGACAGGTCGTTGAGCCGTTGGCGGCGACTGCGCTTAACCTTCGCATGCCCATCCACACTGCACCGCTGGCCAGGTTCCTCGCCGAGATCGCGCGGTCTGGATGTGCACAAGTCACCGGATTCGACTGGGGTGCAGCGCTCGCGCTGCCATTTACTCCCGAGCTTCACGTCGGGCGTACGACCCTGATCCCGGCCCGCTGGCGGATCGAAGCAACCGAGCTTCCCGGAAGGCAGGCAAGCCTGACGCATTGGACGCGCGAGCTGCACGCTCTGCTCAACCGTCGCCGCGCACCGTTGAACCTGGTGCTCGCCGAGGCCGACCAGCACCTCCTGCTCGACCTGGAAACTGGTGTCCACTCAGCGCTGCTTCGCCAAGCGGTTCACCGTGCTAGCCGTGCCACGCTCCTCGATGCGCCGCCTCCGGACGGCAACGGGTGGATCGGTGGTCTGGCCCACGCTCTGCTGGCTCCCATGATCGCGACGGCGGGCCGATCGTGAGCGGCGGCGAGGCCCGGCAGTGGCCGGGACAGTCGCTGGCCGAAGGCGCGGCCGGAATCGCGCTGCTGCACCTGGAGCTCGGCGACTTCGACCGCGCCAGGGTCCTTATCGACCGTGCAGTGTCCGGTGGAGTCAGTACCGGCGCCAACGCCAGTCTGTTCTATGGCGCACCGGCCTTGGAGTTCGTCTTGTCAGCCGCCGCCGGCCGTGGCCTTGACGTACCGATCCTGAGAATGGTTCAAAACGCCACCGACCGCATCGTCGCCGCGCGCCTCGATGCAGCGGCAGACCGCCGGTCCCGCGGCGAGCTACCAAACCTCGCAGAGTTCGACCTCATCAGGGGCCTAACCGGGCTCGGCGCACTACTGCTGCGACGCGGACCGGACACCCCTCAACTCGCGAACGTTATTTCCTATCTGGTCGAACTGACGCTCCCGGTCCACGAAGCAGGCGAGGAACTGCCGGGCTGGTGGGCTCCCACAGGCCCGAACGGGAAGCTTTCAGACGATTTCCCGGGAGGGCACGGCAACAATGGCATGGCCCATGGGGTGGCTGGGCCGCTGGCGCTTCTCGCGCTGGCTATGCGTGCCGGGGCCGAGGTCAACGGGCACCGTGAGGCCATCGAACGCATCACTGCCTGGCTGGCTACCTGGCAGTGCCCGTACTGGGTCACTCGCGAGCAGATCCGCACTCGGGAGATCATTACCGCGCCGGCACGGCCGTCTTGGTGCTACGGAGCGCTGGGCATGGCTCGGGCCGAGCAGCTTGCGGCGTTGGCCCTCGGCGATCGTACTTCCGCTGCGGCGGCCGAGAACGCGGCCTACGCAGCCCTGACCGACCGGCGCGTTCGCGACCTGACTGGCGACGGCTCGCTGTGCCACGGATGGGCAGGACTGATTACCACCGCTGCGGCGATCGCTCAGGACTGTCCGGGACCTGCGCATCTGGCCGAGCTCATCGCCTTGCTCGCCGAAGAACCATCCGCCGCCGACGAGGCAAAGGACGGATTCCTGGAGGGCAGCGCTGGAACTGCGCTGGCCTTGCACCGCTTGAGCAACGCACCGGCCACCGCGTGGACGCGCGCACTGCTGATCGACTGACCCACCGCACAAGGGAGAACCAATGAATACAAACACCAGGAAATACGCGACCGTCACGCTCGGCGCGCACGTCCTGACTCCGGTCACGATAGTTTCCATATCCGACGAGCGGTATCAGCCCGAATCGTTCGAATCCGCAGTCGTGATGCGGGATGCCGAACGCGGTTCCAAAGAGCAGATGCCGTCAGCGGGTGTGGCATGAGGCGCCTCGAGGACGTCAGCGCGTTTCTGGCCCAGCACAGCGGCGCGCGGGCGATCGGCCAGGTGCCGGCAATGTTCGGCACCGTCGTGACCGCAGCCGAGGAGGAGTTCCAGCAGCGCCTGCTGGACGCTGGCCATTCGAGCAGCTACCAGGCGCTACTGGGGCTGGCGGTGACGGTGACCTTCGACACCGGTGGCGAGGCGCAGCGCGATCAGGGCGAGTGGCTCGGCTACCACCGGGGCCTTCAGACCTCGCTCGCCTGCCTGGTGATGCACGAGACCGGCTGCAACCCGCGCGAGGCCGGGCTGCTCGTGGTGCAGCACACCGAGAAGTTGATCCGATGCCGGTGGACCACCGAACGGCCCGCTGAAGATGGTGGGTGAGACATGGACATCTGGTCGAAGGAGTTCGCCGGCCGGCCCGAATGCCTGGTGGAGGCGCGGCGATTCACCGTTGCCGTGCTCGGTGAAGGCGACGGGGCGCATACCGTCGTGCTGGTCGCGGACGAGTTGGCCGGCAATGCGATCAAGCACACCGCCAGTGGCGAACCCGGAGGGGAGTTCGTCCTGCGGCTGGCGCGGTTCGGTGACCGTTGCCGGGTCCGGGTCGACGACCAGGGCGGGCCCACGTCGCCCGTCCTGTGCAGTGCCGGTGTTGAAGACGAGGCCGGTCGTGGTCTGACGCTTGTCAATAGCCTGTCTTTCGGGTGAGGTGTCGACGGTGATGAGAGGGCCCGCTCGGTGTGGGCCGACATCGCCTTCGACGAGACCTCCGCGATACCCGAGCCCGAGTCCGGCGGCGCGGTCGCCGGTCCCCCATCTCCAGCGAGTGCGCAACGAAAGGCTGGCGAAACGATGGACGACGGGAAGCGTTGATGGGGCTGCGTGCTGATTACGTGGCCGAACGGACTTTGACGCGGATGATCAATGGTCTGCGATCCGCGCGCCTGCAGGCGGGGATCTCCCAGAACACGCTGTCATCCGGCTTGCCGGTGCGGGGCAGGGCGATTTCGGAGTGGGAGACCCGGGCGATAGAACCGACCCTGGGGCACCTGATCCTGTGGTCGCGCATGCTCGGCCGGCGCCTGGTGGTCATCGGCCGGGAGGGGGATCTGCGGATTGGTCCGGCGCGGCCGTGGCCCGGGGAGTCGTGGGAGATCTTCGAGCGCCGGCGGCTGGCCGTCCCGCTGCGGAATCGCAGGCTGGCCTTGGGGATGGGGCAGGGGGAACTGGGCCGGCTGGTCGGGGTCAGCCGGGACTCGATCCAGCGCTGGGAGCTGGTCCGGGTGCCGCCACGGCCGATCGCGCACGTCGTGTGGGCCCAACGACTCGGCTACACGCTGGACCTATGGCCCGAAGTGGCCATCGCCGAGCAGGCCAGGCGACTCCGGCGACCCGGGCCGGTGCTGGTTTAGCGGCCCGTCCTGCAAAAAGCAGGAATATTGCAATGCGTCTGGCTCGGCGTTTTATGCGCGTTGAAGCTTAGTGGAATCGGACATCAATAAAAGGGTGACTGGTGATGCTACGACCTGACGGAGTAGCGTGGCGGCGGTTCGCGGAGATCAAGGGTGAACTAAAGGCGGTTCGCCGGGGCGCTCGAATTTCTCGAGCGGCGCTGGTGCCCCGTCTGCCGGTTAGCGAGTCTGCGATGGCTGGTTGGGAGAACGGAATCGCGGATCCCACTTTGCTGCATTTGACGCAGTGGTCTGATGCGCTCGGCTTCTGTCTCGTGATTGTCGGCCCCGACGGCGTGGTTTTGCTGCCTGAGCCTCCGGGCCCGATGACAAATGAAGCTATGGATTCATTCAGGATGCGGCGATTGGCCGGACCGCTGAAAAGCCGTCGCGGGGGCTTGAGTCTAAGTCAAAAAGATCTTGGCTGGCATGTTGGCGTCAGCGGGGCTGCAATCTCGAATTGGGAGCTAGTCCGTGAGCCTCCGACATCGATCGCACAGATCGTTTGGGCACAGAAGTTGGAGTGCAACGTCTCTCTAATACCCAATCAGTTGACGCTATGCGAGACCGATGTCGTCCCCGACTCGCATCTGATTCTTCCGCCACGGTGAGGTGCACTTGGCGTCTGTGGGCTCTCGGGAGCAGCTGTGACGGACTTCGTCGAAGCAGCTCTGGCCCTGCATCGCTTGAACAACGCCGTGGCCAACGTTTGGGCGCGCGCTGATCTACGGACCTACCACACAGGGAGAACCCATGGAACCAACAACCTGGAAACACGCGACGGTAACGCTTGGCGCGTACGGCCTGACCACAGCTACCGCCGAAGCGATGTCCGCAGCGCTGGAGTCAGCACTAGAGGACGGCCACCTCACCAACTTCCACTTCCTGCGCAAGGACGGCGGTATGCGGCTGCGCATGGCTGGCCCCAAGGCGGCTGACCGGCTGCCGTCAGTGCTGGACGCGCTGGCGGATCGGGGCCTGATCGCAGGGTGGACGCCGGGGGTCTACGAGCCCGAGGTGGAGGCGTTCGGAGGCCCGGCGGGCATGAACGCCGCTCACCACCTGTTTTGCGCAGACAGCCGGGCTGTCCTGATGAGCCTTGCAGCAGGGCAGGCCGAGGGGCCCGGAGCGCGAGAGGCTGCCGTGCTCCTGCTGTCCACCTTGCTGCGCGGTGCGCGCTTGGACTGGTTCGAGATTGGCGACGTATGGGCGCGGATCGCTGCTGAGCGACAGCTGGTCGATGCCGTGCCGGAAGGCGCGCGGTTGGCGCGGGAATGCGCCGCGATGCAGGCCCTGATGCAAGTCGATGCCACACAGGTAGAGGCCGGGCCCGGTTGGGAAGCGCGGGTCCAGGCGTTCGCCGAGGCCGGGGCTCGCGTGCGTGCTCTTGCCGACGACGGAACGCTGAGCCGAGGCCAAACGCAGGAGGTCGGGCTGCGTGCGGTCCTGGCTCACCATGCGATCTTCGCCCTCAACCGGGCTGGCCTGACCGGTATGCAGCAGGCGGAGCTGGCGCTCCTGGCCAAGACCGTTGTGTTCTCGCCACCGTCCGACGTGTCAGGCCCCGAAGCCGACGCTTCGGCCATTAGCCTCGTCCAGATGGAGTCCACCGTCATCCCCGCCGCTGCCCGCGGAGCCTCTGAACTGCGCGCCGTTCTGGTCCAGCATCTTACGGACTCGGACGTCCTGTCCGATCCTCGCATTATCGAGGCGTTCCTGGCCGTCGAGCGTGACAAGTTCCTGCCCGGCGTCGACCTCGCCACCGCCTACGCTGACGACGCTGTCACCGTCAAGACTGCCGACACCGGCATCGTCATCTCCGCCATCTCCCAGCCCACCATCGTGGCGACCATGCTCCAGCAGCTCGACGTGCAGCCCGGGGAGAAAATCCTGGAAGCGGGCGCGGCCACCGGCTACAACGCCGCACTGATCGGAAATCTGGTCGGGCCTGGCGGGCAAGTGTGGACGATCGATGTAGACCAGGACCTTATCGATGGCGCGAATGCACACCTAGCCGCCGCAGGGGTCGGCAATGTGACCGCGGTGCTAGGCGACGGAGGTGCGGGCCTTCCCGAACACGGCCCCTACGACAGGATCATCTTCACCGTCGGCGCGGGCGACGTGCCGGCTGCGGTCCTGGATCAGCTCGCCCCTGGGGGACGCCTCGTCATCCCCGTGCGGATCCGCGGGGGTGTGTCCCGAGCGATCGCATTGCAGCGCGACGGCGACCACTGGGTGTCGGTGTCCTCGGAGATGGCCACGTTCATGCCGCTGCGCCAGGGCATCGCCGACGACGAGCGGGTCATCACGGCCCTGAGCGAAGACGGGGGCGTGACCCTGCACACCTACGCTGAGCAGAACGTGGACACCGACGGGATCGCCAATGCGCTGTGCTTTCCGGGGCACGAGGTGTTCACAGGCGTGAAGTTCCGCAAGGGCACGACCTGGGAGTGGCTGAACCTGTGGCTGACGTGCGCCCTTCCTAGCGGCATCTCCCGCATGCCGTCGTCCGGCCCTCTGGTCGAGTCCGGGAAGATCCGCCCGCAGTTCCCGTGGGGCTCGATGGCCGCCGTCGAGGCCGACACCATCGCCTACCTGACCATGCACGAAGGTCAGGACGAGGCCGGGCGCTTTTGGGAGGCCGCAGTCATCGGCCACGGCCCGAACGGCGCCGTGCTGGCCGAGGCCACGGGCGAGCAGATCCGGGCTTGGAGCGACGGACACCGCGACACCGTTCCTACGTTCCACGTAGTCACCGGCCCCGCCCGCGACGCGCTTCGCGGCCGCTTCACCGTCGACAAGCCTTGCGGCCGGATCGCCCTGGACTGGGCCTGACATGCCGGTCGATGCGATAGCGCGGCGATTCCCGTTGGTGAGCCGGGTCAAGCCCCCGGGTCGGCCGCTGACCGCCCGCGTCGCGGCTCTTGGACGGACCCAGCTGGAATCGGCACGGGATGACCACTACCAGCAGGTCGCGCTCGCCTCAGAGGTTTTCAACATCGCCGCACTCATTGCCTCCGACTGCGGCATGTCCCAAGAGGCCCGCGACCTGTGCTGGCGTCAGCACGCGGTGTTCAACGCGGCCAGGCCGCTGAGTCCGCAGCTGGCCAAGCTGGCGCTTCAACCGGTGTTGAACATCCCCCGGCAGATGATCCGCGACGGCGACGGGGCCGGCGCGTACGGCGTTTTGCTAGAGCTGCTTCGCGCCGCGCAGGAGCGCCGACAAGCCGATGTCGTCGGGTACCGGATCGACATGGCTGACGTCACCCGCGACCAGGCGGACCACCGCGCGGTCTGTACGCAGCTGTGGGCCGCGCTCGGAGCGGACGGAAGCCGGGCCCTGGCACAGGCCGGGCGGTGGAGCGAGGCTGCGGCTGCGCTTTCCGCGCACAAGTTGGTCGGCAACAGGCTGCTGGACGGCCGCCAGATCGCCGTCATATCGCTGCTGGAACGAGGTCTTGCCGAGCAGGCCGCCGCGATGGTCGACGCCAGCGCTACCACCGAGTCCTGGGAGAAGACGGCCGCGGCAGTTTTGCGGGCCTACTGTGCCACGTGGACTTCCGAAGGCGATCGGCATCTCGAGGTCGCCGTGGGCGAGGCGCTGACGCTCGTAGAGATTGACGAGCCCACGACCGTGGTGTTCCGCGTACGCGTCGGCCTCACCGCGCTCGACATCGCCCAGGGCCGATCCCCGCTGGCACCGCGGCTCCAGGCCGCCGTCATCGCCGCCGCCTGCACCGACGCGTACGCAGCACGGGAGGTCCTCGCCCACGAGTCGAGCCGCAAGGCAATGACCGCCCAAGACAGCAGTGTATTGACTTCAATTGCAGATGCCGCCGGGTTCGGACGCGGTTTGATGCCTGACCAGATGAGGCAGGTGATGGCGCGCGTCGCTTCGGCCGAAACCGATCTACGTGCCCTTCTGGCTAAGCGCGAGTGACTATCGCGCTTGTGATCGAAGATGCGGTATTTCGTTACCTTTCACGCCGGTCGGCGAATTTTCTGCCGACCGACGCCGTGATCTGCGTGTCAATCCGCTGAATCAGCCCGCGCGTGGACTGAAATGGCACCTGGGCGGCGTCGCATTCGCGGCGACAGTAGTGAGAGGTCACGGGATGAATCGGGCAGCCAGGGCGGCAATGGCCGTCGCAGCGCTCGTCAGTGCCGCCGTAACGGGCTGCGGAACGTCGACGAAGCCCTCCTCGCTGCCTCAGACGCCGTCCACGGCAGCCCAGGCGACGAGCCAGGATCCTGCGGGCGCTGCTGTAGTCGCCGCCTATGACGGCATGTGGAGCGACTACGAGACAGACGCGCTGACCTCGAACTGGCAGAATCCTGTGTCCGCGAACCACGCGACAGGGCAGGCGCTCCTGACGATCAGCAACACGCTGGCAGTCAATGGCCATCACGGATGGATCGTGAAGGGGATGCCCGTCCTCCACCCTGCGGTGAAGAGCCTTGCTCCGACATCGAATCCGAGTACTGCAGATGTGGTCGACTGCGACGACTTATCTCACTTTCTGAAGTATGTAGCGGCGACTGGCGCACTTCAGGATTCGACTCCAGGCGGATGGCATCTCGTCCAAGCAGGCCTCGTCCTCAAGGACGGCGTGTGGAAGGTGTCCACGTTGGCCATGGGACAGGCGGGGTCGTGCTGAGGAGCGCGGTGGTAGGCGCCGTGGTGGCTATGTCGCTGCCGGCAGGTGCGACGTGCGCATGGGCTGCCGACGGTGGCTTCGACTCTCCAACGGCGCCGCAAGTCAAGGTGAAGACGGGCTGCGAGCACCAGGTGACGCCGACCTGCCTGGTCGACCTCCAAACGTCACGACCGGCTTCTAACGCTTCACGTGCTGAACATGCAGTGCCGCCTCACCCCGCAGCCCCGCCAACGTGCCACTACGAGCCGGAATTCACGTACAGCACGTCCGCAGCGGTTCAGTCCGCTGGTGGTCCGAGCCAGATGGCGGTGCGAGACGAGGTCTGCCAGTCAGGCGCGCAGGTGGTGGGACCGCCGCTGAGTTTCACGCCGGTCGCGCCGCCATCAACTGCCGTGAACGTTCGTGCCCTCATCGATCAGGCGTCGAAGGGGATGAACATCCCGGTGCCACAGCCGGGTCTGTCTCCGGCGGCTGATGCGACGCAGTTCGTGGGGCTGAGTTTGTGGACCTGGAGTCCGGCATCGGCGTGGGTCCCGAAGTCTGTGACGGTGTCGGCGGGCGGTGTGTCGTTGACGATGACGGCGACGCCGGTGTTCTCGGTGTGGTCGATGGGCGACGGCGGGTCGATGACGTGCCAAGGGCCGGGGACGCCATATCCGTCGGCGACGTCGGGGAAGCCGCCCCGGCGATCACCGGATTGTGGCTATACCTACGCCCGTGCCTCTGCTTCCGAGCCGGGTGGCGCGTTCCCGGTGTCGGTGACGACCCATTGGAAGGTGGTCTGGTCGACCACGACTGGGTTATCGGGTTCCGAGCCGGATCTGACCTCTTCCGCTTCGCTGGGGCTTCGTGTCTCGGAGATCCAGGCCTTGGTCACTGACGTGCGTCCCTGATCTGGTCCCTCCTGGTTCCCACTTCATCTGCCTACTGATTCCTGTTGCGAGGTTGTCTCGTGGTTCGCTTGTCGCTTTCCTCTCGGGCCTCGCGGCGGGTTCCTGCCGCCCGTGCCTCCTCTGCATCTTCCGTCAGCGCGGCGCCGGCCGTGGCCACGCGTCGTTTGCGTGCGCTGCCTTACGCGGCGGCTGGTTCGGTGCTGGTTGTCGGGGCGGTGGTGGTGTTGTCGGTGGCGTTCGTGAAGGTCGGCGGGCGGGTGCCGGTGCTGGTGGTGGCGCGTCCAGTACAGGTCGGGCAGGCGATCGGCACGGACGACCTGAAGGTTGTGGACATCGCTCCGGGGACGCTGGATGCGGTGGTGTCGGCTGATGACGAGGCGCATGTGGTGGGGCAGCCGGCGGCGTTGCCGTTGGTGGCGGGTCAAGTACTGACGCGGTCGTTGATTGGAGCGGGGACGTTTCCGCCCCCTGGCTTCGCGGTGGCGACGGCGGATTTGAAGGCCGGGTCGTTCCCGCCGCATCTGGTGGCGGGCGGTCACGTGGAGGTGGTGGCCCCGGCATCGACGGCTGGCGCGCCTGCACAGGTGGTGGCTGGGTCCGCGACGGTTACTGAGGTCTCCGCGCCGAGCGACCAGGGCGATGTGGTGGTGAGCGTCCTGGCGGATGCAGATTCGGCCAAGGCGGTCGGGTCTGCGCAGGCCGGCACGCTGTCGTTGGTGTTGCTGCCGGTGGGGGGTTGAGGCGCCCGTGCTGGTCGGTCTGTGTTCGTTGAAGTCGTCGCCGGGGGTGACTACGACCACCTTGACGCTGGCAGGGGCCTGGCCTTCCGGCGGTTCTCGGCCGGTGGTGGTCGAGTTGGACGCCTGCGGTGGGGATGTGGCCTGGCGCTTCGGTCTGGCGTCAGAACCGGGGCTGCGGTCTTTGGCCGTCGCATCTCGGTTGCGTCCGGACCCGGGGCTGCTGGCCGCGCATGCCCAGCCGGTCGGCGCAGCCGGGGTGCCGGTGGTAGTCGCCCCTGTGGGGCGAGATGCGGCGCGGCATGCCGTGGCGTCGTTGGCGCCGCTTCTCGATGTCCTGGGCGGGGCGCCGGAGCCTGTGCTGGTGGATTTCGGCGCGGTCGATCTGAAGGACGCTGACACGCGGAGCCTTTTGGCGGCCCTGGCGGCGTTGGTGGTGGTAGCGCGTGCTGTGCCGGAGCAGATCGCCAGGGTTCAGGCCGTGACGGAGGATCTGCTGCGTGTGCATCCCGGGGCGAAGGCGGTGCTGGTTGGTGATGTCGGATGCCGGGAGGCCGCCGGGATGCTCGGGATGCCGGTGGCGGGTGTGCTGCCCCTGATCGACCCGGATGCCGGTTTGCTGGCGCGGCTGCGCGGTCTGCGTTCGCGTAGGGCGTTCGAGTTGGCGGCGGCGCGGCTGGCCGCAGGGCTGTCGGCCGGCATCGCGTCGCTCGGTTCGGCGTGTGAGGCGGCAGGGGAATCTGCGGAGGTGTCACGGTGATGGTGGATTCGGTTTCGATCCCGGCGGTCCGGCCCGGCGAGATGGCGTACGAGGTCCCGCCTCCCGATCCGGCGGTGGTGGCTCGTCTGGTCGAGGCGGTGAGGGCGCGGTTGACCGTTGAGGTCCAAGCGGAGCAGTCGGGTACCGGCTCTCCGGTGGAAGCTGCGCGGCGCGATGAGATCACCGAGACCCTGCTGGCCGAGGAGTTGGAGGCGTTGGCGAGTGCGGAGCTGGCCGCTGGCCGGCCGATGCCGACTGCGCAGACGGAGGCTGCCTGGGCGAAGGCGGCACGGGACCACCTGTTCGGGCTGGGCGGTCTGCAGCGGTATCTGGACCTGCCGGACGTGGAAAACATCAACGTCCACGCTTTCGACAAGGTGTTTCTGCGGCTGACTGGGAACCGTCGCGAGCGCGGAGCCTGGCCTGTGGCCGCCTCGGATGCTGAGCTGACGGAGCTGATCCGGACGATCGCGGCCCGCTCGGAGGAGAACGAGAAGCGTTTCGATCGCAGCGAGCCGATCGTGGATGTGCAGCTGCCCGACGGCTCCCGGATGAACGCCATCGGTTGGGTCTCTGAGCGGCCGATGCTCAGTATCCGAGTCCACCGACACCCCACGGCGTCGATGGCGACGATGATCTCCCTGGGCGTGGTGGACGAGGATCTGGCGGCGTTTTTGTCGGCAGCGGTGAAGGCTCGCATGAACATCCTGATCGCCGGCGGGCCGGGCACCGGCAAAACCACGATGCTTCGGGCGCTGGCCTCGCAGATCGGTCCGGAGGAGGACCTGATCACGATCGAGGACAACCGGGAGCTGAACCTCGGTGCGGATGAGCGGGCCCATCCGGCGGTGCGCGCGTTGCAGTCGCGGCCGGGGAACATCGAGGGCGAGGGCGAGATCACTCTCGCGGCGCTGACTCGGGCGGCTTTGCGCGGGGCCCCGGACCGGGTGATCGTCGGGGAGGTCCGTGGCGCAGAAGTCGTGGAGATGTTCAAGGCGATGTCGCAAGGCTCGGATGGGTCGATGGGCACGATCCACGCCTCAGAGTCCGAGGATGTTTTCGCACGGCTGGCCCTCTATGCCGGTGAAGGGCCGGGCGGGCTGAGTCTGTCGGAGGCCAACCGGTTCGTCGCCACCGCGGTCGACCTGATCGTGCAGCTGGACTACCTGGAAGACGGCAGCACCCGCGTGGTGTCCTCAATTCGGGAGGTCACCGGCGCCGACGGCGAAGAGTTGGTCACCAACCAGGTGTTCGCCCCGGACGTCTCGGGGCCGGCGAAGGCGACGGGGGCGATTACCGACAAGCGGGCCCGGCGTCTGGAGCGTGCCGGCCTTGACCCGCGGGTGCTGGTCGCGGCGTCGACCAGTTCGTTGCTGTACTCCGCCTTGGAACCGGCCGGCTTCAGCGACACGCCGCCTGGGCGGTGGTGAAAGCCGATGAGCAACCTGATGCTGTTCGGGCTCACCGCATGCTCGCTGCTGGCGTTGTTCGCCGGGGCGGGGCTGCTGGTGTTGGCGTTCCGGCCGCGCACTGACCGCGGCGGTGCCTTGCCGTGGCTGGGGCGCCTGGACCCCCGGCCTGTGATCGCCCAGCGCCGGAAGCTCTCGGCGGCCCTCGCCGCTGCCGCGGTTGTGGGGCTTGCCTCCGGTTGGCCTGTGGCGGCGGTCGCCGCGGGGCTGGCGGTGTGGTTCGCGCCGGTGCTGGTCGGCTCGGATCCGGGTGAGGCTGGGCGGGTGGCACGAATCGAGGCGGTGGCGGTGTGGGCGGAGATGTTGCGCGACACCCTGTCCTCGGCGGCCGGGTTGGTGCAGGCGGTTTTAGCCTCTACGACCGTCGCCCCGGAGGCGATCGCTGCGCCGCTGGCGGTTTTGGGTGCTGATCTGCGAGCGCGACGTCCGTTCGGCGATTCGCTGGATTCCCTCGCCGAGCGGCTGGCCGATCCGACCGCGGATCAGGTGGTCGCATCGCTGAAGTACGCGTATCGCCATCAGGCGAAGAATCTGGCTGAGCTGCTTGGCGAGCTGGCTTCGGCGGCACGGTCGCAGGTGGAGCTGGCTTTGCGGGTGCACGCCGAGCGCGGCAAGCACCGCAGCGCGCAGCGCACCATCACCGTGATGTTCACGGGGATGGCGGTCGGGCTGGCCGTGGCTTATCCGAGGTTCCTCGAACCCTACGACACCTTGGCCGGACAGGCGGTGCTCGCGGTGGTCGTCGGGATGTTCGCCGGATCTCTGGCCTGGATGCGGGTGATCGTCCGGCCGAAGCCGCCGGTCCGTCTGCTGGCCCCAGCCTTGCCGAAGGAGTCCTAGATGCTGATGGTGATTCTTGCGGCAGTCGCGCTCGGGGCCGGGTGCTGGCTGTTGCTGGTCGGTCTGGTCCCCCCGAAGCTCACCCTGGCCCAGCAGATGGCCCGCACCCAGTCGTTGAACCGTCTCTCACAGGCCGTTATCGGTACTACCGCGCCGACGTTGTCGGCACGGCTTGGCACACGTGCTGCGGGCTTGCTTGCCCGGGCCGGGCTGCCGAGTACGAAAGTGCGCGTCCAGCTGGCGTTGCTGGATAGGGACGTTACTCCCTTGCTGGCGCAGAAGGTCGGCACCGCCTGCTTCGGGCTGATGCTGCCGATCGCCTCGCTCACCGTCTTGACGATCGCGGGCGTCTCAGTGCCGGTTGCCATCCCGGTCATCGCCGGCGCGGTGTTGGGCGGGACGCTGTTCTTTCTGCCGGATCTGGCCTTGGTCGGTGAGGTGCAGAAGTTCCGTGCCGAAGCCCGGATGTCGGTGCGGGTGTTCCTGGACCAGGCGGTCATCGCCCTGGCGGGCGGAGCGGGGATCGAGGCCGCCCTGGTCAGCGCCGCCGCCGATGGCCACGGCCGCACGCTCGCACTGATCCGGCAGGCGATGGTCGAGGCACAGCTTCGTCGCGAGGCGGCGTGGCCGCATCTGGACGCTCTCGGTCGCCGCCTTGGCGTGCGCGAGCTGTCCGAACTCGCCGCCGCCTGCGCGCTCGCGGGGGCCGAGGGCTCGAAGATCCGGGCCTCGATCGCGGCCAAGACCCGCTCGATGCGCAGACAGGAGGCCGCCACGCAGCTTGAAGCGGCCGAGGCCGCCACCACCCGTCTGGCCGTGCCGGGAGGGCTGCTCGGGATGTCGCTCGTCTGCTTCCTGATCTACGCCGCGCTCGCGGCGGCGGCCAGGCAGATGTAGTGGGCGGGGGGTTATCCACAGCATGTTGAAAACCGCACGAACCGCACCAACGAAAGAAGGTACTGCACATGGAAACTTTGCTGGAGAAGATGACCGCACGCCTGGCTGCGTCCTGGGCGCGGCGCAACGAGTTCGCCCGCCGACTCAAAGAGGACGATCGCGGGCTTGTCACGGTGGACATGGTGCTGTGGATTACGGGGTTGTCGGTCCTGGCCCTGACCGTGGGGTCGATCATCTACGCCCTGGTGGTTGCGAAGGCGAAATCTATCCACTTCTGATTCGGGCCGGCGCAGCGCTACGCGATGACACGGGTTCCGCGACGGTGCAACTCGTGATCTGCCTACCGTTGGTGGTGTTCGTCATCATGCTGGTCATCCAGGCCGGGGCGTTCTACCACGCGCAGCAGGTCGCCAAGATCGCCGCCGATCGGGCGGTGGCTGTGGCGCGTACCGAGTACGGCACCGCCGGCTTCGGACAAGCGCAGGCTGAGCATGTGCTGAAGGTTGTCGGCGATGGTTCGCTGACCGATCCGCGCATCAGCGTGACCCGGACTGAGGGGCAGGTCCGGGTCACGGTCACCGCCGGGGCGCCGCACTTCGTGCCGTTGTGGCCGGCTAAGGTCCGTGCCGCATCGGCAGGGCCAATCGAAGAGTTCGACGATGGTGCACGCCATGGCTGACCGCATGCGGATCCCCTGTCGTCGTCGCGGTGGCCCGGACGACGGCTCAGCGGTCGTGGAGACCGTCGTGCTCACCCCGATTCTTATCGTGGTGCTGATGGCGGCGGTCATGGCCGGTCGTTTCGAGTCGGCCCGGTTGCATGTGGACACTGCTGCCTCGAACGCCGCTCGCGCTGCGTCGCTGGCCCGCTCGCCGGCGGCAGCTCAGGCGGCCGGGGTGGCCGAGGCCCGCCGGTCGCTGGTAGGTGCCGGGGTTGCCTGCCCCAGCCCTCGTGTCACAGTCGACACCACGGGGTTCCGCCCAGGCGGCGTCGTGAAGGTGTCACTGACCTGCCGCGCCGACATCGGCGACCTGGCCGGGATGGGATTGGTGCCGATCAACACCGCGATCACGAACTCATCGGAGGCACCGGTAGATGTCTACCGGCAAGCGACATCCGGGAGCCTGCGGTGATGACAGTGCTGGTGACGATGCTCACCTCGTCCCTGATGCTGGTTATCGGCCTCGTTGTCGACGGCGGCACCGCGCGTGCGGCTCGCTCTGACGCGTTGGACGAGGCGAGCTCCGCTGCCCGAGCCGGCGCCCAGATGATCGATGAGGACACGCTGCGCCGCGATCGCGTCATCGTCCTAGACCCAGCTGCAGCCCGTAAGACCGCCGCTGACTTCATCGCCTCGACCGGTGACAAGGCCGACATCACCATCACCGGGCGGCCCGTCCCTGCATCTGGCACGGTGCAGGCCCGTATCGCGGAGGTCCCGCCGGAGGTCACGGTGACTATCACGCGCACAGTGGCCACGCAGTTTCTGTGGGCGGTCGGCATCGACACTTTCACCGAGTCGGCGACTGCGACCGTGTCCCCTGAGGCGGGGAGCCTCCCGTGAACTTTGCTGCACGTTTGGTCAAGGCCGTCGCCGCTCTTATGGTGACCAGCACGATCAGCGTTGGGGTGCCGTGGGCGCTGCTCACCTGGATCGGCAGTCCGATCCCCAAGCATGTTCCGACTCTGGCCACCGTTCATCAATGGATGTCGACGCGCCTGGACATCCACGTGTTCATCGCGATCGCCGTCTACCTGCTGTGGGCGTGCTGGGCCGTGTTCGTGGCGCAGATCCTGGTCCAGGTCCCCGGTATCGTCGCCGACCTCGTCCGGATCCTCCGCCACCGCGAACCGTTGCTCCGCGAACCGGCCGCCGGGCCTGGTGGTGCGCTCGCGCGCGGTTTGATCGCGGCGTTCACGATCGCGGTGCTTGCACCGCGTGGCATTTCGGTGCAGGCCGCTGCCAAAGCTTCCACCGGCTTTGTGGTCGGATCGTCTGTGCGACCCGTCGCCGTCGCTCCAGCCGTGCCTGGTGCTCGTGCTCAGCTTGCAGATGCGGCACCCGCCCCTACCTTCGCAATGACGGCGTCGCCAGCCGGGACTGCCTCGGCGGGTGTAGAAGAATCGGTCAGCCTCTCGTCCACATCGGCCTCGCACGCACCGGTCGTCACCACAGCGGGCGTCCACGTCGTCGTGGACGGTGACTCCCTGTGGGAGATCGCCGCGCAGAGTCTCGGCGATGGTGATCGCTGGCGCGACATCTTCCGGCTCAACGCCGGCAAGCAGCAGCCTGACGGCAAGACGCTTTCCGACCCAGATCTGGTCCTTCCCGGCTGGCGGCTCCGGTTGCCGACAATCAGCACATCGCCGATGACGGACGCATCGGTGCCGACCACGAAGCCGACCCCCTCCAGCTCCAACACCCATGGGGCCCACGACGCGGGCGCTACTCATGCCCCCCGGTCGGTTTCGTCACCTGCCACGATTGAGGTTCCCGAAGCCGACCCTGTTGCGCCACCGGTCCGACTGCCGATCCAGGTCCCGGCCGCGAGCACAACGACCCGCTCGGGCCTGCAAGCCCAGACTTCCACCCGCTATGCCGTGCCTGCCGCGCGGATCGCTCCGCGTGACCGCGCTGCCGTCCGCCTGCCAGGCGGCGGCCTGGTCCCGATCACCCTGGCCTCCGGTGTGACTGCCGCTCTGGCGCTGGCGCGGCTGCGAAGCCGTGCCAGGGCCCGCATCAGCCCTGTCAACGAATCCGGCGAGGCCGAGCCGCTGGTGTTACCGCCAGCGGAGGCCCCAGCCACCATGCAACGCGCGCACCATGCCACCCTGTGCGGTCCCGGCATCGGGTTGTTCCAAGACGACGAAGACTTCGGGGATGACCCCTACCTTGACGGGGCTGCCGAGGAGTCGGACCCGCATCCGGAATCCGATGGACAGGAAGCGGCGTGGGCTATCGCCGCCGAACCATGTGACAGCGGACGAAAACCGATGTTCGCGCCTAGCCTGCACGGCATCCTGGTCTCGCTCGAGGCTCCCGATGGCATCCACTTCGCGGTGCGAGACAACATCCCGATCGCGCTGTCCGCAATTGGCGAGCAGGGCCTCGGCCTGATCGGTGCCGGCGCCGCGGATGCCGCCCGGGCTGTGCTGCTTTGTGCCCTGGCCGCCGGGGGGCCTCGGGTCCTGGATCAGGCTGGCGAGATCCATACGACCGTGTCGGTCTGGAAGGCGCTGCTCGGCGACATCGCCGTTCCGGATACCGGGCGCCTGACTATTCATGAAAGTCTCGCCGCGCTGCTCGACGATGCCGTCACCGAGCAGACCGCCCGGGCTGCCGAGATCACCGAATACGGCCACACCAGCGCCGCCAACGTCCGACGCTTCGAGAACATCCACCCGTTTCACCCGTGCGTCCTACTACTCGAGCCTGAGGCCGACGAACGGCAGCGTCTGGAACAACTCGCGGGTGCAGCGGCCGTGGCCGACATGCACATGGTGCTGCTTGGCTCTTGGGCGGCCGGGATGACAGTGGATGTGGCCGCCGATCACAGCCTGACCGCCACCGGTGAGAACGCGGCCGTAGTATCCGGTGCGGCCGTGTACGGCGTCAGCGTGGAGGAGGCCGAGCAGGTTCTCGCCGTATTGAACCGTTCCTGGACGTCACCGAGTAGCCGCGAGCCCTTCACGGACAACGGCGAACTTGACGGCCATGCCCCGGCACCTTTTCCACAGGAAGACCCCGACGAGGACGCGCCGGAGCCGGTCGGCACGCCGAGGCTGGTCGCCTTGCCGACCGTGCACCACGTGACCGCCGGCCCCGGCGTTCTGGCGCTGAACGTGATGGGGCCGTTCACCGCCGAGATCGACGGCCGCGGCGTCACCGCACACTTCCAGCCCGCCCACCGCACCCTCCTGCTCTACTTGGCGCTGCAAAAGCGCCCGGCGCCGCGGGCCGAGGCCATGAACACCTTGTGGGTCGACGAAGACCTCGCCGATGAAAAGGCCAAACAGAAGCGAAAGACCCGCTTCGACTCCCGGCTGTATCAGACCAGGAAGGCGCTCACCGCCGCCGCGGGCCGTGAGACTGAGCTCATCCAGGTGGACCGCACCAGCGGCCTGGTCGGCCTCAACCGGGCCGAAGTCCTCACCGACCTGTCCTGCTTCGACCAGTTGAAGGACCGCGCCACCATGGCCGGCACCGACGAGGAGAAGATCGCGCACCTGGAGGCGGCCTGCGCACTGTATCGGGGCCCGCTGGATGAGACCATCCGCGGCGACTGGCTGTTGGAGCACCGCGAGGACAGGCTACGCCGCTACCGCGACGCCGCCGGCGACCTCGCCCGTCTCGTCAGCCGCACAGACCCTGACCAGGGCTTGGCGATCCTCAACACGCTGCTGGAGCACGACCTTTTCAACGAGGACCTCTACCGGCGGATTATGCGTGGTCAGGCAAGGCTCGGGCGACTGGACGCTGCACGTCGCACCTTCAACCTCCTTGAGACACGCTTCGAGGCCATCGACATGCAGATCGATCCGAGCACCCGCACGCTGATCCATTCGTTGACGCGCAGAAGTGCCGCGTAGCAGCGTGTGCCGGGCGGCAGCTCGTTGAACCTACAACCGTCCGTAGCCAATAGGCGCTGCGGGGTTACCATCCATCTGAACGGCTATGTAAACTCAGAGCTCTGTCGTGGCTGGGGAGCGGACCACAGGGGGCGGGCAACATAGAGGGTAAATCTCTGCTGAAGATCTGCCGGATCTGCGGTAGCTTCCACGTTGGCCAAGATCCGTTGTTGCAATGGCCGGTGTCTTGATGGGGGGATTCGGGGATGGCACGTCCGACGGGGTGGGACATTCTGGGTCTGGATGGGGATCCGACTCCGGGTGTGGTGGAGTCGGTGCAGGCTCTGGCGAAGGAGTTCGGGGACTTCGCCCACGATGTGGAGTCGGCGTATCGGAGTCTGAACTCGTTCGGTTCCGACACGACGGCGCTTCAGTGGGTTGGTCAGACTGCGGAGGCGTTCAAGTCGCACTATGGCCCACTGCCGGGTCGGCTGCAGAAGCTGTACACGTCTTACAGCGAGGCTTCCGATGCCCTGACCGCGTACGCGCCGCAGTTGCTGGCGGCGCAGAACAAGGCTGACACGGCTCTGCGTCAAGCGCAGGACGCGAACGTCGATCTTCAGCGTGCCACCACCAACGCCGGCACCGCTGCGTCCGATCTGAAGACTGCGCAGCAGGACCACGCTGCCAGCCCGAATCCGCAAGCCGTCATAGAGGCGCAGACTGCGCACGACACCGCGCAGACCAACCTGAACAACGCCAAGGCTGCCATGGCCGCCCTGACCAAGCAGGCCAACGACGCCGCCACCGATCGCCTCAACGCGGCCAAGGTCTGTGCCAGGGCAATAGGCCACGCTCAACACGACGGTATCCACAACAAGTCCTGGTGGGAGCACCTGGGTGAGGACCTGTCGGAGTGGGGCGGGGAGATCGGCAAGATCGCCGGCGAGCTGGCTCCGGTGCTGATGGTGATCGCCTTGGCGACGTCCTGGATTCCGGGTGTCGACGTCGTCACCGCGGCCCTCGCCGAGGCCGACAACCTGGTCGCCCTAGCCGGCACGGCGATGGCCACGATCGGCGATGCCCTGCAGGGGCACTGGGGCGACGCGCTGCTCGGGGTGGGCATGTTGGGGCTGGCCGCGATCGGTGCTGGCGGCGAAGGCGAAGCGCTCGAAGGCGAGGCCGGCGCACTCGAAGGTGACGCCGGTGCCCTGGAGGGTGCGGCGAGCGAGGGCGGGGAGGAGGCCGCCGGCGCAGAGGCGCGGACGGCCGAAGGTAACTCTGAGGGCACCTGCGAGACAGACCCGGTCGACGTGGTGTCAGGGTGGATGCTCTCTGAGGAAACCGACATGGAGCTTCCAGGCGTACTTCCCGTCATCCTGCGCCGTGCGTACTCGTCCGGCTGCCAGACCGGCCGCCTGTTCGGCCCGGGCTGGTCCGCGACGCTCGACCAACGTCTGTCGGTCAACGCGGCCGGAATTCACTTCGCCGGGGATGACGCGCAGCGTTTGGACTACCCCGTTCCGGCGGCGGGCGAAGCGGTGCTGCCTGATCGAGGTGCGCGCTGGCCGCTGGTCTGGGATCGAGAGACTGACGAGATCCGCATCACCGAGCCCCTTTCCGGCCGCACCCGCCACTTCACCACCGTTCATCACCGAGAAGATCTGGGACAGATCCGCGATCTGGTCGCCATCTCGGATCGCCATGGTAACCGCATCGACATTCTGCGTGATGAGAACGGCACCCCGACCGGGATCGAACATCCGGGATACCGGGTTGCTGTGGACACGGTGGCGACCCCTGCGGGCCCGCGCGTGGCCCGGCTTCGGTTGGATGACGGCACGAATGACGGTGCCGTGGTGAAGGAGTTCCGCTACGACGAGCGGGGATGGCTGACCGGTGTCGTCAACTTCTCCGGCGTGCCCTATCGCTATGAGCACGACGAGGCGGCACGCATCACGGCATGGACCGATCGTTTGGGATACCGGTACGAGTATGAGTACGACGTAGCCGGCCGTGTCGTGCGAACCATCGGTACGGACGGCTATATGTCCGGCTCCTTCGAGTATGACAGCGGTTCCCGCGTAACGGTCTTCAGGAACTCACTCGGACACACCATCACGTATCGCTACGACGAGAATGGTCACGTTTGTGCGATCAGCGACCCGCTGGGCGGCACCCGGAGCTTCGAGAACGACCGGTTTGGTCGGTTGCTGAGCCGGACCGATCCGCTGGGGAACACCACCCGCTACGTCCGAGACGAACGCGGCAATGTCGTGCGGACCGTCGGGCCTGATGGACTCGAAGCCGAGATCCAGTACAACGAGCACGACGAAGTAGTCGAGACCCGGCTGCCCGACGGTTCTGTCTGGCGGCAGGAGTACGACGTGAACGGCAACCTTGTCGCAGTGGTCAACCCGCTCGACGAGGAAACCCGAAGTGCTTTTTATCCGAATGGCGCGTTGGCTTCCCGCCAGGACGCGCTGGGCTTCGTCACCGAGTTTGAAGCTGATGCCGCGGGCCTGACGATCGCCGTGGTGAATCCGCTCGGTGCCCGCCTTGAGGCTGCTCGCGATGCTTGGGGCCGTGTCGTGTCCATGACCGACTCGCTCGGAGCCACGACGTCGATCGGATGGACCCCGGAGGGTTGGCTCACTTGGCGTGCCATTCCGGATGGTGCCCGGGAGGAATGGGCCTATGACGCCGAAGGCAACGTCACTTCCTACACCGATCACATGGGTGGCGTCACCCGATACGAGCTGGGCCCGTTCGGCGAGGCCGTCGCCCGCACTGATGCGAACGGAGAACGGTTCGCGTTCGGTTTCGACACCGAGCTGAATCTCGTGTCGGTGACCAACCCGGCAGGATCCGTCTGGAGCTATGAGTACGATCCCGCCGGTCGGATGGTGCGTGAGACCGACTTCATCCAGCGCTCTCTGACCTACGGCTACGACGCCGCGGGCCAGCTGGTCGAAAAGGTGACCGGTTCCGGTTTGCTCTCGGCTTTCGTCCGAGACCCGGCAGGCCGGCTCGTCGCACGTCAGACCACTGATGGGCACTACGCCTACGCCTACGACGCCGCTGGACGCCTGATCGGCGCCACCGGGCCCGATGGGTCCAGTGCGGAGATCACTCGCGACCTCGGTGGCCGGATCGTGGCCGAGGCGATCGACGGCCGTACGGTGTGGAGCGACTATGACCGTGCCGGCCGCCGCATACGTCGCCGCACTCCAAGTGGCGCCGTTTCCACCTGGGAGTTCGACGACGCGGGCCAGGTGCGTGGCTTGGACGTCGGTATCGGTGCTCTCGGGTTCGATTACGATCTCAGCGGTCGAGAGACTGTCCGGGACTTCGGCGGGACGGCTCGCATGGAGGCGCGGTACGACGTCGCCGGCCGGTTGACGAGGCAAACGCTTTGGACCGGCGACGATCGGGAGCCGGCTTCTGCCGAAGGCCACCCTTCCACACGGTTGGTCTTGGGACGGGAATACGAGTACTTGGCCGACGGCAACCCGCTCGAGGTCAGGGACACGTTGCGGGGATCCCGCCGCTACCGCTACGACCCGGTCGGCAGAGTGACGGCGGTTTCTGCCGGCACGTGGAGTGAGGCGTATGCCTACGACGCGTTCGGAAACGTCGCGTCTACCACCCTCCCAGGCGACTCTCCCACGTCCGGTGACCGTGAGACGGCCGGAACGCTTGTGCGCCGGGCCGGCCGGACCTCGTACGAGCACGACGCCAACGGTCGTGTCATTCGCAAGATCCGCCGGATGCTCTCGGGCCAGCGCAAGATCTGGACCTATTCCTGGAACGCCGACGACCGGCTTACAGAAGTCACGCTCCCCGATGGCATCCGCTGGCGCTACGCATACGACGCCTTTGGACGACGCACCAGCAAGGTCCAAGTGACCGGTGGCGGATCAACCGGGACCACGGTGATGTTCACCTGGGACGGGAATCGGCTGGTGGAACAGACCGAGACGTCACCCGGCGGCGGGACCCGAAGTCTCACCTGGGATTACGAGCCCGACACCTTCCGGCCTGCTGCTCAGACCACCCGGCTATGGGCGGCGGATGCCGACCAAGCGCTCATCGACGAGGTCTTCCACGCCATCGTCACCGACATCGCGGGAACGCCGAGCGAACTGGTCACCTCCGACGGCGCCGTCGCCTGGTACAGCTCCACGACGCTGTGGGGTGAGGACACCGAACACAGCGTCGACGGTCGAGTTCAGTGCCCGGTGCGTTTCGCGGGTCAGTACCACGACGAAGAGACCGGGCTGAACTACAACCTCCACCGCTACTACGATCCGGGAATCGCGGCCTATCTGTCACCGGACCCGCTCGGGCTCGATCCCGCCCCCAACGACCACGCATACGTACCGAACCCGCTCACCTGGATCGACCCACTCGGTCTGGCTTGCGGCGGGACCGGTAAGGCGCGCTTCGAAGTCGACAGCAACGGCACCGTCACGGACAACGAGCACCCCGTGCCGACGCAGAGGTACAACCGGCAAGCTCACTACGGTGGCGCCCAGACAAACTCGCCCGCGGGTCAGGCGGCGCGTGCGGCCGGTGAAGGAGAACCGTGCCCGGTCTGTGGGAAGCAGATGGTGAGCGGGACAGCTACCAGGCCCATCCCTGAGCATGATCCGCCCTTGATTATCCACTACTACTTTGAGGGTGGATCTCAGATGACCAGGGACGAGCGCGTCGCCGCGGCCCAGACCAACATCAACGGTTCGGTATGCCACAGTTGTCAGAGAGCGCAAGGTGGGGAGATGGCACAGATCTCCAGAACGATCAACAAGAACTTGGGGCTGTGATGGACAACGTGCAGGAACGGCTAGCAGCGCTGGACGCCCATGTCGCGAACTTTTGGCCTGCGCGCCACCGCGAGACTTTGACGTGGGGCAAAGGGCCGGTCGAAGAGCGGGTCCCCGGCTTCCACGCGCTCCGCGTCGATCCGGCACAGGCTCTCGACGCGTGGGTGTATGTCTCGGTCGGCGCTTCGACCTCGGGCGAGACCAGCGGGCTGGAGTACTTCATCATGGCTCCGGCGAAGGACGACCTGCTCGTCGAGATCCTGGCCATGGTCTCCCACTTCCAGTCCTTCGCCGCCCACCATCTGACCATCGGTTCGATCATTGACATCGGCAGGCCGTGGATCCCCGGCTCGCAGTGCGACCACCTCGTCGTGTCGCTTCCGTACCCCTTTGGTCCGAGTCTTGAACTTGCCGAGGACGCACGCTTCGTGTGGCTCGTTCCGATCACGTCGGGCGAAGCCGCGTCCATCCGGGAGAACGGGTTCGAGGCTTTCGAGGATCGGCTGGAATCCAGCGGTGTCGACGTCATCGATCCCAAACGCCCGGCGATCGCGTGACCGCTACGGAGGCCGCCGAGCGACCCGTTCAGCCATGGCCGCTCCGATAGTCTCTAGCGATGGCCGATGCTTCGTTGAAGTTCCTCATCGACGCCGATCACGGACAGTTCTACGTCCAGGATCTTGATCGCTACGACGGGTGGATGGAAGATCGCGGGTTCGACCCGGAACAGCCGGCCGCGGGCTGGACGGACGAGGCGGTAACGATCCGTCGTATCGGTCTGGAACCGTATTCCATCGCTGTCGGCACTGCGCGGGATGACCTGGTGGAGGCTCAGATCACGGCCCACGCTTCCGCCCCGGCGTTGGAATCAGCCGCCGTGCACATAGTGGAGGCGGACCTCGATGCTCCCACGGGCCGGCTGACCGTCTCCAGCCCTGGCGTCGATCCTGCCGACGGACCGTCCATCGCCGTTCCCGCCGGCCTTCTGCGAGCACGAGTTTCGTATGTCCCATCGGAGCCTCCGGTCGCCGATACCGATGGCGGTCCTGGAGATCACTTCCTATACCGGATTGATCTGTGGCAGGCGGAGGAGGCTTGCGCGCCCGTCGTCATCAAACAGGGGCCGAGTGCTTGGGCACAGTAGGTGTTTAGGGCGGTCCGCGCCAGACCCACGGAGGCGGCTCGAGCGAAGCCCACCCGATCGGGACAGCCCGCCCGCCCTAGTCCATGTCGGCTGTGCTGGACCCACCTCTGGGCTCGGATGAAGCCGCCTCGGTGGTCCTGGTGGGAGCCGCCCTAATCAGTAGGCAGTCCGGCGGGCGCGAGGTCGGTGAGCGTGCACCACCATGAGCGTTGATGGCGCTCTCTGGTGTGGCAGGGTTCGTGAGTGCTCGTGCTGGTGGTGGGCGGTCGCCTGTGGTCGTGATCGTCTGTTATCGGGCGAGTCCGAGGTTGGTCAGGAGGAGAAGGGCTCGCAGCAGGTCCGGGGCGCGGGCGGGGTCGGTGTGCAGTTTGGTGAGGACGTGCCAATTTATCAGGTGCGAGAAGTCGTGCGCGCCGGGCGCGCGAGCGTCTGAGATCACTATGTTGGCGGCCTTCTGGCCGGTGGTGAGCTTGCAGAGGGCGGCCGCCGCCCTGCATACCGCAGGCAGGCAGAGCCTTGGAGCGTCACTCGGCAACACTAAAATGTCAAGTAGTTGTCGTCCGACATGGTCGATCTTTCGACACCCAAGGCGTGAATCAGGTAGATCCGCTTCCCTCCTGGCCGGAGTCGAGCGTCGATAGGAGACGCCGCTGACGATCTGTCGGTGGCTTCGAACCATCGACGAAGGACTCAGATATGTCCGAAGCAGTAGCTGCCCACCTGTCCCCCTCCGCTCGGCTGGTCGCGGAAGCTCTGACCGGGGCCGCAGAGATCACGGTCGTAGCGCTCACCAACGCGGCGGGAGTAAGTAAGTCCACCGTAGCCAAGACCCTCGCTTTGCTGGAGCGCTCTAACTCCGCGATCCGCACTGTGCGGGAGGACGACGGGGTTCGGGAAGCAGACCTGTGGTCGCCCGGCCCTGCATTGGGCGCCCTGCTGTTCACGGACGCCGCCAGGGATCCTGGCTATGGCCACGTCGGGACCTTGGTGACATCTACTAAGGCAGCCGCGGGCCCGCACTCGTCCCATGCGCCTGCCGACGGTGACCTGACTGAGGAACCAGACGGGAGTACCACCACCGCTCCTTCGCCGGGCCAGGCTGCAACTGAATGCCCGATGCCGCCGTCCAGTCCTGCAACTGCGGTCGAGGCCGCGAGCGGCGTCGAGCAGAGGCGTGCACCCGCGAATTCGTCGGCCGATTCTGTCGTAGCAGCCGGGGAGGTGACGAATGCGCCCTCTGTGCCGGACGAATCCACGCCCGGCGGGCGTACCGGGCGCCTGGCCGCCGGCGAGCTGGCCGCAATGGTCGCCCCTGTACTGGAAGCACATCCGGATGTTGAGTACACCGCCACGATGCTCAGCCACCTGCTGGGTGGTCGCAGCGCGGGGGCTATCCACAACGTGCTGGAGAAGATGGTCGCGTCCGGGGCGGCGGTGCGCGTCTGTGACAGGCCCAAGCGCTACCGTCATGCCGCCTCTGCGGGATCGAACGGGTCTTGAGCGATGCCTGGTTGGCCACTGTCACCTTGGCTGCTGCATCTGTTCTCTATGGCCCGCCCGTCTGGCCGCTTGGAGGAGAGACCTCATCGTGCCGTGTTCACCTTCTGATCCGCCGCCGATTCCGGTGTCCCGGACGCCCCGGATACCGGTAGGCCCAGTCCCTGCGCCGACGCCGAAGGCCCCGGTTCCGGCGCAGCGTCCTGGACTGCCGCCGTTGCCGCGCCCTCGGCCTGCCGAGACCGGGCGGCTGATATCGGGGTGTGTGCAGAACTTCGCCGCGACACCGTCGGCCGCCGGCTGGGCGCGGCGGCACACCACGGACGTCCTGGCTCGGTGGGGAATCCCGGAGCTAATCGATGACTGCTGTCTGGTGGTCTCCGAGTTGGTCGGCAACGCTGTCCAGCACGCCGCGTTTGACGAGGGCCCGGCGGTATGCCGCCTCGTGCTTAAGCTCTTCGCTGACGCTGTGTCCTTGGAGGTGTGGGATCCGTCTTCTGGTGGCGATGTTCGTCCTTGCGTGCCGGATGTGCTGTCCGAGTCGGGGCGTGGGCTGGCGATCGTTGCGGCGCTGTGTGGTGCGCCGCCGCTGGTGTTCGCTGCACCCGGCGCAGGCAAGACCGTCGTCGCCGTCATTCCGCGCGCCGCATGACGCCCGAACCTGCCGTTTCCGGTGTTTCAGTATGTCAACCTCGTTGCCCTCGGGGTCCTGCGCCAATCCGACCCTGATCGCTTCGAGGCCATGTCCGACCTCTTCTACTGTTTCGCCGGCCTCGGCCTGGATTGAATCCGCGTGATCGACGCTCGGGGCGGTGGGGGCAGGCAAGTTCCTGGCGTCTATCGCTTCGGCCACTTAGCTCAATCTGGCACCTAAATCAGCAGCAGAACATTGATCAAGTTCTGAGTTAGATGGCAGCTAAGGGCGAAGCCGGTGGCGGCCATGATAGGGGTCGGGTCGAGGCCGTATGCCTCCCGACCAGGACTTGGCCTCATTTCGCGAGTCCTCTGCTGGCTCGCAAGGTCCGGCTTCTGAGTGCGATTGACGGTTGAGAGACCTTTCGGTCGTTTCCACACTGTTAGTGCCCTTCGACGCCTTCGGCCAGCTCACCAGCGACGGTGCCACCACCTACAGCTACGACGCGCTCGGGCGGTTGCAGAACAACGGCAACGGAAGCAACGGACTGAACCAGTACGCACAAGCCGGACTGGAACCAGCAAGCGACGGCAGCTGGAACTACGCCCGAGCCCCCGGCGACAGCAGCGGACCCCTGGCCGCCACCCCCACCGCCGGCGGCAACCCCCTGAGCCTGCAAACCAACGCCCACGGCGACATCATCGCCGGCACCAACCCCAAAACTGGCGCACTCGCGGCCAGCCGCAGCTACAACGCCTTCGGCAACGTCACCGCCAGCAGTGGCAACCTGCCAAACCTCGGATACCAGGGCAGCTACACCAGCCCCGCCACCGGCCGCACGTACGCACAATCCCGCTGGTACGACCCCACCGCAGGCATCTTCCTGTCCGAAGACAGCGCAGCACCGGCCGCACACAACGCCGTCGGAACCAACCTCTACGCCTACGCAGCCGCCAACCCCACCAGCGCCTTCGACCCGAGCGGACATGACTGCGGTTTGTTGTCGGCGGTCTGTGACATCTGGGACAACATCACGCAGGGGCTCGGCGACGTCGCGGACGCAGGCGCGAAAATCATCCAGGAGGAGGCGGCCTACGTCGACGCCGGGGTAGGGGACCTCGCATCCTTCGTCGCCGGCGAGGCTGTACCAGTGGTGGAGGCGACCGGTGTCGCCCTCGGCGAAGCCGCCGTCGAGGGTGCCGCCTGCGTGATCGGGTGCGCGGAGCTGGCCGTCGGTGCATTGGTCGTTGTGGCCATAGGCGGCGCCACATATGCCTTCATCGTCGGCGCCCAGGCACTGATCTACGACGGTACCTACAACCCGGCTACCGGCACCGTTAGTTCACCAGCCACCACCACGTCGCCAACGGCACATCCATCCGTCCACTATCAGCCACCGTCCAGCACCTCGGCCGCGCCGGCAGCAGCCAACCAGCCACCCGCAGCGCCCCCGCCGCCCCCGCCGCCGCACGTCACCGGCACTAAGACGGTGACCGGCACCGAGAGCTGGGATAACACCTCCAAGTGGTTCGACAGCGAATACCTCTACACCCGCGTCGACCACTACAGCCAGACCACCACTACTGTCGACACCTACTGGTCCGACGGCCGTTGGTACTGGAAAACCGTCGTCTCGCCAGTCGCGGACACTTGGACGGTCACCCAGCAACTCCTGATCGACTGGTCGAACCCCGTACAGTTGCCAACGCCTGTCGTCACTGCAGCCGACAATAGGGCACCGCAAAGCGGGCAAGGCACGGCCCCGGTCGGAACCTGCGGCGAAGGCGGCAACGTACTCTCCTGCACCGCGACCGTGTTCCCGACACTCCCACCAGAGGCCCAGACCGAACCGGCCGGGCAAGGGAACGGGCGAGGGAACCCACCGTGGAAGCCCACTGGCTGTAACGAGTTGCCCAGAGCATGGACGATAAAGCGGACCCCCGAAATGGACCCCACCAAGCAAGGAGATCTCAACCCAGGTGAGGACATTCAACCGCTCCAACAGGGAGAAAAGCTACGGCCAGGCGAGTACACCTTCATCGTCAGGCTCGATGGAACACTTCGAGCAGTCAACGACGGTGACTTCGCATGGAGCAGAGAGATCGGTCACACAAGCCTGTCCGAAGAAGCGGCCGTAGCAATGGCGGGTAACTTCGTGGTCGATGAAAATGGCAACATTACCGGCTTCGACAACCTGTCTGGGCACTATCGACCTTCGGACCAGTACGGTACCTGCTCGCTGGAACAGATCTCGCGGGACGCCTTCGACAGCCATAACTTCCCCTCGCCTCCCGAGGGGGCGTGGAATCCCGCCTCATGGCCACCGTCCCGTAGTGCTCGAGACCTAAGAGGGCGGAAAGCGACTGTCTGTCCGGTTCGTCGTTGGCTTTGGGTTGGGCTCCTGTGCAGGAGGTTTCGGTAGTTTCGTAGGGTTCTGTCATCGCGCTTTTCGGTGACAGCCAGCGGATTCGGCACTGCGGCCGCCCGTCGCG
>NZ_JAAFZA010000077.1 GCF_015356865.1 Catenulispora pinisilvae
TCGCAGGAGGGCTGCCACTTCGACGTCTCGACCCAGCAGACCGTCATCAACTACCTGCGCGCCCGCTTCGTCGCCCCGCCGAGCCATATGCATCCGGACCAGCAGCCCCTTGGTCCGCTCCGCGACCGCCGACCCGGTCTTCTTCCCGATCTCCGCGGCCCCGGCGTTGGCCGCCGCCTTCACCGCCCCCACCAACAGCAAAGTGGGCTCCAGCTCCATAGCCCGCGCTCCCCACATACGTCGGGTCCGTGATCAGGGTTCTGATCACGGACCCGATCGTAGCTGGCCAAGTACGTCCCGTGACATCCTCGGCGCGCGGCCGCGAGCCGTCAGCGCGGCGATCAGCGCAGTACTCGGTGCAGTTCTCGGTCCAGTACTCAGTGCAGCATTTTGAGACCAATCACACATCCGACGATCCCGGCCAGCAGCAGCACCTTCCCCACCGACACCGTCTCGCCGTCGAACACCATCCCGTAGGCCACCGTCAGCACCGCGCCGATGCCCACCCAGACGGCATAGCCGGTGCCGACCGGGAGCGTGCGCAGCGCGTAGGCCAGCCCCGCCATGCTCAACAGCACGCCCAGGCCGAAGACGGCGGTCGGGCCCAGCCGGTGCAGGCCCTCGGACTTGCCCAACGCGGTCGCCCAGACCGCTTCCATGCGCCCCGAGACGACCAGGACGATCCAGTCCACTGCCGTACACCTCGCCTTCCGATCGCCGATGCCGCCAAAGTCCTCGAAAAAACGCATCGGCGGTGTTCGCGCGCCAAGCACGCGAACCACCGCCGAATATCCGATGACCCATCCAATCAACCCCGGGCCGCTCGGGGCTAATGGGAAACCCGTGAGCCCGGCCACCAGATACTCTTGATGGGCCGCAGGTCCCGGTCGCTGATCACGTCGCTTGGAGTCAACCGCATGCCGCTGCCCAGCCAGCACACCCTGTCCCGGATGGTCGTCGCGATCGACGGTCCGTCGGGGTCGGGCAAGTCGAGCGTGTCGCGCGGGGTCGCCGCGCGCCTGGGGCTGCGCTACCTGGACACCGGCGCGCAGTACCGGGCGATGACCTACTGGATGCTGCAGAACAAGATCGACACCACCGACCCGGCCGCGGTGGCGGCCGACGCCGGGGCGCCGGCGATCGGCTCGGGGACCGATCCGGCGGCGCCGGCGATCAGCGTGGACGGGCACGACGTGGCGGTGGCGATCCGGGAGGCCGACGTCACCGGCGCGGTGAGCGCGGTGGCGGCGGTGCCGGAGGTGCGGGCCCGGCTGATCGCGCTGCAACGGGAGCTCATCGGGGCCGGCGGGATCGTGGTCGAGGGCCGGGACATCGCCTCGGTGGTGGCCCCGGACGCCGGCGCCAAGATCTACCTGACCGCCTCCGAAGACGCCCGGGCCGCCCGCCGCAACACCGAGAACGGCGGCGGGGCCGGGACCGTGGCGGCCACCCGCGAGGCGCTGACCCGCCGCGACAGCGTCGACAACCGGACCAACACGCTGGAAGCGGCGCCGGGGGCGGTGGTGGTCGACGCCACCGAGCTGACCCTGGAGCAGGTGATCGACCAGGTCGCCGGCATCGTCATCCACGCGGCCCAGGGCTCCGCGCCGAACGCCGCCTCCCAAGGGGTGGGACTCACCAGATGAAGGTTCTCCGAGACATGCCGCACCGACCGTCGGTCCCCTGGCGCGGCCGGGTCGCCGACGCCACGCGCGGCCCAGGCCCAGGCCCAGTCCCGAGCCCAGGCCACGACCGGGACCGGGACCGGTCCGCCGGCCCGCACAACCACACGCCGCCCAGCGCGCGCGGCGCCAAGCGCGCCCACCGCATCGGCGTACCGCTGATGCACTCGCTGTGGCACGTCACCCAGCACAACACCGAGAACGTCCCGACCGACGGCCCGCTGCTGCTGGCCGGCAACCACACCGGCTTCCTGGACGGCCCGCTGATCGCCGGCGTGGCGCCGCGACCGGTGCACTTCCTGGTCAAGAAGGAGATGTTCGTCGGCCCGCTGGGCCCGATACTGCTGGCGTTGGGGCAGATCCCGGTCGACCGGGACCACCCGGACCGCGCGGCGATCCAATCCGCGCTGGCCACCCTGCGCTCCGGCGGCGTCCTGGGGGTGTTCCCCGAGGGCACCCGCACCACCGGGGAGTTCGAGTCGGTACACAACGGCCTGGCCTACTTCGCGCTGGCCACCGGTGCCCCGATCCTGCCGGTGGCCTGCCTGGGCACGGCTACCAACGGCAAGACGGTCGGCTCGCTGCCGACCCCGCGCTCCCACCTGGACCTGGTGTACGGAACACCGGTGACGCTGGCGGAGTTGACCCAGGGGTCCGAGGGCCTGGGCCGGCGGCAGAAGATCGCCGCCATCAGCGAGGACCTGCGGGTCCGCCTGGCGGCGCACGTGCAGTACGCCAAGCAGCTCACCGGGCGCGACAATTAGACACAGCCGGACCCGGCGGCCCCGCCTGCGTGCGGGGCCGCCGGCACGGCAGCACGCTTCCACTGAAGACACGAGGAATCCCTGATGCAGCCCGAGACCGAGGACTACACTCCCGGCGACGTCGCCGAAGCCGAAACCGGCGCCGGCGGCGTCACCGCCGAGGAGTACTTCGACGAGGACTTCGACTACGAGGCCTACGCCGAAGGACTCGACTCGGAGGACTGGGAACGCGGTGAGGGCGAGGGTGTCCGGCTGCCGGTGCTGGCCGTCGTCGGCCGCCCCAACGTCGGCAAGTCCACGCTGGTCAACCGCATCCTGGGCCGCCGCGAGGCCGTGGTGCAGGACGTGCCCGGCGTCACCCGCGACCGGGTGTCCTACGACGCGCACTGGAACGGCCGCCGCTTCACGCTGGTCGACACCGGCGGCTGGGAACGGGACGTGGAGGGCATGGCCAAGGCCGTCGCCTTCCAGGCCGAGGCCGCCATCAACGCCGCCGACGCGGTGATGTTCGTGGTGGACGCCACAGTCGGCATCACCGACACCGACGAAGCGGTGGTCCGGGTCCTGCGCCGGGCCGGCAAGCCGGTGGTACTGGTCGCGAACAAGGTGGACGACGAGCGCACGGAGGCCGAGGCCGCGGCACTGTGGAACCTGGGCCTGGGCGAGCCCCACCCGGTCTCGGCCCTGCACGGCCGCGGCTCCGGCGACCTCCTGGACGCGGTCCTGGAGGCCCTCCCGCAGACCCCGGCGGTCCGCTTCGGCGCGCTGATGGGCGGCCCCCGCCGCGTGGCCCTGGTCGGCAAGCCCAACGTCGGCAAGAGCTCACTGCTGAACAAACTGGCCGGCGAGGAACGCGTAGTCGTCGACGCCACCGCCGGCACCACCCGCGACCCGGTGGACGAACTGATCGAACTGGGCGGCAAAACCTGGCGCTTCGTCGACACCGCAGGCATCCGCCGCCGCGTCAACCAAACCTACGGCGCCGACTTCTACGCCTCCCTGCGCACCCAGGGCGCCATCGAGAAGGCCGAAGTCGCAGTAGTCCTGGTCGACGCCAGCGACTCCCTGACCGAACAGGACCTCCGCATCATCACCATGGTCGCCGAAGCCGGCCGAGCCCTGGTCATCGCCTACAACAAGTGGGACCTCATGGACGAGGAACGCCGCTACTACCTGGAACGCGAAATCGAACGCGACCTGGTCCAAGTCCGCTGGGCCCCCCGCGTCAACCTAGCCGCCCGCACCGGCCGCCACGTCGACAAGCTAGTCCCGGCCCTGGAACAGGCCCTGGAAGGCTGGGGAACCCGCGTCCCCACCGGCAAACTCAACGCCTTCCTCGGCACCCTGGTAGCCGAGCACCCGCACCCCCTCCGCGGCGGCAAACAACCCCGCATCCTGTTCGGCACCCAGGCCGCCACCCGCCCACCCCGCTTCGTCCTATTCGCCAGCGGCTTCATCGAAGCCGGCTACCGCCGCTTCATCGAACGCCGCCTGCGCGAGGAGTTCGGCTTCGTCGGCTCCCCGATCCAAATCTCGGTCAAGGTCCGCCAGAAGAACAAGGACCGCAAGAAGTAGGACGGCGAGAAGCAGGACCGCGGAAAACAGGACCACAGGAACCAGGACGACGCGCCACCCCGGGGGACGCTAACCGATGTGATTCGCAGGCCCCGGGTGCGGTATGGTCTTCCTGCCCGCTGATGCGGGCGGCGGGCTGTAGCGCAGCTTGGTAGCGCACCTGACTGGGGGTCAGGGGGTCGCAGGTTCAAATCCTGTCAGCCCGACCGTCGAAACCCCTTCTGGTCTGCGGAAACGCAAATCGGAAGGGGTTTTTCCATGCCCGGAGGGCCCGTATTTGCCACCCGCGGTGACACAAAATGACACAGCAGACCGGCCGACGCGTGTCAGAGAACGAGCAGGCCGGGGCCGTAATCATTCCGTTCCCCCCAGCGCGGCGGTCGCCATGTCGACCATGCGGAGCCGGGGGCACCTGCGGACGGTCCCGCCCATGGACGAGTACCTGAGCATCAACGACCTGCGCGCCCTGCTCCGCCTCGGGCGAAGCGCGGCCTACGCCCTGACGCACAGCCCGGGGTTCCCGGACCCGGTGCGGCTGTCGAGCTCCTGTTACCGGTGGCCGCGGCCGGCGGTGGAGGCGTTCCTGGCATCCAGGACGATCCCCTCGACGCCGGGGCGGGGCCGCCGCGTGAAGGACAAGAGGCCGGCCGACCCCGACATCATCGTGACCCCCCCGAGGGGATCACCATCTACCCGCCGCGCAACGAGGACGAGGACTGGCGGGCCCTGTTCTACGACCTGGACGACAAGCGTCGCTTCCGCCGGGCCCGCGACGAGGAGACGCTGGCGGCAAAGCTGGAGCCGGTGAAGGCGCGCCTGTCCTTCGAGGCGACGCTGACCGAGGAGCTCGGCGCGGCCCTGGTCACGCGCTACCTGTCGGCCGACCGGCACCCCGTCGGCAAGGGTTGGGCGCCGTCGTATGCGTCCAAGCAGCGCCGGTACTGCGAGAACTACATCCTCCCGGTGATCGCCAGCGTCAAGCGCGACAAGATCCGGGTCGCGCACATGCAGGCCGCGGTCAACGCACCCAACACTGCCGACGGCGGACGGCGGGTGGCCAAGACGATCGGCTCGATAGTCAAGGCCGGGATCAAGGCGGACTACCTGACCAACCCGCGGCTGGCGATGGTGCATTGGCAGCCCGGAGACCGCGCCCGGCCCGAGCAGACGGTGTCGGTGGCCGGGCAGAGCGGCGAGTTCGTGAACGCCGACGAGATCCCCGGCCACGAGTCGGTCGCAGCCCTCGGGTCGTCGATGATCCGCAAACGCCTGGCCCCGTGGTGGCACGAGCTGATGCCGTACGCGGCCGCCTACAGCGGCCTGCGCATCGGCGAGCTACTCGCCTTGGAGGCGAGTTATGCCGCGGTGCTGCGGCGGACCATCTCCGTAGCCTGGCAGGTCATCGAGGTCGACGGCAAGTTGCTGCGTGTCCCGCCCAAAGGCGGCAAGCGGCGCACCACGATCTACCCGGCCGAGACGCCAACCGGCTATCGGCTCGCGGAGGCGATGCGCAGGCGGGCCGAGGAGGCCGTCACCGAGCAGGTGGAGGGGCGCAACCCGATGGGCCTGATGTTCCCTGCGCCGCGCGGGCACTTCTGGCCGTCGAACTTCGACAACCGCGTCGCAGTCCCCGCCTGCCGCTTGGCGCGCTGGCGGGACGCCGAGGACCGGCGGGTGTGGACGTGGCATTCGATGCGCCACCTGTTCTGCACCACGGCGCTCAACGACTGGGGCCTGGACGTCACCGACGTCGCGGCCCTGGCCGGCCACTCCAGCACGAGGATTACCATCGAGATGTATCTCGGCAGCGTCGCAGGAACGCTGCAGCGGGCGTTCGACAAGACCGGCGCCGCACAGTTCCCCGACAAGCCGGGTTCCGAAGACCGGATCTGCCGGATCTAAGAACGCTCAGGGCCGCGCCGTCAACCGACGTGCGGCGCGGCCCGCTTCCTCATCCGGGTTCTGACGCGGATCCGTTCACGGCACCCTTCGACCATCCTGGACCGAAGAGGTCAGCCGGTGAGATGCCGAGCCCGTCGGCGATCTTCAGGAGCGTCGGCACCCCGGCGTTCCGGCGTCCATGCTCGATGTAGATCAAACCGCGGAAGCTCAGGTCGCTGCGATGGGCGAGTTCTTCGAGACTGAGGTCCTGTTCCTCCCGCAGCTGCCGGATACGCAGGCCGAGTTTCAGAAGACGCGGCTCGGGCGAATCGCCAGTTGAGGACACGTGTCGACTGAAACGGCGCAATGATCGAAGAACCATGAACAGCTGTGCATAATCGCTTCAGGGCAACTGCCCTCGCGACGGCTCGGGGCGCGGTCGAACCACACGAAAGACACACCCGCCATGAGCAATCACAGGCCGCTGCCGACCTGGATCCGGCCGACCCAGCGCAGATCGCACACTGATACCGACCTCGAGCGGCATGTGTTGGTTTCGGGTCACGCCGCCGCTGCCGCTGCAGACGGTCCAAAGCATGAATCCACGGCCGACGCGACCGGCGACCCGAACGGGCCTGCCCCACGCATGCGCACGCACCGACCCCGCCCACCGCACACCGAGTGCTCCCAGCCGCTGCGACGTACTGGACATCGTGGGCGGGAGGCGCAACGTAAACGGGGTCCGGGGCGGCAGTGATCGGGCACGTCAAGTGCCGGGACATCGAGACCTGGCACATGCAGCAGATCGTGAACGGCGCGAACACCTCGAAAACGGGGGACCGCATGCGCATGTTCAATCTCCGGGCTGGTCAACGCCGGGGTGGCCGCGGAATACCTGACCGACCCGCTACTGGCGAACATGCACTGCAGGTCGGCGACCGGCCCCGCCCGCTGCGGCGGGCCAAGCTGGCCGGGCAGTGCCGAAGCTACATCGATCCGAAGCTCCTCCTCATGCG
This sequence comes from Catenulispora pinisilvae, assembly GCF_015356865.1. GTDB lineage: Bacteria > Actinomycetota > Actinomycetes > Streptomycetales > Catenulisporaceae > Catenulispora > Catenulispora pinisilvae. The sequence continues at coordinate 6,919 of NZ_JAAFZA010000077.1, forward strand.
TATGCTGCTGAAGATGGCCTACGAGCGGAACCCGCTTCGGGCCACGTCAAGGACGCCCACATCGAGGTCGCAGTCGGCGCATGTCCGTGAGGGCGACCCGTTCTGTACTGTCGCTGGAGGAGAACCCCAGTCGTTGTCCGTCCGGTACTGGCAATCAAAGCGTTGCGGGCGACGTCATGACCGTGCTACTGCGATCCGGCCGGTCTGTCGCATGCGAGAGGCCCCACGTGGACGTCTCCTGGCTTGGGGAGGGCTGGAGCGTCGACGCTCGGCGTCGTTGAAGTCTCCTCGCGCTTGAATGTCGGCCAGCGGATGCTTGGCGCGGCCGGAGTCCCGATCGGGGTCCGGTGTCTTAGTGTGTCCGAAGACGCACTCCAGGATTCCGGCGATCGTGCCCGGGTAGGTTTCTGCGTAATGCGAATGTTCGAGTGTCCGACCAGTTTGGCGACGTCGCTCAGGGCGAGGTTCTGTACCCCTAAGCGGCGGGTGTGGAAGATGGACCAGCCGGTATCCCCTGGTACTGGGAGGTCGAACTCGACTCGCCGGCCGCTTGGGACATTACCGCAGTACAGGCGTACGAGCTGGCGATAGTCCCCGCTGCCAGACTCGCGGTCAAGCCACTGCGCCCTGCGGCGACCTTCCGCCTGCTGTTGACGGATGATCCTTCCGCCCCGGTCGACGAGAACGACTCGGTGCGGTGGTTGCTCGTCCGCAGGCGATCGCCCTCAACGAAGACCGCTGCCAGGTCCGGAGCGGTAGCCTGTGGGAGGGCATTGATCCTCCACACGGTGTGCGTCGCGGTATGCCTGCCGCAGGTCGGCGCTGATCCGGCCGCGCAGAGAAACCGGGATGTTCGCAGCGTGGGCCCAGGCACGCACTTCGGAGGCAGTGGGTTCGGTGTGTTCGGCGGGTCCAGGTCGTCCAGGGTGTGGTGCAGCGGTGACCGGCACGGCCGGTCGTCGGGTGGCGGCTGTGGATCGAGGGGCGCTCGTGACAGTGAAGCCTCGCTTTTCCAACAGACGCCGGCGCTTGTGGTGGTTGCGCTCCAGCCTCGGCACCGCGGCATCGAGGTAGTCGTGGACTTCGATGTTGGTCTTGCCGGGGCCAGTGCGCATGATCCGCCCGACCTGTTGGATGACGCGCCCTTTGAACGACACGGGGTTCATCAGGAACAGTGCGTCCAGATCGGCGTCGAGCCCTTCGCCTGCGATCTTGTCGATGGCCAGGACGACCAGCGGGCCGAGGTGGGCCGCCGACATGGCGGAGCGAACGCGGGTGCGCTCGGCTGGCGGCAGTCCGCCATGCAGCTGCATGGCTGCGACGCCGTGCATACTCAAAGCGTCGGCAACGGCGGCGAGGTGTTCGACGCGGTTGGCCAGCGCCAGGACGCGTCGTCCGCGAACGTGGGCGTCGGCAAGGTGGGCGGCGATCAGGGCATTGCGGTCCGGATCGGCGGCGAGTTCGGAGTACACGGCCTGGATGGCGGCGCCGTCGGTGCCAGTCTCGGCGGTGCGGAAAGCTGTGGGATGCACGATCAGGTGCTTGGCCAGGGGGTTGGTGTCGTCGGCTTCGTGGCGGATCGGCCCGAGCAACATGGTGATCAGGGGGTCCATCGAGTCGGCGCGATATGGGGTGGCTGACAGGCCGATCCAACGGCCGACCTTGGCGGCTTGGAGGACGGCCTCGGCCGCGGGTGCGGCGACGCAGTGGCACTCGTCGACGATCACCAAACCGTAGTCGTCGAGCAGGTGCTCGGCAGCGTCGCGGCGGGCCAGGGACTGCAGCATGACGACATCCACGGCAAAGCCGCGGCGATCCTTCCCGGCCCCGAGAGTTCCGACGGCCGTACCGGGCAGGTCGAGGAACTGGCGCAGCCGCTCAGTCCACTGGGCCACGAGTTCGGCCCGGTTCACCACGATCGCGGTCCTCTGTCGATAGTGTTCGATCAAGGCGCAGGCCACCACCGTCTTACCGAAGCCCGTGGGAGCCTGCAGCACGCCGGCGTCGTGGGCACTCATAGCCTTGACGGCGCGTTGTTGCGGTTCGGTGAGGGTGCCGGTGAAGCGGGGGTCGATCTCGGTCTGGCAGGGCAGTTCATCGGTGACGGCCAACTCACCTCCGGCCGCAGCGATCAGTTTCGCCGCCTCGTCGCGCAGCCCGCGGGGCACAACGATGTAGTCGGGGTCGGTGTCGTTGAACCGGCGGATCAGGCGTGGCTCGTTCCAGGTGGAAAACCGCTGGGCCTGTTTGCGGAAGAACTCGGGGTTGAAGAACGAGGACGCGTGCTTGATCGCGGCGAGCAGTTGGGGCGCCATGCCGACGGTGGCGATCGTGAGCATGGCTCCGGATCGGGCGTGGACGACTGCCGGGGCTTTTCCGAGTTGGCTGCGGCGCGGCCGGGCCGGCATCGGGGAGTCGGCCGGTGCAGGTCCAGCGTCGATCTGGCCCAGATGCTCGGCCAACTCAGCCGCGCGCAGCGGCGACAGCCTTTCGGCGGCGGCCAGATAGGCGAACTGGTCGCCGTGGACCGCCCAGGTGCCGGGATCGACGAACACGCAGGTCCCGGCGGCGCGGGATCTGCCATGCAGCGGCAACGCAATCAGGTTCCCGAATCGGAATCCGCCCTTGGCGTTGACCGGGAGGAAGTCCTGAGCCGGGAACAGCCGGTCGTAGCTGTTCAACGACATGCCGGGGCGGGCGCCGATCGCCTGTCGTACCAAACCCAGGCCCATCGCGCGCGCGGTCGCCGCGTCCACGGGGCCTTCGAAGAAGATCCACACGTGGGCTCCGGCGCCGGAGCGGCTGATCTCGACATGCGCCGGGACGGCGTGCGCGCGGCAAGCGGCGTGGAACGCCACCGCGTCGTCGCGCCAATCCGAGCCGTCCTTGCCGTCGAAATCCGCGACCAGCAGCTGGCAGCGGTCGTCAGCCAGCATCGGGTAGAGCCCGGCATGCAGGTCTTCGCGGTCGGGCTCGCCAGCCTGTCGGCTCAGGTGTTTGAACAGCACCTGGTCGGTCAGCGGGAAGAACGTGCGCTGGGCATCAGTGAGGTTCTTGTTGTACGGGTCTGCCTGGGCCGGGCTCGGTACCCGCAGAGCACTGCGAGCTGGGCGGCTGCGTTCGGCGTCTCATCGATCCGTTCAGCGCCAGCCACTGCTCGAAGCAGCTCCAGCGCTTCGGCTTCGGGAAGCGCTGACAGATCCATCCGGGCCGCGCCCTCGCGAGCTGTGAGCCCGGCCAAGCGGCTGCGACTCGTGATCACTGTGGCGCAACCGTCCGATCAGGGTAAGAGCGCCCGCACCTGTTCGGCGTCGGCGGCGTTGTCCAGCACGATCAGGATCCTGCGCTCGGCCAGCAGCGACCGATACAGCGCGGCCTTGGCATCGGTGGCCGCAGGAATGTGTCCGGGCGGGACGTTCAGCGCTCGTAGGAAACCGTCCAGTACCCAGTCCGTCGACAGTGGTGGGCCAGCGTCGTATCCGCGCAGGTTCACGAACAAGTCGCCGTCGGGGAACTAGGCTCGGGTTCGGTGTGCCCAATGCAGTGCCAGCGCGGTCTTTCCCGAGCCCGGACCGCCGGCGATCACGGCGATTCCCGGTCCGGCTTCGGCAGCGTGCCGGTCAAGCGCTGCAAGCTCAGCCGAACGGTTCACGAACGACGCCACTCGCGCGGACAGCTGCCGCGGGACTGGACCCCAGGACGTCGGCGCGTGGAAATGAACGCCACCGGCGATGGACCGTGCTTGGATCACATGTCCCGAGACCCTCCCCGAAATCTCGTTCGCGGTAGCACCACCGACTTGGCCGATGGGCTGGTCCTCAGGTTCGGCACGCGACACGAATCCCCTTTCGTCGTGGTAGGCGCTACGAGAACGATCAAATTCTGTCACGGACAGAGGAGCATCAGAACCCTCACACCTGATGCGCCAAGTCGTCGACGAGACGATCGCGTTCACCAAGATTGGCCAGAGGGCGAATCTCAGGGTCCCGGATGGACCTACCTGGCAGAATGCAATCAGCCTGGTCCGTATGGGCTCCAACGTCCCAGAAAGGGCTTCAGGTCGTCGTTCGTCAGCGCCGGCGGATCCGGCATGGTGGGGAGGCCGCTCAAAGGGTCAAGTGTCATGATGTACGCCTTCACGAAGATCATCCACTCTTGGGCCTTCTTCACTCCAGGATCCTCGTCCGCCACCGCCTGCGCGACACGGGCATCGACCGCAGCCAAGTATTCGCGAAGCCGTTCAGCCTCGCGCCACTGTTTGTGCTGTTTCTCAAGGGTCTTGATATAGAACGCTAAGGTTGCCGCCTCCCTGGCTTTCGCCATCGCCGCTTGCCACTGCTGGCGTCGCTCGTCCTCCGCTTGTTGTTCGTCGATCTTCCGCTGGGCCGCCTGCCCGGCCTGAAGTTCAAGTTCCTCGAACAAGACGGCGAGCACGTCCTCGATCTTGCGTCGCTTGCCGTCCGCCCAGCGTGTCTGCCGCTTCCCGGTCTGGTATCCAGGGACCTCAAGGGCCAACGGCTCGCGCCGTGCCGGATCTGTCGCACCCGCGCTCACCTGCGCGATCGAGACGGTGAAGTGGGCGCCGTCCTACCGCGAGTCGGTGGAAGTGCTCATCAACAACCACATACTGCCGCACGCGGCCGAGCTGCGATGCGGCGACGTCACGGCAAACCTGTTGCGCGCCTTGGTGGGATCCCCCGCCAGCGCGACCACAGCGACGCGGCTGGCGGCTGTCATCGGCGGTCTCGTTCGTGCAGGACTGGACGGAGGCTTCCTGGCCGACACGTCGCTGTCCTCCGTCGACTGGCGCGACGGCATCGTCGCCGTGGGCCGGTCCGGCGGTGCCGTGCACGGGTGCTCGGCGGTATTCATCGAACCCGACCAGATTCCAGGCCATGGCGAGGTCGCCGCGCTCGCCGCAGCGCTCGCGGCCCGCCATTCCTGGCAGCTGGAGCTTGCAGTCCACCTGGCCGCATGTTCCGGACTGCGCTTCGGCGAGATGGCGGCGCTGCGTGCGAACCGTGTCGATGCGGAGGCCAGAGCGATTCAGGTTGTCGAGCAGGCTTCGGAGTTCCGTGGCAGAATCAGGCAGTCCGCGCCGAAAGGCGGCAAGGCCCGTACCACGGTCTACCCGGCGGTCACCCCGAGGGGCTACCCGCTGGGGGCGATGATCGATCGAAGGCTGCGCGAACTCGACGACGTCGGGTCGGGGAAAGGCGGCACGGCCTCGTTGGTGTTTCCCGCGCCGCGCGGCGGCTTGCTACGCGCCTCGAACTTCACACGACAGGTCCTCGGCCCTGCACGCGCCGCAGCAGGTTGGGCTGATCGAGGCAACGCGTGGACTTGGCACAGTCTGCGGCACGTGTTCTGCACCACCGCGTTGAACGACTGGCATCTGCCACTCACCGACGTCTCGATGCTCGCCGGTCACGCCACCACAGCCATCACAGCCGGGCTGTATACGAACCCGGTGAGCGGCGTCTTGTCCCGCGCGCTGCGCGCCACCGAGCGATCGCTGTAACTGCAGCGTAAGGCGCTGGGGCGTTGGCCGGATTCGGCGTGGTTCCGTTCGCGGCCGTGGTCGGACGCAGGGTCTCGAATCGCGCGCCAACTTGAGCACAGCCTGGCTCGCCGCTCTGGTGACGAACTCGATCCGACGTAGCGTCGAATTACCCGCGGCCACCGGCAGTGGGTCTGTCAAAGCTGAATTTACAGTCCCGACAGTCCCGCGCTACAGCTTCCTCGACTCCCGGACCGGCACCCCAGCCGACCGCGCCGCTCAAGTACTCCTCGTGCGCGTTCGACGGCCTGTCGTCGACCGTGTGCACCCCGACTATCACCGGGGAGGATTTCGTCGTCGGGTTCGACGCGGTCACCGGCAAGCAGCTGTGGACGTTGCCGGACACTGCGGCGAATCGGACTGCGCTGTGGGTGACGGGGGTCGGGCACGGCGCCGTCTACGGCCGCACCTACTACGGGCCGGTTGTGCTGGACGCGCACAGCGGCGTCGACCGGCAGGACTCTCCAGGCGTCGCGCCGACCGTGGTGGACGAGTATGCCGGGATCGCGCTGAACAACCCCGACAAGCTGGCCGCCTTCACCGCGACAGGATAGCCGTCCGCGTCCTCGGTCCCTGGTCCAAGTACCGACACACAGCGTGCAAGCTTCACATGCGCGTCTCGTGCGGCTGTGAGGCCACGGCACGTGGATCGGCGAGTCAGGAAGCGGGGTTCGAGGGAGGAACGTGATCACTTTCACCCAGGCGGTGGGATAGACCGCCACAGGCTGACCTGCACCCTGCCGGTATGCCTCCAGCGCGTCCACCCGCTCGCCGCCGAGCCGCAGAGCAACCGTGTCCTCGCCGAAGATGATCGCGTCGGTCTCGAAATTCGGTTGGAGCCTCCCCTTGTCGCTCGGGTCTGTGACCGTCACCTGCACTCGAATCCTGGCCCGGTCCATGTCGGTCAACTTCGAGTGAGGGCTCCTGCCTTGTGGGGAAGGAGTGAGACGGGAAGCCGTGCCGGTCACCGAGTCGGCCAGCCCGTCGCATCATCGAGGTCGTCGTCGAAGGTCGGGTGGTGGCAGACTCCGATTCGTGGCGTCACGGTCTCGTGGACTTCACCGATCTCGTTCTCGGGCCAGTACAGCCGATCCGTGCTGACGAGGAACGTCTCGCCGTTGTTGTCCTGCTTGACGACCAGGTAGCGCTGGGGCTCCCTGCCGACATCGAGGATCCCGACCCATGGCAGGTGGCGCATTTCTCCCTCCCAGCCGATCTCCTTGGCCGCGGTCTGCAGGGCGAGGACCGCCTGCAAGACCCACGCGGTGTTGTCCGGCGTCGCGTTGCGCAACCAGTCGGGCAACGCGGTCAGGCCGCCGAAGTCGTCGAGGGGGTCTACGAGGTGGTACACGAACACGGGTTGTCTCCTTGAAGGGTGCGCAGAGCTTGTCGGCGGTCGGGTCAGAGGGTGTCGGTGCCGCAACGCCGGGCGTCTTGGCTAGCTGGCCGGCGGCCGGATGGAGCCGAGCCAGAGGGTGTCGCGGGCGCGGGTCATGGCGACGAACAGTTGGCGGCGGATGAGTTCGCTGCGTTCTGAGGCCGCGCCGGAGTATCCGGCCTGATCGCGCAGCAGCGTGTCGTGGATGGGCAGGAACACGTGCTTGAACTCCAGGCCTTTGACACGGTGGAACGTGCCGACCTTGCAGCCGTCGCCGGAGGCTCCGTCGTAGCGTTCCAGGCGCTGGACCGGGGTCCCGGCCTTGGCCAGCAGGCGCAGGTAATACTCGACGTCCTTCGTCCTCGCGCACAGCACCGCGGCGTCCGCGATGCCGTCGCCCAGGTCCCGCAGCGCTTCGAGCAGCAGCCTGTCGTGTTCGGCCTCGGTGGGGGCTTGCACGTGGACGACGGCGCCGTCCCGATAAGTGGTCTCCACGTCCCGGCGGCCGGCGGCGCGGGTCTCGTCGACGTCTTCGAAGGCGTCGTCGGCGACGACCGCCATCGCCGTCTTCCAGATCTGTTCGGCGTTGCGATAGTTGGTGCGCAGTACCACCCCGCGGGCCCCCGCGATGGCGATCCCCGCCTCCGACAGGCGGTATCCGCCGGGATAGACGGCCTGCTGGCCGTCGCCGACGAGCAGCAGCCCGTTGGGGGCGTCGCCGACCAGGGCGTGCAGGAGCCGGACGCCGACCAGGGTGAGGTCCTGGACCTCGTCGACGACGACTGCCGAGTAGCGGCGGGTGGTGCGGCCGTCGGCGACCGCAGCCGCCGCGAGGGCCAGGACGTCGTTGAAGTCGTGGACACCGTCCTCGGTGCGCAGCTGCTCGTAGTGCTCGAACAGCGCCCACACGGCTTCGCGGTGCTCGGCCCGCAGCATCGTGCCCCGGCCGCGCCGCTCGATGGCAAGGTACTGCTTGAGGTCGGTCAGGCCGCGGCCTTTGATGACGTACTCGACCTCGTCACTCCAGTAGTTGGGGTTGGCCTCCAGCCGTGGCAGGACGCTCTCCCTCCCGGTTCGATACCACGCCCGGGACATCAAACTTCCGGCCCGGTCGCCATGCAGCCGCACCGGGACATTCGCCTCGGTGAGCAGTTCACGGGCCAGGTTGTGCAGGCTGGTGAACTCGATCCGGTCGACGGTGGCCGGGGCGAAGCACTCCACCAGGGTGCGGCCGATCCGGGGCAGGTTGTTCGCGAACGTCACATAGAGCACGCGGTGCGGGCTGTGCTGGGCCAGGTGCACGGCGCGGTGCAGCCCGACGACGGTCTTCCCGGTACCGGCCGGGCCGCTGATCCGCGCGGGACCAGTGAACCGGCGCTTGACCAGCGCGGCCTGGTCGGGGTGCAGGAACGTCATCCAGCCCTCGATCGGCGCGGCCAGCGCCGAGCGCAGCGTGGCGTCAGCGATCTCCTCGACGTCGAACAGCGTCGCCGCCTCGGCGATGCTGCCGGCCGCCTGGGCCCCGGGTATGTCGATCGCCGTGGGTTCGTAGGCGGGGAACACTTCCTCCAGGTGGTCGGCGACCGCTCGGACCTGCGCCGGCGTTAGCCGGCGGGGCAGAGTGACAAATGCGCGCGCGATGTCCAGCTGCCCGAGCAGCAGCACCCGGCCCAAGCTGTCATCCAGCCGGTGGCCGCAGAACGCCAGGACCGGCTGCACGGCGACCGGAGCCAGGCCCAGGCTCGCGACCGCGTCCTCAGCGATCCGCGCCTGCGCGAGGATCTTCCCGATCTCGCCGTGCCAGTCCTTGTCGCCGGCCACCAGCCGGCCGCTGGACACCGACGGCATGGCCCGCCAGTTCTTGACGTCGATCACGAACACCCCGCCGGGACCGATCAGGATCATGTCGACGTTCGCCGCGCGGGTGCCGGGCCACTGCCGATCCACCAGCAGCCGCCACCCCCGCCCAGTCAAGGTCAGAAGGGTCTCGGCGACCAGCCGTTCGGAGGCCTCGGCCGCGTCGAAGCGACCGGCGCGGTCGCGGGCGGCCTTAGCCATCCGGGCCAGCGCGAAGGCCTCCTCCCGCGCCTTGCGTGCGCCCGACGCCGCTGATCCTCCCGCTGGCATGCCACCTCCACGTTCGCAAAATCCTTATATACCATAGCGATAGTACGGAGCGCGTCCGGTACAACCGTTTGCCGTGGCCGATCCGGCTCGGCATCCGCTGGGCTCAGCTGAGCATGCCGGTGACGAACAGCTGGAGGACGCTCAACAGCAGCGGCAGCGCCAGGGTGGTGGCGCCCCGGGTGACCAGCTGGGGCAGCGGGACCGGGTTCTGCGCGGCGATCTCCCGGCGCAGCTTCAAAGCCATGTCAAGCACATCGCCCCGACGCCGCAGGTCGTCCACCGAGTACTGGTCGGCGTGCAGGACGGCGTCCTGGCTCTCCTCGATCGGGGCGGCCAGGGAGTCCAGGACCTGGTTCTTCTGGTCGCCGCCGAGGCGGCGAAGCCACAGGATCGGCACCGTGGACAACACCAGCCCGCCCACAGCCAGGATCGCGATGAACACCAGGACGATCGCGCGGGCCGCGGGCGGCAGCTCGGCCTGCACCACGAACAGCGTCGGCAGGGAAATACTGCCGGCACTGAAGATCACGGCGGTGGTCCAGCAGAACTCGTGCAGCGCGCTGACGCCCGTGGGCTGCTCGGGCCGGGACGGCAGCCACTCGGCCGGGGCGCCGCCCGTCGCGGCGCGGATCATCGTGACGGCCTTGAAACAGCCCCACATCCCGTTCGCCGTCGTGAACCCCACCATGAGAATCACGACCATGCCGCCCGAGGAATGATGAAGCCGCTGGCCGGCTGGCCGCCAATATCCGGGATCGGGCTGTCGGACCGGGCTCCATTCCGGCCGAACACCGTGACGGTGTCGACTGGTGCGTACCCGTCGAACACCCCGCTCAGTCCGGCCCCTTGGAGTGCCTTCACAGCGGCCGGACCGATCCCGTCGCCGCAGGTTTTGTCCCGGGGGAAGACCGCCCGGTCGACCAGAGCGACGGTGAACCCACGCCCGGCGGCCTGGAACGCGGCGAATGCACCGGCGGGACCAGCACCGATGACGGCGATGTCGAAGACCTCGGAAGCCACCTGTCGAGTCTGGCACAGCACGCTCGGCGGCTTTCGGCGCACCACCGCCCTTCCCGTCGGGAAGGCTGCTATGCAGCTGTAGTGGTCAGACACTGAATACTGGTAGCCGTGCACTGAGCCGCCACGTCGCAGGGCATGAATAGCTCTCCCCGCACCGGCGAGGATGAGACGTCCTCATGCGGTTTCAGGAGCGAACCGATGGCGGTGTTCCTTGCAGGCGGAGGGATCCTTCGTGGTGGTCCCGATCATCTGGGGCACTCAGTACGCCCTCCATGACGCCCATCGGCTCAAACCGCCTGACAGCGCCAGCCGGACGCCCGACAGTGCCTCGTTCGCTTCGAAGCTTTGGGCGCCGACCCGTGACGTCAGCGGACTCGAGAGTCGTCCGTGCGCGTGTCAGCGGACGATTCGCCGATTTCCCTCGCCCACCGCACCGCCCTACTCGCGATCCAGCTCAGCCGTTAGCCGGGCTGCCACCCTCCGGCACTCGGCGGCCCGGTCCAGCCGGCCCATCCGCTCGCACAGCCCGGCCATATCCTCATGGGCCGCGGCCTCGCGCCGGCGATCGCCTGCGACCTGTTGGATACCCAACGCCTCGCCCAGCAGCCCGTCCGCGGCGTCCCACGCTCCGAGGTCGGCCTGGACGAAGGCCGCCTCGCGCAGCGCCTGGGCGAGGTACATGCCGTTGTCCAGCACCCGGGCACGCGCGACGGACAGCTCGGCGTTCGCCCAGGCCTCGGCGGGCCGGCCCAGCCCGCGCAGCGTCGTGCTGGTGTCCTGCAAGGCTCGCTGCTCGTCGAACCACAGACCGCGGGAACCGAACAGCGCGGCGACGTCGTCCAACAGGACCAAGGCGTCGGCATGGCGGGCCTGCGTGTTCGCGAGCGCGGCCAGGGACAGCCGACTGTAGGCCTGCTCGACGTCGGCACGGTCCTGTGCGGCGGACAACTCGGCGCGGCCGAAACGCTCAGAGGCGTCCTCCAGCCGTCCCGCGGCCCAGTCCACCAGCCCCAAGATGAGCAGTGCGCGCGCCTGGCCGGCGAGGTCGCCGATTTCCTTGCGAATATCGAACGATTCGATCAAGAACGACGCCGCCTCCTCGTTCCGTCCGCTCTGCCGGCAGGCCTTGCCGAGGCTTTCCAGAATGAGCGCCTGAGCGCCGCGGTCACCGAGCCGCCGGGCGGCAGACAGGGCGTGCTCGTTGGCGGCGAACCAATCCGCGAAGGTGTTCTCCACCTCGTAGAAGCTCATCAGCAGGGTGGCCAGCCGCCAGGTCCGCTCGTCCAGCCCGGCCTCTGCCGCGTCGCGCACAGCACCTCGCAGGTTGGCCCGTTCGCGCTCGAACCAGGCGCGGGCCCCGGACGGACCGTCGAAGGCGGGAGTCGCGAACAGCCAGGCCTGCCCGCACGGCGTAGGCCGAAGGTTGTCGCTGCCCAACGCCACCGCGGCCGCGTGGCAGTGCAGGGTGTACCAGTCAACCGTGCGGGTCAGAGCCTGCAGCCGATCCTGCGCGGTCTCGTCCCGGATGCAGCGTTCGGCGGCGAACCCGCGCAGCAGGTCATGCATCTGATAGCGGCCGCCGCCGATCTCCTGGACCAGGTGGGCGTCTTTGAGCACGCCGAGTTGGCGCCGTGCGTCGGCTTCGGCGACGCCTGCGGCCGCCGCTGCGCTTGCCGATGTGAAGTCCGGACCCGGATGCAGCCCCAGCAGGCGGAATAGGCGTGCGGATTCTGACGGCAGCCGGCGCAGTGACCACGCGAATACGCTGCGTGCCGCCTCGGTCGCGTCTCCGTCGGCGTCGTCGGCGGACAGCAGCTCCCAGCGGCGCGGCTCCTGGCGAAGTTCTGCTATCAGGTCCGGCAGGGTGCGGTTCGGGTCTGCCGCTGCGCGCTCGGCGCCGATCTGCAGCGCCAGCGGGAGCCGCACACATAGATCGGCCAGCGCGCCGAGCTGGTCCGGGGTGTCCGCGTGGGCCCGAAGCGGCGCGGAGACCTCTGTCAGGAGCATGACCGCCTCCCGGCGGGGCAGCAAGCCGAGGGTAAGCCGATGCGCCCCTTCCCGGGTGACCAGACGCTGCAGCGCGTTGCGACTGGTGACGATCACGTCGCATGCGCCGGTTCCCGGCAGGAGCGGGCGCACCTGGGCCGCGTCGGCGGCGTTGTCCAGGACGATGAGCATCCGGCGCCCGGCGGCGCGTGAGCGGAACAGCGCAGAGCTCTCCTCCAGGTCGTGGGGCACAGCGAGCGGGTCGACTCCCAGGGATCGCAGGAACCGCCACAGGACTTCCACTGGCGCCGTCGGCGGCCGGGGATCGAATCCGCGAAGGTCCACGTAGAGCTGGCCGTCGGGATAGCGGAAGAAGGCGCGGTGTGCCCAGTGGAGAACCAGCGCCGTCTTCCCGACGCCGGCGGTACCGTCCACGACCACGAGGCGCGGCCGGGTGTCGCCGTCGCCGCGCTCGACGGCGGTGTCGAGCGCGCGCTGTTCGGCGTCCCGGTTGACGAACACCCGGGGTGCCAGGGCGAGTTCGACCGGTACGACGCGTGCAACATCCGGCGGCGCGGCGATGTGCACGCCGCCGTAGATGTTGCCAGCCTGGACGGCGGCGTGTGGCGAGCCGGAGACCTCCTGGCGAGGCGGCTGGCTGTTCACCGAGCCTCCGGCGCCGAACCGACGGACGCACGCAAATGACTCAGGGTCCTGACGATCGGCGCTGGCGGAGCGTCGGACGCACCCGCTACCGTTCCGACGAAAGGGGGCGAGGCAGATGAAGGAACCGCACTACGCGGCCACACATTCGCCTGAACCTTCCGGTGCGCGCGGCGCGCGTCCCACACCGGAGGGTTCAGGACAATACGATCAGAAGCGGGTCGTCGGGTCGTCGGGTCGGGTGAGTCGTGACCGATTCCGGCGAGCTGACCTGGCGGAAGTCTTCGCAGAGTGCGAACAACCCGACGTGCGCAGAAGTGGCGTGGCCGCCGGGTGGCGACGTCCTGGTCCGGCACAGCCTGGAACCGCACGGACCCGTCCTGCGCTTCACCCGCGCGGAGTGGGACTCGTTCCTGGTGGGTGCCAAGGGCGGTGAGTTCGACGACGAAGACGCGGGCTGACCACATCACATGTGAACTCCGCCGTGAAGGTCGCCGTCGACCTGGACGAGCTTTTCGACTCTGCCGCTGTTGACGTTCCCGGTCCTCCCGACCGCCGGCGGGGCAAAGTCCTGCGTCATGCTCAGCAAGGCCTCGCAGCGATCAGGGTGGGCCCTGAGCATCGCGGCGAGGTAGCCGGCGAGATAGGCGTTCACAAGCCGCTGGTCCGCCTGGTCGACACCGAAATTCGCGATCGCACTGGAGCGTGCGTCATCGAGTTCGGCTGACGCCTCGGCGGTAGTGGCCCGGTCGCCGTGGCCCCAGCGACGGGCCAGGGCGTCGCGGGTGACCGCCCACGCGTCGCCGAGCATGGCGGTGGCAAGTTTCTGCGCTCCAGGTAGGAGCAGCGCGGAGAAGTCCATGGCTTGTTCTCACACTCCGATCTCAGACGTGGTCGGTGGACGGGTCCGCCCCTTGCCGCCGCCGCGCGGCGGCGAGGTGCGACAGTGCCTGCTCCTCGCGTGCGGTGTCACCCAGCTCGTGATGAAGGCCGGCGGCTGCGGCATGGAGTTCGACGGCGCGGTCGAAGCGCCCGGCCTCGGCGTGGGCCGTACCGGCCTCGTCGAGGGTGATCGCTTCGCGGTTGCGGTCGCCGAGTTCGCGGTGCAATGCGATGGCCTGCTCATAGTCGGTCAGCGCCTGCTCTGGGTCGCCCAGTGCGCGGCGCACCCGGGCCAGTTCCATGAGCGCTCGAGCCAGGAACAGCCGGTTCCCGAGGCCGGTGGCGGTTTGGACGGCCGCCGTGGCCGAGGACAGCGCCTCGGCCAGGCGGCCGAGGCCGGCCAGGGCGCCGGCGAGGTCTTGCAGTGCGTTCACCGTGTACACGTGCTGACCGGTCGCGCGCAGCAGCGGCAGCGCTTGTTCGAGTTCGGCGTGCGCCGCCACGTACCGGCGCGTCTCGACGTCCAGGCCGCCGAGGTTCAGCAGAGCCAGGGCCTGGAAGCAGACGTCGCCCGCTTCCTCGGCGAGGGTGTGGGCCAGCTGGAAGCAGTCGCGTGCTTCATCCGGCCGCCCGGCGCGCCTGTGGACCAGGCCCAAGGCATTGACCGATCGGATGCGCCCGTGACGGTCGCCGATCGCCTCCCGAATCTGCAGCGCCTCACGCTGGTACTGCTCGGCGAAGTCGAGCTGGTGCCCCGCGCGGCAGGCCTTGCCCAGACTCTCCAGCATCACGGCCTCGCCGAAGCGGTCGCCGCATCGGCGCGCCGCACCCAGGCCGGCGTGGGATGTGGAGATCCAGTCGTCGAACTCGTTGGTCACCTCGTAGATCCCCAGCAGCGCCCCGGCCAGCAGCCAGGCCAGGTCGTAACGACCGGCATCGGACGCGGCGCCGACTGCCGCCGCCAGGTTCGCCCGCTCGGCCAGATACCACCGCAGAGCCTCGTCGTAGGACGTGAAGGATGGCGCGGCGGCGTGCAAGGCGTCAGGCGGCTCCGGCAGGCGAAGACTGTCCACGCCCATCGCTCTCCCGGCACTCAGGGCGCCGCGCAGGTACCAGGCGGCCAGGTCCGTGACGGCCCGGGCTGCGACCTGCGGGCCCTCTTCGGCCCGGGCGAGGTCTGCGGCGAAGACCCGCAGCAGGTCGTGGAACTCGAACCGCCCGTCGTCTTTCCTCCACACCAGATGCGCCCGTGCCAGTTCGTCCAGCCAAACCCGGACTCGGTCCTCGGGCGCCTGCGTCAACGCCGCCGCCGAAGGGGCGGAGAAATCGCTCCCGGGGTGCAAGCCCAGTGCGCGGAACAACCGCGCGCCGTCGTCCGACAGGGAACGGTAGGACCAGCCGAACACCGTACGCACCGCGGTCCGTCCGCTGGTGCCGGAAAGCTTGTCGATCCTGGTCGACTCTTCGCGCAGGCCCTCGACGAACTCCCCCAACGGGGTAGACGGGCCAGCAGCGAGTTTCTCCCCGGCGATGCGCAACGCCAACGGAAGGTGTGCGCACAATTCGGCCAGCTCAGCGAGCAGGTCGGCATCAGCGGCGCCGGACCGCCCGGCCACACCGCGCAGTAGGGCCACGGCCTCAGTCTCGGACAACACGTCGACAGCCACCTCGCGCACCTCTTCCGACGCCCCGAGTTCACTGAGCCGGTCGCGGCTGGTCACCAGGACGAAGCTCCCGGATGCGGTCGGCAGAAGGTCCGTGATCTGATCGGAGGACGCCGCGTTGTCCAGCATCACCATCCGGCGCCTGCCGGACATGACCGACCGGTAGAGGGCGGCCCGGGCCTCGGCCCCTGCCGGGACTGCGGACGGATCGACACCGCCCCCGAGCAGAAGAGACTCCAGCGCCGCCGACACCGCCAGCGGGTCCAGCCGGTCGTAGCCGCGCAGGTTCACATAGAGCTGACCGTCGGGGAACCGCGCGGCCGACCGATGCCCCCAGCGCAACGCCAGCGCGGTCTTACCGACGCCCGCCGGGCCCCGGACTACCGCGACCGGGCACGAACCGGGACCGGTCGGCACATCCGCCGCGGCGTCGAGTTCGGCCAGTTCGGCCTCGCGGTTGCGAAAGTGTGAGACAGCTCGCGGCAACTGCCACGGCACAAGCAAAGCCGACGCGGCAGCATGGAAATGGACTCCACCGTCGATGTCCCGCGCCAGCACCGCGTTCGCCGCCGACCCGGACAGCTCCGACCGAACGTCCCCGCCGTGCGATACCCGATCGCCGCCCATCCGCACCCCCACGACAGTCCACGCCGTCCCGAACGCCGGGGATCCCGACGCTCCTCCTGCTAGTAAATCAGGCCCCTCCTACCCGGCGCCGGAAAAGCGCTACCCTGGCGCACCGGACACAAACGAGTGGAATGAGGCGACATGCCGAAGCACATCCCCCAACTCGACCAAACGGACAATACAATCGCCGCAGGACGAGCCGACGAGCCGACGAGCCGACGAGCCGACGAGCCCGAGGAAGCGGATCGGGCGAGACGCTGACGTGGCACAAGGCGAGCATGAGCGACAGCGGCGGCAACTGCGTCCAGGTCGCGCGAACCACCCAAGGCATAGCCGTGCGCGACAGCAAGAACCCTGACGGACCCCGCCTGCTGTTCACCGACGCCGAGTTCACGGCTTTCCTCCACGGCGCGCGCAGCGGCGAATTCGACGGGATCTAAGGCCACCGCTCCCCTGCGATCCGCGACGGTTCGTCTGCCCCGTGCGCAGCCGCCGACGCGGCCACCCCCGCCGTTGCAGCGGGGCAACCCAGGGCCCCGTGAGTTGCCTCCCGAAGTGCGGTTCCCGCCCACGGCACCGGCGGCAACCGGTGCGCTAGGCGACGCCCGTACGGCGCGGCTGAGCCACGATATCGGACCGCCCGCGACGGTGAGGACCGTGGAAGTGGGCGCTGCTACTCTCCACCGGCGACCAAGACTGCCCTCGGCGCCGTGCGCCCTGAGTTTTTCGCATCTCGTAGTCATCGCCGGCGTGTCATCAGTAGTCTGATGTGTTGTGACGTGGGCACAGCGGGCCGCCTTGGATTGGTGGACGGGCGTCGAACCCGGACGAGTTGTCAGGCTGGAGGGCAGCACCGCCGATCGGCTACGCAAGTCGCTCGACCCTCTGCCCATCGGAGCACCCGCAATCGTGTGGTGCCGATCGGCCGACGCCGGCTCCGGAACGGATCGAGTCTATGGCGTCGAGGGCCTGCTGGATGAGATTGAACGCGCCGCGATCCGGATCCTTCCGCTCTGGCTTCCCGACTCGGCGGGGATCGTCAGTCCACAAGGAGCTGGAGTCGCTGCGGTGCGATCAATCGCCGCCGACATCGCCGCGAGGTCGACACACTACGGTCCGTTTCTCGCCGACTTGGCCGAACGGGCACTGCGTGCCGCTTCCGACACTCTCTCTGGCGTCGATGTTGCTTCGGCCCGCGTCGACGTCGCCATTTCCGACCATAGATTCCCCGCTCCGACTCGCGCCGCGGCTCTCGCTCTCGTCATCGCGGCCAGCCATAAGCGATCTGCCGCCGCCGCGCTGTTCGAGATTCCGTCAGGATTGCCCGTCACAGCCGAAGAATCGCTGACCGCTGCCGCGAGCTGGATCGCGTATCACGGTGGGTGGATCGTCGGGTTGGTGCCGGTCATACCGACCGCGAAGGCGCCGCGCGCAAACGACTCTGCTGAACCGTCCGCCATCAGCCCGTCGGTCTCAGGTCGCCGAGCAGAAAGCGGGCTCCCCGACCGCAATGCGCCCATCCATTCGCGCGTAACGGGCGCCCCCCGCCCGGATAGCCCTGCTGAACTCGCTCTCGAGGCGGCGTTGCGAAACCGGCCTTGGGCGGGCGGACGAGCATGGAATCGAACGTATCAGAGCGGCCCGTTGGCCCCGAGTTACCGCTTGGACCTTTGGTGGGAACACGAACGCTGTGTCATCGAAGTCGACGGCCCGGAACATCGGTCCGCTGAACGCTATGAGGCCGACCGGCGCCGAGACGTCCAGCTCCAACTCGACGGCCAGTCAGTTCTGCGTTTCACCAACGACCACGTCCTGACTGACGTGGTCGACGTGCTCACCCAGATAGAGCGGCTCCTGCGCAGCCGCCGCCCCCGCCCCGCAGACCTTGGAGACCAGTCGACGTGCCAGCCGTCCGCGCCCTACCCAAGTTGACCCAACCCGAGTTCGCCAGTCTGATCGTCCTGATGTCAGGGGCCCAAGCACTGACGAATCCACAGCTCAAGGAACTCGCTGGATTCGACTTGACCGGCAAGGAACGCCGCACGCTCAACGACTTGGGCCTCGTCAGATCCCGCAAGCAAGGCCGGGCCTTCACTCACGAACTCACCGCCGACGGCTGGCTCGTTTGCCGGGACCTGCTCGCGGCCGCCGAACGTCCCGCACGGGCCGGATCGTTCGGCGGTGCGCTGTTCGCGGTGCTGGCTGGGCTAGGTGCCGCGCTGAACCGGCGTGACCTGGATCCACGACAGTTCTTCGACCCGAGCCGAGCCGAGGACTCGAGCGGACCTGCGACCACCGACGCGGCCTCAGCCGTCGAGTCGGCTGCTGCAGATCCCGCCGAAGTCGAGTGGGCGATCCGCACTGCCTACGGGAAACTGGCCGCGACGGGCGGCGACTGGGTCGGTCTGGCTCCGCTGCGTGCCCATCTCGCCGTGTTCGCACCGTCGGAGATCGACGCGGCGTTGCGTCAGCTGGCCCGTCGGTCAGGAGTGCACATCATCCCGGTGGCGAATCTCAAGTCCCTGACCGAGGCTGATCGCCTCGCCGCGCTGCGGCTCGGCGGCCAAGACTGCCACGCCCTGGCCATCGAGGCCGAATGAACCCCGAGGAACGCAGGGTTCTGCGTCATCTGAGGTTCGACCACGCCCAGACGTCCGGCGACGTCTGGCGGGGCTCGCCGTACCACATCGCCGAGCTGCACGCCGAAGCCGTCGAGCGGATCACCGACGGCTTGGAGGACGCTCGGGCCTGCGCGGAATCCAGCCCGATCGGCGTCGCTGTGAGAGGCGAGGCCGGCGCGGGTAAAACCCACCTGCTGGGTACGGTCCGCGAACGGACCCAGAGAGCCGGCGGCTACTTCTCCCTCATCGAACTGACCAAGGGTGTCCCCTTCTGGCAGAGCGCTGCCGCGGCCCTGAAGCAGGATCTGCTGAAATCGGGTGCCGAGAAGCGCAGCCAGCTGCATGATTTCCTAGGGCGGCTTGCAGAGATCATCACCGTACCCAACGACGTGCGCGAGATCGTCCTGAATGGACGAAGCGGTCTGACGCCGCAGGTGTTGGACCTCATCGTAGCGACGCTACGCCGGTACGACGCGCCCCTCGGCCTCGAGGTCCAGGACACCCTGCGCGCACTGATCCTGTTGGCATCGTCCGATCTGGCCGCTCAAGACGTAGGTGATTCGTATCTCCAAAGCGATCGGTCCAGCGACCCCGGGCTGCGTGACGCGTGGGGTTTCCGTGGGCCCGTGAAGGTCCCGCAGCAAGTGCTGCGGGAGATGTCGCGCCTGCTCGCACTGACCGGCCCGACGGTCATCGCGATCGACCAGCTCGACTCGCTGTTCGCCCAGTCGACCGGGTCGGTGCTGCACTCCGGCTCCGGCGATGACCCCGAGATCCAGCGCACCCTAGGCCAGATCGCCGACAGCCTGCTCCAATTGCGCGAAACCACGCGCCGCACGCTCACCGTCGTGGCGTGCCTCCCCGACACGTGGGCCCTGATCAAACGCGACGCAGCTGGACCGGTGCCCGACAGGTTCCGCGAGACGCTCATCTTGGGACGGATACCGACGGATGGCATGGCCCGCCTCATCGTCGCCAAGCGACTCGAGATCAAATTCGCCGAAGCCGGGTTCCGGCCGCCGTTTCCGACCTGGCCCGTCGCGCCGACGGCGTTCGACGACACAGCCGGCCACTACACGCCGCGAGTACTGATCAAGCGAGTCGAGGCGCACATCGCCATGTGCGTACGCAAAGACGAGATCCTCACGTTGGACCACCTCGACGCCGTGGCGGCGACGGCGAACACCGGGTACGACGAAGGCTCCGTACGTGCGTCTGGGCCCGGATCGTCAGCGCGCCCGTTCGGTCCGACCACATTCGCAGCCCTTGATGCCCGGTTCGCGGAACTACGGCTCGGAGCCGACGTCGCAGCGGCTCTCGATCCGCTGAAGGAAGACAAGGTGCTGCCCGAGTTGCTCGCCGCCGGCCTTCGGGCCTGGGTCATCGAATCGCGAGTAAGCGAAGACGCCTACAACGTGCGCGTCACGACCACGCCTCGACCACCGGTTCACGCCACGCTGCGGCAAGTCCTGGAACCGGCCCACGAACTCGAAGTCCGGTGGTTGTTCCGCGGGATCGCCAGCCCAAACGCCAACGCGGTCATCAGTCGGGTCAGAGCGGCCTGCACAACTGCTGTCCCCGTTACGGGCCGCTATGCCCGCCGTGTGATCCTGCTGCGCAACACGCCGTGGCCGCGCGGCCCCCGCACCACGGAGGTCGTCGAAGCGTTCACCCAGCAGGGCGGCGAAGTCCGCCCGGTCTCCGAGTCGGACCTGAGGATCTTCGCGGCCCTTCGCACGCTGTTGAACGAGGACGACAACCAGCTTCCGGCCTGGCTCGCGACCCGCCGTCCGGCTCGGAGCACGGCCTTACTGCAAGAGATTCTGGTCGGCGTCGTCCCGTTCGCGGACGCCCCCGCAACGGTCGGGGCCGTACCGCCACGAGGCACGGCCACGGATAGACCGCGTCTGGAACCGGTACCCGCCGGCGTACCGGACCTCCGAGGCAGCAGTCCGGACTCCGAGGCATCGTCCACTGACCCGTTCATCACGGAAGACTCGACCCTGCCCGCCATCGCTGTCGGCACCGAGGTCGAGACCGGCGGCGCGTATGCGATCGACCTGGCGTCGCTGCGCAAGCACACGATCGTGTTCGCGGGCTCAGGTTCCGGCAAGACCGTGCTCATTCGCAGGATGGTCGAGGAGTGCGCACTGCTCGGCGTCTCGTCGATCGTCCTGGACCCGAACAACGATCTGGCACGTCTCGGCGATCCGTGGCCGACTCAGCCCGCAGCGTGGAGTCCGGGAGACTCTACGAAGGCGGCGCAGTACCACGCATCAGTGGAGGTGGTCATCTGGACGCCAGGCGTGTCTGACGGACGCCCCCTCATCCTGCCCAGCCTTCCAGACCTGAGCGCCGCGCCGGACGACAGCGACGAACAGCGCGAGATCCTCGACGAGGCAATCAACATCCTCGGCCCGCGGGCAAAACTGACCGGAGCTACCGGCAAGGCAGCCAAGGGCGAGGCGATTCTCCGTCAGGCGTTGCTCTACCATGCACGCCGACAACCGAACGAATCCACGTCATTGACTGCGTTCATCAAGCAGCTCGCGAATCTCCCTGCGGCGGCGCTGTCGATACCGGACGGCCCCAAGATCGCCGCGGATCTGGCCGGGCTGCTGGAGGCGGCGAAGACCAACGACTCACTGTTCGCCGGCAGCGGCACACCTCTGGACCCGGGACTCCTTCTGACCCCGAGCCCAGGGAAGCGCGCACGCGTGTCGGTGATCAGCTTCATCGGCCTGAGCTCGGAGGAACAACGGCAGGCCTTTGTCAACCAGCTGCAGATCGCCTTGTTCACCTGGATCAAAGCGCACCCCGAGCGAGACCGCCCCTTAGGCGGGCTCTATGTCATGGACGAAGCCCAGACCTTCGCACCGACGAGCGGGAAGACGCCGTGCACCGGAAGCACCAACGTTCTGGCCGCGCAAGCCCGCAAGTACGGCCTGGGACTCGTGTTCGCGACACAAGCGCCGCGCAACCTCCAGACCAAGATCGCCAACAACTGCGCCACCCAGTTCGTCGGCATGCTCAGCGGCACTGCAAACCTGGACGCGGCCCGCGATATCGCGAAATCCAAGGGGAGTTCCATCCCAGATATCGGCGTACTGACCACCGGAACGTTCTACGCGGCACGTCCAGGCGAGGGCTTTACCAGGGTCCAGACACCCCTATGCCTAACGCACCATGCTCCTGCGCCACTAACCAGAGACGAAGTAGTCGCCCGTACCGGACCGGGACCGGGGCGGCGTCGGCGCGACGACCAGGCGAAACCGTAGACGCGGTTCGGCCAACGTCGGACTGGGAGCCGTCGGCCGCGGTCGACCCGCGTAACGGCATGCTCCCGCCGCGCCCGGCTCACCTCGCCATCGTCGAGGTGTAGACAGGCGACGGCTCGTCCGAGGAGTTAAGCGTGATAGTCCAGCCGCCCTCCGGCCGCTCTTGCACGTGCACCCCGCCGACCATCTCTTCGATCGGGCCCGAGAGGGTGATCCCGCCGATCTTGTAAGTCTCCTTTACCCGGCGGCCGGTGTCGAGTCGGACTACAGAGCGCGGGGAGTCCGCCAACCTCTCGATCATCTCCTCCTGCATCTCCTGCGTGAGATCCGGCACCTCCGCCGCCAGGCGGCCTATGACATCGCGCGTATATCCGGACTCCAGTGCCGGCCAACGCGCGGCGATCTCTGCCATCTGCTCCGGGGCGACCCGGTGCGCGACCTCGAAGAACGTCTTCGTCGCGGCCGAGGGCTTCGCAAACAGCCGGATGCCGAACGCCTCAGGGAAGTAGTGCGCGGCGGTAACCAGGCGATCCGCGCAGTACACCTCGTCCGGTGGCAGCGAACGCGTGACCAGCGCCCCCTTTTGAAGATCTCCCGGCTTCTCCAGCATGTCCGTCACAGCCGACAGTTGCAGCTCCCCCGAATCAAGGCGTTCGAGCACCGCACCGTGCTCGGCAACGACCTGGAGCTTGAGCAAGCCGGCGACGCGGCCGGCGTCGCCGTCGGCGCGCAGCGCGAGCAACAACCCTTCCCGCGTCCTCCCGTTCATCACGGCGATCAGGCGTTCGGCCAGCTGAAGCGTCGCACCGGGGAAGTCGTCATCTGAACCCTGATACAGCAGCTGGAAGAGGTCCCGAACCTCCGGGTCGTTGAACCTGCCCGGCGGCATGGCATCATCCTTGTTCGCCTTTTCGAGCAGATCTGTGACATGAGCGCTCAGAAAGCCCTCGATCGGCGAGTCGACGCGCTGCGACACCGGAGGTTTCGGTGCAAGGCCGGCAGCCACACGCGTATATGCGACGAGGTTTATTTTCACGGATCCGCCCCTCTTGGCGAGAATCTTCGAGTCATGATGACAGGACTAGACTGCACGGCCCAAAGGAGATCTACGTGCGATCGGCGGGAATCCATTGACGGAGTACGACTTCCGGACGCTCTCACCCGGCGACTTCGAGCGGTTGGCATGCGACGTGCTCAACACCGACCTGGGGCTACGCCTGCACTCCTTTCCCGCCGGCCGGGACGACGGCATCGACCTACGCGAGATCGCAGACGACGGATCCACTGTCGTCGCACAGTGCAAGCACTATGTCGATTCGAGCGATTCGACGTTCCTGCGGGCCATCGAGACCGAGTCGAACAAATCAGCGGTAAAGAGCGCGGGGTGGTATCTCCTTGTCACCTCGCGCCCGCTGTCGCCGGGACGCGAGACGAGAGTCGCCGGAATTCTCGGCATCAGCGTGAGTGACGTCTGGGGCCCCGGCCGGATCAACCGTGTGCTCAGAGAGCATCCCGAGATCGAGCGCCGGCACTTCAAGCTCTGGCTGAACTCGACGACAGTGCTGTCGCAGGTCGTCAACGCGGGCCTGTGGCAGCGAACCGAGGCCCGACTCGAAGAAGTCGCGAGCCGCATCAAGTACTGGGCCGAGATCCCCGCGTACGCGCAAGCACGCGAAACTCTCGCGACCGATGGCGTCTGCGTGATCACCGGGGACCCGGGCGTCGGCAAGACGTTCCTCGCCGAGAAGCTCATGCTCGACGCGGTCCAGGAGGATTGGCAGATCGTGGACTTATCCGGTGGCGTCACTGCCGCCTGGGCCGTGGTCGGCAACGAAGGCAGGCGACTGTTGTGGATCGACGACTTTCTCGGGCAGGCCAGGCTGCGCCATGACGCCGCAGACACGGCGTCCGAGCTGCAGGATCTCGTCTCCTTCGTCCGGAGAAACAAGAGCCGCCTACGCCTGGTTCTGACGGCCAGGGAACAAGTCCTCAGCCAGGCCGCCCATAGCGACAGCGACCGCCTCCGTACGCTGGCCATCGAGCCCACCCGCTGCAGACTGGCCATGTCAGCACTCAACGATGAGACCAGGATAGAGATTTTGCAGAACCACCTGCACTTCTCCGGCTACCCGGTCGACGAGGCGGCGCGGGACCCACGTTGGGGAGCCGTCGCGGCACATCCCGGATTCAATCCGCGTCTGATTCGCACCGCGATCGAGCAGCGCACATCCGAACCGACCAGGCAGGCACTGGCGGAGCGGCTGACAGCGGCGCTCGGCAACCCGGCAGAGTTGTGGAAAGTCTCGTTCGACGTACTCGACGACTTGGCCCAACAGATCGTCCTGGCCCTCGCCTCGTTCCCCGCCAGGCCGGTCTCGTTCAAGAACCTGCGAAGCATCGCCTCACCGGACGGCGGAAGCCTTGCCTGGAAGCGCTCCCTGCAGTCCCTTGAGCCCACTTGGATCACCATCATCGGCACCGCGAGCCGCAGGGCGGCGCGGTTCGCCAATCCCAGCTGCCGCGACTACCTGCTCGGGCTTCTCGACGACGACGATCTCGCCCGGGATTGCGTCGCCGACCGCCTGCGACAGCTGGAACAACTCATCTCCATCAGCCAGGCTGCCGGGCTCCTCCCTCCGAACGCCGCGGATCCGTTCACTGCACCGCATAGACGCGGAACTCTGGCCGACGTACTTATGGAGTACCGAACAGAATTCACGACACACCTCGAGCGCTGGTGGCACGACTGGAAAGCGCGCACGAGCAGCACTTTGGGGCTCACTCTGCTTCGCCTCCGCGACACAGCCGCGCTGCTAGGCCTATACGGCGACGCGGAGACGTCGGCTTGGATCGTAGAGGAGGTGCACACACTGATCGACAGCCAGGCGAGCAGGATGCCGTGCGTCGAGTCGCTAGCGTTGGCACGGCAGGTTCGCCTGCTGCCGACCGTGCCCGACACCCTCCTGCACCGGCTGACTGAGACGGCTCTCGGCAACGCCGCCAGCATCCGTGACCTGGACGCATACGAGGATCTCCCCGTCTCGATGGCGACAACCGAGGTACGTCGAATCGCTCGCCGCCGGGCCGCGGACATCATCATGGGCGAGCTCGAGGCGTTGACACATGAGACGACCGACCCGGCGGTTCTGGAAGACGCCGCCCTCGAACTGAAGTTTCGCGCGCAGTGGTACGAAGTCGACATCGGCGTCGATCCGGTCCTTGATCTCATCGATCGGCTGAAGGCGTCGATGAGCTCAGCCTAGTGGCTCGCGAAACGCCGACCTGGCCCTAGAGCCTGGATGCGGAGCCTTCAGCCTGAACTTGAGCTCACATATGGACGCCACCGTGGACGTCTCCGTCAGTCTGCACCAGCTTGTCTCTGAGTCCCCGCCGCACGACGCAGCACATCCGCAGCGCGAGGGAGCCCGCCGACGCCACGATCGGCGCTCGCGACGTCGATCCGGTCGCTACCTTCCCCAGCGTGGCGAGACCGCCCCGTCACCGTGTATCGCACCGAGAAGTCACCGACGCCCGAGATCGCACATTCGCCCCCTCAGCCCGATCATGCACCTCGAAGACCAGTCGGAGAATACCAGCATAGGAAGATTCTGATATACGGTCGAGCCGCGGAGAGGGCCTACCGGCCATCGGCCCGCAGGGAACGCGAACAGGGGTAGCGCGCCGGTCGCGGCGGAATGCGTTGGCACACGCCTATGCGGCCTCCAGCCAGGCCGAACTGCTCGCAGGACAGCACACCATGGTAGACCTCGGATACGACGGCGTCAGCAGCAGCGACCTCGTCCCGGTTAACGCCTACCGGCCCTGCCCTGCATGAACGCCAGGCCGCGTTCAGCAGGAGCCACTCCGGCATCCGCACCGCCATCGAACACGCCGCCGCGCGGGCATGCTCCACACAACCATTCAGTAGTCTGGCTCACCTCGACGGCCTCGTACCGGACGGCACGTCTTCGGAGGGGTGGGTGTGAATGCTGGGCATCGTGTTCGTACACGGAATCAACTCGTCACCAAGCATGTGGGACGCGTTCGCCGATCTACTGGCTCACGATCCAGAGCTGACGCAGATCCTAGCCGAGCCGACACCGCGGTTCGGCTACGCCACAGGCCTATGGCGGCCGTGGTGGCGCCCACTACAGGTGATCCCATCGATTACCACCGCCGCCGACAGCCTGAAGGAATACCTCACTACCGAAGCCGGCAGGTACGAAGGCCTGGTTCTTGTCGGTCACAGTCAGGGCGGCCTGGTGATTCAACGATGCCTGGTGCGATTGCTGTCTGAGGGCCGGGGCCGGGAACTGGCCCGGATCCGACGGGTGGTCCTGCTGGCCACACCGAACACCGGATCCCAGTTGGCGCTAGCCGCCCGACGGGCTCTGATCCGCAGCAACCCTCAGGAGAGGGCCCTGCGCCCGTATGACGAACTGATGGCCGACACGCTGCGCGTCATCGCACTCGACGTGATCTACGCCCCCAGCGAGCCGAGTGATCGGTCCTGCCGAATCCCGTTCTCCATCTACGTCGGCGAGCAAGACGGGGTGGTCACTCGAGCCTCGGCACAAGCGATGTTCCCGGAGGCCGCGGCACTGCCCGGTGACCACTTTTCGATCGCCCGACCGACGTCGCACGATCACCGCACCTACGCCACCGTCAAACGTCTGCTACTCCAGGCTGCTCGTGGAGACCGGGATCCGCCAGTAAAAACCGCCACAAGCCTCGGACCAGCCGCGTTGGAGGTACACAACGCAGGCGACATCGCGCATGCAGCCTCAGGCCGTGCAGCAGCAGAGCTCGAGACTCAGTTGACGGCCTACCTACCCCGTGCCTTCGATGCAGAGCTCCGGAACGTGCTATCCCTCGCGCTCGCCGGCGGACCTTCTCGGCTGGTAATGCTGACCGGGGAGTCCTCGACTGGCAAGACGCGCGCCCTGTACGAAGCCTTACTTGAGGGCGCGCCTCAGGCGCCGTTGCTTCGTGTCACGGACACCGCAGACCTGCTCTTGCTGCTGGAGTCTAAACGAATTCCGTCCGGATGCGTGTTGTGGTTGAACGAGGCGCAGCGCTACCTGTACGGCGCAGGCGGAGAGAGGGCCGCGAGCCGGCTGCACAACCTGTTGGCTCGCACCTCAGGGATTGCGGCCGTGGGTACTATGTGGTCCAAACCCTACTGGAACCAGCTGACAGCCACTTCCGAGGGCGATCCACACGGACAAGCCCGGGCCCTGCTGACACACCCGCAGTTCGCGATACGCATTCAGGTTCCCACGCACGTCCGTGGCGAGGACCTGGCAGCGTGGCAGGACCTTGCTGACAGCACCGACGACTTCCGCCTGCGGCACGCCCTAGACGCGGGAGCAAGCGATGGCCGCGTAGTCCAGCACCTCAGCGGTGGGCCGGAGCTGCTCACCGCCTACCTTGAAGGCCCAGGCGAATTCTTCACCCCCCGCGAACACGCGCTGCTTACTGCGGCGCTCGACGCGCGACGGCTCGGCCATCACGGACCGCTGACCGCCGATCTGCTGGCCGAGGCTGCCGACGGCGACTTGAATCCTCGGCACCGTTCTTCCGATGGGAACTGGGCTCACAGTGGACTACAAGCCCTGGCCAACGGCAAGCGCAACGACGGCACCACCACCGTCATCCGCAACGCGCTCACCGCGATGACAGCTGTTCGGCCCCGCAGCGGCGCCCCTCCCGCATACGAACCGGCCGACTACCTAGACCAGCACACTCGCCGCATGCGTGCCGACCGACGAGGCAGCGAGGCGCTATGGGCTGCCCTTCTCAAGCACACGCCTGATCGCGAAGATCAGGCCCGCCTCGGCCAGGCAGCATGGAATCGCGGATTGCGCACCATAGCGATACACCTGTGGAACAGGTCTGTTGCCGCCGGCCATCCCATCACTCCATTGGTACGGCTAGGAGCGCCGGACACCGTCGGCCTAATCCTGCCTTGTCCAGTTCTGGACAAGGTCACGCCCTTGTCGCTGGTACGAGGCCGCAAATAGACTTCGAACCCTGATAGCGGATTGACGGTCAGCGGCGCCACCGGACGTTCGTCCCGCCACCTGTTCGGCCACCGGGTTCACCATCCCGGCGGCCGGTTCGCCCTACTCCCCTTCCGCAAAGGACCGCAGATGCGTACCAGACTCACTGCGCGTGCGTTCGCCCTCGGCGTATGCGTGCTCCTCCCGCTGGCGACAGCCTCCGTCAGCCAGGCCGCGTCGTCCCAGACCGCGTCGTTCGCAACCGCTGCGACGCCGCACGACTCAGTCCGCGTCGTGTACTACGAGGACACTGACGCCGGCGATTGGCAGTCCGACGTGGCCACGGCCACGGCGGTCTGGAACAGCAGCGTCGACGACGTCAAGTTCGTCGAGGCCGACAGCGAGCACCAGGCCACCGTGCACCTGATCGCCACCAGCGGGTGGCCGGAGACCAGCTCGGACGACCCCGGCTCGGGCACCGTGGAGCTCGGCCAGGAGGCGGTGTCCGAGGGCTACTCCGCACCACGGATCACCGCGCACGAACTCGGCCACATACTCGGCCTCCCCGACAACTACAACGGCGACTGCGCAGCTCTGATGTCCGGCCACAGCGCCGGTACCGACTGCACGAACGACCACCCGGACGCGTCGGAGATCGCCAACGTGGAGTCGATCTTCGCCGACGGGTTCAGGCCGCATATGCCGGCGCGCGTCTACCGTGACGACGCCGCCACGTCCTCCATGCTCGTCCACGGCTGACGCCGCATCGGTCGAACACTGCGTCGCGCGACGCGGAATACCCGGCCGGAAGCATCGGTGGTGATATCGACACCCAGTGGGAGAAGTCCTCGCCGATGCTTCCGGAGCCGATGTGTCCGGCGTGGAGAAGACCAACTGGCACCCCGCGATCCACCAGCCAGTACGGCACATCCGTGATCCGGCCTCGTGCTGCTGGAACATCGATACTATCGGCTCTCCATCTGTAACGATCCGGTAGCGAGCGGAACCTCGGCGTCGGCCGGCTGCTCCGCTTTGCTCGTCCACGTTCGCAGTGGTGTGTTGCGAGGCGCCGGTAGCCCAGGAGGCGGACGCCGACGAACGTTTCGATGCAGGTCTTGCGGCAAGCCGGTCCTAAGGCGGATTCTGAGGTGGATCCCCGCGTCAATCAACGAATCGTGCCTTTGACAGGTCCCCTAAACGCCGCTCGACGAGGGCCTGTGCCCTGCTCCTGGGCGCCGGAACGGCTGGCGTATCTCCCCAGTGCCTCTACGAGACACTACAGCGCCACATGAACGTCGCCACCAGAGTCTCGCTGCTCGGGTGCGTCACGACGAGCGTAATCATGGACCTACTGCACAACCCCCACTCGCTGGACGGCTACCTCGTCGCGGCAGTTCCACCGGCCGGCGCCTCTCGGCTCGATCCGAGCAGCGCTGGCCGGCATGGTCAGTCGCTGGTGGCGCGTTCGAGTTCGATCTCGATGGCCAGCACAAGGAGTCGAACATCGCCCGGTAGTACTTGCCGATCAGCTCCTCCACACCGTCGTGGCCAAGGGCGTGATAGTAGGTCGGCTGGTAGGCGTGATGCGTCTCGGGGTCCAGGGTGATGTCGTAGGGAGCGTTGTCCAAGGCGCCGAAGCGGGCTACGGCGTCGACTAGTTTCGCCGCTCCGATGGACGTGCCCTGATTCCCGATGAGCCTGCCCCGGCGCCATGTCAGGTTGGTCCACCGACGTGGGTCCGGATCGTGTGGATCAGGTTGTGGCGACTACACCGAAGGCAGGAGGACGAAGGCGCGGTCGTCGCCGAGCTGCGAATTAGGACCCAGATATAGAGTAGTATCGAATGGCCACCGGCATCGTCAAGTGGTTCAACGACGGCAAGGGGTTCGGCTTCATCACTCCGGACGGAGGAGGCGAGGACTTGTTCGCCCACTTCTCCGCGATCCAGATGGACGGCTTCAAGACCCTGAAGGAAGGTCAGAAGGTCAAGTTCGAAGTTACGGACGGCCCGAAGGGCAAGCAGGCCAGCAACATCCAGAATCCCTGACCGGCGCCGTGCCTGCCCGCCCGGACCGACCGATCCAGGAGAAGCCCATGGCAGACTTCACCGGACAGATCGCCTCCTTCGACGCCAATCAAGGGTACGGCTTCATCACCCCGGCTCCCGGCACTATCGTCCCGGACCCCGTCGGGGAAACCCAAGATGAACTGGACGACAATGTGTTCGTGTCCGCCGCCCAGATCCGCGACGCTACGACCCCGGCGCCATTTGAGCACATCAGCTGGGGTACTCCGTCGCATTGCGATCGATCGACGCTTCTCAGGGGCCAGTCGACCCGGGCAACCGGCTTTTCCGAGTATGACCGCACGCGTGATGCGTGATCAGTACCCTAGACAGACCCCGCCGGTACCTAGTGGCGACGTCCTGGAGGGGTGAATTGAGGTCTTGCTGCCTGACTTGCCATCGGCCCTGACAGAGTCAGTCACCCTCCGAAACGATTTCGTGGCGCTCGTGGCCGCGGTGATTCAGCCGGCCGCGGGATACCCGCGCTTTACGAAGGAACTAGGGTGGCAGCGGCATGGCTGACGAGATACACGGAGCCCTTCCCACGAATGGGACGGAAGCCGAGATCATCAATGCGCTCAACCGACGCCGCACCGGTCTCAATCCCCTAGCGGTCGCGATCGCCGAACGTCACGTCCGCGAGGGCGACCGGGCGGTCGAGCTAGCCGGCGAACGCTACGAGGTAAGGGACGCCGAGTGGAGCGTCGAGCAAGACGTCTACGGTTGTGAGGACGGCCGTAGCTGCCAGGACGTAACCCCGGCTGAGCGTGAGTCGTTCGAGGCCATCATTGCCGAGCGGCTGAAAGATAGAGGTTAAGCGCCGGACCGTACAGGTTGGCAGCTGGGACGCACTTCCGTCGTGGCCGACTCCGACGCCCACGCCCGCGGACGACGCATCCTGGCCCTGGCCAACCGCGTCGAACACCTCACCGCCGTCGCCGCCGCCCTGACCGGACATGGTGTACCAGCCCTGCAACTGCACGGCGGCCTGAGACCGGCCGAACGCGCCCGCGCCCGCGTCCGCGCCGCCATGTCGCCGCACAGTCCCGGGCCACTCGTCGTCCTCACCATCGACAAGATCGCCGGTGAAGGGCTGGACGCCGGCCTGGACACGCTGTTCCTGATGAACCCCGTATCGTTCCGGGGCCGCGTCATCCAGCAAGTCGGCCGCGTCATGCGCACCGGACCGGACAAGACAGGCGTCGAAGTCCACGACTACCTCGACGCTGTCGTTCCCCGGCTGGAACGCTCACACCGAAAACGCAGACGGCTGCTGGAAAGGCTCGGCTTCACCACAACCAGCGCTCCACCACCCGGACCGTCCCGTCACGCGACCGCCCGGATCGCCGGGCCCGGTCACAGCGGGCCCGACCGGACCGCCAAGCCCACTGCGGCCGACGTGCGCGCCTGGGCACGCATGTGCGACGTCGAGGTCTCCCAGCGGGGCCGGATCAGCGCCGACGTCTGGCGGGGGTATCTCCGCGGCCACCCGGTCCACGACGACCGCTGACTGGCTCGGACCTCAACAGCCTCCTCCCCCGCAAGCCCTCAAGCCGTGGGGCACCGTCAAGTTTCACAGCACTCTGATATCGGTGGCTGGTACCGTGTCAGACTTCCGCGTAAATAGACCGATAGCGGCACTGGGGAATCGGGGACGGCATGATCGAGCGGTCGGGCGGCGCCGTCGGGCATCTGCTCAAGGCAGCGCAGCTGGAGATCGTCGCGGCACGTCGGGACGACGCGAAGACCGCGGACAAGGCAACGCTGACCGGTGGCGAACGGATCGCGGGCGCTGAGGGGAGCCGGTATGAGTACCGCTTCGCCTGCCGGTTCTGGCCAGTGTCGTTCGATGACGTGGACCTGGTCATTCGCCCGGCTTCCGGCCGGGGCGAGTGGGTGCCCGCCGAGGTCACGTCGGGCCCCGACGGGCGGCGCAGGGTAGTCACGGAGACCGATCTGGGCGCCCGGCCGCCGAACTTGCAGGTTCGCGAGGACAACGCGGCCGGGTGGGAGAAGCTCGCCGCCCGCCTGCAAGCCGCGCTCGACAAACCGGACGCCGCCGACGTCAAGGCCGCGGACTGGGTTCTGGGCGCCGGCCGTCCAGCCCTGGGAACCGAGCATGCCGTGGCCGAGCTAGTCCAGGGCTGGGACCTGCTGACACTCAACCCCGAGCAGCGAGCTGCCGTGGAACGGGCGCTGGGCAGCGACGTGCTGTTCCTGTGGGGACCGCCGGGAACGGGCAAGACCGACGTGGTCTCGCACATCGTCGAAGGCTGCTACCGACAGGGACTCTCGGTGCTGTTCCTGGCCCCGACGAACGTCGCCGTCGACCAGGCGCTGCAACGGATCTGCCGCTTGCTGGAGCCCGAGTCCGGCTTCGACGAGGACCTCGTACAGCGGGCCGGGAAGATCGCCCTGCCGACGTTGGCGGCCTCCTACGGCGACCGGATCCGATCCGAGGAGATCGCGGAGCGGCTGTCAGCGGAGCTGAAGCAGGAGATTGAGCTCCTCGCCCGGCAAACGGCGACCGTCGCCGCCCAGACGGCCGCCCGGCGTCGGGTCGAGACCTTGGAGCAGCAGCGCGACACCGCCTCGAACCAGTGGCAAGCCCTGGATCAGCGCGGCGTTCAACTGACAGGACTCGCGGCCCAGGCCGAAGCCGACATCGCACACCTCACCGACGAGGCCACGAGGCTGGAGAGCGGATTCGTCCTCCGGAAGCAGTCCCGACTGGACCGGCTGGCCGCCCAACTCGACCAGGCACGGTCCCAACTCTCGGTCCACCAACAGCAGTCGCGCGAGGTCGCTGCGAGCCGCACCGACGCGCACCGGGCCTACGAGACCGCCGTCACGACGCTTGGGCTTCCGGAGAACAACGTCACAGGACTCCCCAGCACCGCAGAACTGCGGCAACACGAGCGCGACCTCGCCGCCCGGACGAAGCAGGTCGACGAGCGACTGCGGAAGGTCATCGAGACCGTCCGCGACCGGTGCCGGGTCATGGGCGCGACCGTCGCCAAGGCGATCGTCTCCCAGCGCCTGCTCCAGAGCGTCGACGTGGTGGTCATTGACGAGGCCGGCATGGTCGACCTGCCGTCGGCCTGGTACGCGGCCGGCCTGGCCGGGCGACGCCTGATCGTGGCCGGCGACTTTCGCCAACTCCCAGCGGTGACCAAGGGCGTGCAGGACCGCAAGGCCAGCCCGGACGACCGTCGCCACGCGGCCGACTGGACCGCCCGCGACGCCTTCCACGCCGCCGGCATCGCCCACGACGGCGCGGTCGCCGAACGCGATTCGCGCCTGGTGTCGCTCCGGACCCAGTACCGGATGCGGGAGCCCATCTGTCAGCTCGTCAACGCCGTCGCCTACCCCGACTCACCACCTCACACCGGCCGCGACGACCGGGCCCCGCTGGCTGACCTGTCCGGACTGCTCGACTCCGCCCTCGTCCTGGTCGACACCTCCACCAGGCGAATCACCCACCACCATCGCGGCGAAGCACACCTCGCCAACGAGGTCCACGAAGCGCTGGTCCACGAGATCATCAGAGCACTCCAATACGACGGCGCACTACCCGGGCGTAAGCACGGAAGACCAGAGCAAGGACACGGCACCACCGATCGGCTGGCCGTCATCGCGCCCTACCGCAAGCAGGTGAAGAACCTGGCCGCCAGCATCAAGTACAGGTTCGGCGAGAGCCACGACGGACTGGCCGACACCGTCCACCGCTTCCAAGGCAGCCAGCGCCCGATCGTCATCTTCGACACCGTCGCCGGCGCGGGGACCAAACCGGGGCAGTTCTACGAGGGCACCGAACTCTCCTCGACGACCTGCCGCCTTCTCAACGTCGGGCTCTCCCGCGCCCAGGACCACCTGATCGTCCTGGCCGACGTGGAGTTCCTGCGCGGCAAGCTCACCGGCGGACCGGCCCTGCGCATGCTGGACCACCTGGAGCAGCACGCGACCCGCTGGCCGGTCGAGGAGCTCATCCCCATCCGCGAAGCCTCCGACCTCGGCCGCATGTCCGCCGACGAGCTCGAGCGCCCGGCGTTCTTTCCCGCCGACGAGGTGACCAAGGCCGTCGAGTGGGACATCGAACGGGCCCGAAAGAACGTCGAGATCTACTGCGCCTTCCTCGGCACCACCGCCGTCGCCCGATGGCTGCGCCACCTCCAGCATCGAGTCGATGCCGGTGTAACCGTCACGGTCTACACCAGGCCCGGCGAATCCGGCTCCGCCGGCGACGGACAGCGAACACAGATCGACCGCCTCCGCGCCGCCGGGTGCGACGTGCAGACCCGCGACAGGATGCACGAGAAGGTACTGATCCTGGACTCCGAAGTCCTGTGGCACGGCTCGCTGAACCTGCTCTCCCACACCGGCTCGCGCGACCTGATGATGCGGCTGACCAGCGCATCGGCATGCGAGCGGGTGCGCAGGATCCTGGACAGCGCCCGCGAGGACCGACCCGCCCGAACCTGGAACACCGGCCGGCCGGGCAACGCACCGGCACCGGCACCACCGGACTCCAGCAGCGAGACCACAGGCGCGGGGACCGTCGTCGACGGCAGACTCTTCCTGAACGTACCCTTCGACGACAAGGACACCGCCAAGCGGATCGCCCAAGCCCGCTGGGACCGCGAGCGCAAACTCTGGCACGTCGACGCGGCCGTCTACGCCGACCCTGCCAAGCCCGAACATGACCTGATCAAACGATGGCTGCCCTGACACGGACTCAGACCCGCCAGCTCCCACCCACCCAC
>NZ_JAAFZA010000078.1 GCF_015356865.1 Catenulispora pinisilvae
CCCCAGCCCCCCATAAGGACCCGAACCCCAAACAACAGTCCCTAGCGCGATCGCTGATCGGGAGCGAGAATCGGTGGCCGGGCACCGCGACCCGCAGTGCCCTTACACCGAATCGGAGAGTAGATGCCACTCCAACGCCGGCGCCGACGCGCCGCGGTGACCTCCGTGTGCGCGGCGGCCCTCATTCTGACGGCGATACCCACGAGTAGCGCGTTCGCGTTCGGGGCCGCGTCGGCCGCCGCCGCGTCGTCCGCCACAGTGTCGGCCGCCACCGGGGACCAGCCGGTGATCGTGGTCATGGCGAACCAGTACGCGAACCTGCCGGACACCGCCGCCTCGCCCGGCGTCAAGCAGGCGGCGATCGCCTCGGCGCAGGCTCCGTTGCTCAGATCACTCAAGTCCGCCGGTGGGCGGAACGTTCGGCCGCTCAGCGTCATCAATGCCCTGAGCGCCACCGTTTCGCCCGCTGAGGAGCAGGCGCTGCGTAGCGACCCGGCCGTCGCCGAGGTCGTTCCGGACTCCGCGATCAAGGTGCGGAGCGGGTTGGCGCTGCCGGGGTTGCCGTCCGGGGCTAAGGGCGGGCTGACCGCGACGGCATCCGGCAGCGGAGCCGGGACCGGTGCCGGCACCGCGGCCGCGACCCTCCCGCAAGGCACCTGTGCGGCGAACGGCGGCGTGCAGCTGAACCCGGAGGCGACCGAGGCCGTCAAGGCGGACTCCGACGTGCCCGGGGCGAAGACCGCGCGCTCGCTCGGCTTCACCGGGGCCGGGGTCACCGTCGGCGACATCGCTGCCGAGATGGACGTCAACACCCCGGACATGATCCGGCCCGACGGGTCGCACGTCATCTCCGACTACCAGGACTTCACCGGCGAGGGCGGGGATGTCAACGGCGGCAACGAGATCGAGTCGCTGCTCGACGACGGCATGATCGCCGCGCAGGGCGACCATGTGTACAACCTGCAGGACTACACGGCCTCGGCGCTCGGCAAGCCCTGCCTCATCCGCCTGGAGGGCGTTGCCCCGGGCGTGACGCTGGACGCCTACAAGGTCTACGGCGAGAACGACTACACCACCACCTCGGCGTTCCTGGAGGCCATCGACCACGCCGTCAGCGTCGACCACGTCAATGTCCTGAACGAGGAGGCCGGCAGCTTCCCGATGCCGGACACCAGCGCCGATCTGATCAAGGCCGCCAATGCGGCGGCGATGGCGGCCGGCGTCACCATCACAGTGCCCTCCTACGACGCCGGGGACCAGAACACGATCTGGTCGCCCGCCTCGCAGCCCGGCATCATCGCGGTGGGGGCGTCCACCACCTTCCGCTCCTATGCCCAGTCCGACACCGTCGGCTACGACAACATCGGTGCCACCGGCTACGTCAGCGACAACATCAGCTCCCTGTCTTCCGGCGGTGCCACCGAGCAGGGCCGCAGCATCTCGGTTGTGGCGCCCGGCGACCTGGACTGGATGATCTGCACCGCGGACAAGACTGTCGCGCCGGACTGTACGAACACCCTCGGCAAGCCGAGCCCGGTGTTGCAGGAGGGCGGGACCAGCGAGGCCGGTCCGCTCGTGGCGGGCGTCGCCGCGCTCGTCATCCAGGCCTACCGCGCCGGCCACGCCGGGGCCAGCCCGACCCCGGCGCTGGTGGACCAGCTGATCGAGAGCACCGCGGACGACCTCGACGTGGTCGGGTCCGAGCAGGGATCCGGGCTCGTGGACGCCTACCGCGCGGTCGAGGCGGCCAAGTCGGTGCGTACGCCGGACGGCGCGGGCCAGGCCACCGGCAACACCCTGGTCTTGAGCGCCGACCAGTTCGACGCCACCGCCACGCCCGGTAGCGTGCAGCACTTCAGCACCAGCCTGACGAACACCGGTAGCAGCACCCAGACGGTCAGCCTCGGCGGCCGCACGCTCAGCCCGAGCGTCGACGTCGCGAACCGCACCGTGCAGCTGGCGAACGGCGGCTCCACCTACGTGGATCAGTCCGGAGCCACGAACAACTACCTCAAGGTGACCTTCCAGGTCCCGCCGGGCCAGGACCGGCTGGACTCGAACATAGCCTGGCCGGGCACCGGGCAGGCCGCGGTGAACCTGGTGCTGCTCGACCCGAGCGGCAAGCTCACCGCCAACAGCCTGCCGAACGGCAACGGCAACCACGGTCATGTCGACGTGCACAACCCGGTGCCCGGCACCTGGACGGCAATCATATCCGACTTCGCCGGCGCCTCCGGGTATACCGGGAAGGTCCTCTTCAACGCCGCGGTGGCCCGGTTCGTGCCCTTCGGACAGGTGAGCCCGTCCACGGTGACGCTGCACCCGGGTCAGAGCACGAACATCGCCGTGAGCGCGAAGACTCCGGCGAGCGCCGGTGACCTGAGCGCTTCGCTCACTGTCAGCTCGCCGCAGTCCGGCCGCAGCTCGATCCCGATGACGCTGCGCTCCGAGGTCGCCGTGAACAACGGCGGGGGCGTCTTCGCCTCCGACATCCAGGGTGGCAACGGCCGGGGCCAGGTCCCGGCGCAGAGCGAGTTCTTCGCCGTGAACGTCCCGGCCGGCAAGCCGGCGCTGGACGTCCGTACCGCGCTGGCCGACCACCGGACCGACCCGTACTACGTCTACCTGGTCTCGCCCGACGGGCAGAACCCGGCCCGGGCGTCGAACCTGACCCCTGAAGGGAGCGGGAGCACTCACACGACCGTCGCGAGCCCGGGCGCGCAACTCAGCGTGCTGAAACCGCAGGCCGGTCAGTGGACGATCATCGTCACCTTCACCAACCCGGTCAGCGGCGACGCCCTGGACACCCCCTTCACCGGGGAGGTCGACTTCCACGGGCTCGGCGCCACCGCGACCG
Source organism: Catenulispora pinisilvae (assembly GCF_015356865.1). GTDB lineage: Bacteria > Actinomycetota > Actinomycetes > Streptomycetales > Catenulisporaceae > Catenulispora > Catenulispora pinisilvae. Next base: position 2,858 of record NZ_JAAFZA010000078.1, read on the forward strand.
GCGTCCCGCAGGGTGGGGTGATCGCCCACGGCAAGCCGGTGACCATGAGCTTCACCATCCACAACACCTCGCGGGGCACCGAGTCCTACTTCCTGGACCCGCGGCTGGACCAGTACGTCACCATGCCGCTGACGTCGGCGACGCCCACGGCGAACCTGACGCTGCCGTTGGCGGGCACCACGCCCGCGCCGCAGTGGATCGTGCCGACGCAGACCAGCCAGCTCTCGATGGCGGCCGTGTCGACCGCGCCGATCCAGTTCGACAGCTCACCGTTCAACGGCGATCCGGACGTCGGTTCCACGGCCGCCGGCAACAATGCGTTCGCCAGCTACCAGCCTCCGCAGGCCGGGGAGAGCGTGACGCAGGGCGACTGGGATCTGATTCCGCAGCCGAGCGGGGCCTTCGGCGGCACGACCGGGACGGCGAACTCCACCGCGACGCTGTCCATGACGGCCGTGAGCCAGGCCTTCAACGCCGACGCGGTCTCGGGCACCGGTGACCTGTGGCAGGCCGGGGTGAACCCGAGCGCGGCCTTCACTCCGGTGATCGTGCAGCCCGGCGGGCAGGCCACGTTGACGCTGACGGTGACTCCGAGCCAGGTCCCGGGGACGGCGGTTTCGGGCGTCGTGTATGTGGACGACTCGTCGGCGCTGAGCAACAACGGGCCGTCGCCGACCGGTGACGAGCTCGCTGCTTTCCCGTATCACTACACAGTTCAGTAGCAGTAGTGAAGTAGAAGAACAGCAGTGAAGTAGAAGTAGAGCCGCAAGACGCCGCGCCCGCCGATCTTCACCGGCGGGCGCGGCGTCTTGCTGAGAGCTACTCCTCCCGGCACCCCCACGCCGTGACGGCCAGATGTGCCGCGGCCGCGGACGCGAACAGGGCGGCGCCGAGCCAGGCCTGGGCGAAGACGCCGACGGTCTCGGGGACGGCGCGGCCGTAGGCGTCCCGGTCCGGGGCCGCCGCTGTCGTCGCGAGGTGGGTCAGGACGGCCGCCGCGTGCGGCATGCCGGCCGCGGCGAGCCGCCGGGCGTCGTCGTGGACCGAGGCCAGGCGGGCGGCGCGGCGGCCGCCGGCGGCGGTCCGCTCGACAGCTGTTCGGAGGTGATGCAGCGGGATGGCCGCCGTTGTGTCGGTCGGGCGCGGCGGGAGTTCCGCGGCCTGGTCGGGGGTGGCGTCGCCGGGGGTGATCATCGAGCTGTGTAGGCGGTCCAGGCCCAGACAGGCGCGTCCCTGCCAGGCCTCTGGCAGACGCAAGATGCTCTGCGCCGGGTCCGGGTCCGGGTCCGGGGACACGGCGATCGGTGAGATGACGCCGGGCCGTTCCGGGTCCAGGCGGGCGATCATACGGATCCGCAGGCCGGTCGCCTGACTCAGGATCCGGAGATTGTCCGCGTAGGCGAGGGCCTTGTGGTCGGAGACGCTGCGCAGGACGGCGAACCGGTCGCCGAGGCGGACCGGGACGTCGCCGGGCTTGGTCCCGGGCCCGGTGGCCGTGGCCGTGGCGTCGGTGTCGCTGCCGAGGATGGTCGCCGTCACGAACAGCAGATCGTCGCCGATGCGGGGCGCCAGGCCGACGCCGGGTGCGAGGCCGACGCCCGATGCAGCGGCCCGTGCCGCTGCGGGCTGCCCGACGCGGCCGGTGAGGACGCGTTCCAACTGCTCGCCGATCGGCTCCGTGAAACGGGCGTCGACCGGCCCGTCCCACCACGACGCGCCGGACGCCCGCACCGCGCGCACCCCCGCCCCGTGGCTCAGGCTGCCGTCCGCCGAGGCGGCGGCACCGCTGATGATCACGCCGTCGCGGACCAGTTCCCGATGGCTCAGCGCCGCGCCGCCGAGGCCGACCGGACCGTCGTAGGCGTTCTCGACCTGCGCCGGGCCGCCCGGTGTCACGGCCGGGACGGACCACGCGACGCCATCGGTGTCGACCACGCAGGTCACGACGCCGGCCATTCCCGAGCCGGCGATCACCGGCTCGCTGAACACTCCGACCAGCCGCAGACCGCCCTGCTTCTCGTGCCGTCTGCGGGCGGTGCCGCGTAGGGCTTCCAGAGTGACCGGATCAGTGCTCGTGGATAGTGTGTGCAGCGCGGCCATCAGGGTGCGGAGTTCGTCGGCGTAGGCGGGCAGGCTGTGGTCCTGGGCCCGGCCGCGATATCCGCGCAGCTGGGCCGCCACCCGGTTGCCGATCGCGGCCGGGAGGTGGAGTCCGGCCGCCCGGGCGGTGTGGACCGCGCGGCGCAGCGTGGCCTCGGTCGCCAGGCCCGCGCCGACCAGGCCGGTGTCGATGAGCTCGGCCGCGGCGGCACGCAGGGCTTCGACGGCGGCTTGTTGGTCCGAGCTCAGCGCCGCGGGTTCGTCCGGTGCTTCTTCAGCTGAGGGGCTCTCGGGAATCGCGGGATTTGCGAGATTCGCGGGGTTCCCGGGACTTTCGGAACCTTCGACGAGGCTCGGACCCGGGTCCTCCAGCGGTTCTGACACCGGTGCCAGCCCGAGCACCGCGGCGCGATGCAGGCAGGCCGGAGCGAGCAGACACGAGCACACGGCGTCCTCCGCGATCCGGACCGCGCCGTCGCGGACGGTCAGCACGACGCGGGTGTCCTCGTCCACTGTCACCGTGACCGTGTTCGTGGCCTGATCCGCGCTGGCCTCCCAGGCCGCGGCCTTGGCGACCGTGGCGTCCAGCCGCTTGCGCAGCCGGGGCGACAGGGCGTCGACGGCGTCGGCCAGCACGGGAGCGGCGACCGGGGGCAGATCCTGCTCGTTCATCGCGACCGCACCTGTTCTCCGACCCACGCGGCCAGTTCCGTCGGGCTCAGCGCGGCCACCGGCATGCCGGCCGAGACCAGTGCCCCGGCTGTGCCGGTGCTGTAGCGGGGGCGGCCGTCGTCGTCCAGGCTGGCGCAGCCCAGCAGCGTGCAGCCGGCCTCGGCCAGCGCCCGGACCTCGGCCAGCAGGGTGCCCAGCGGGGCCCCGTCCTCGAAGTCGCTGATCAGGACCACCATGGTCCGGGTCGGGACCGTGACCAGCGGGCGCGCCGCCGCCAACCCGGTCGCGATGTGCGTGCCGCCGCCGACCCGGACCTCCATCAGCAGCGACAGCGGGTCCGCGGCCCGGTCGGTGAGGTCCACGACCTCAGTGGAGAACGCGAGGAAGTGCGTCGTCAGCGCGGGCAGCGCGGCGAAGACGGACGCGGTCAGCGCCGACCAGATCACCGAGGACTCCATGGATCCCGACACGTCGACCACGAGGATGATCCGCCAGTCGCTCTGCCGGCGCGCGCGGGTGTGGAAGACGGGCCGCTCGGGCAGCAGCGTCACCGTCGCGTCCGGCGCGCGCCGGGCCGTGGCCAGGTTGGCGCGGATCGTCCGGGGCAGGTCCAGCGCCCCGGACGGCCGGTTCGTCGGCAGCGGCGAGGTCAGCCCGGTCAGCGCCGGGCGCAGCCGGTGTGCCAGCTCGGCGGCCAGCTGCTCGACGATCCGTTTGACCAGCGGCCGCAACCGCGCCACGGCGCTCTCCGGCAGCCCGCCGGCCAGACTCAGGACCTGGCGCAGCAACTCGACCGAGGGCCGCACGGTGGCCGGGTCGAGCTCGGCGACGGCGTCCAGCCGCCCGGCCGCGGCCGCTTGGCCGAGGACTTCTTCCCGGACGCTGACCCCGAACAGGTCGGCCAGATCCTCCGACCACTCGCGGACCGAGGGGTAGGGGCGCTCGTTTCCGGCGCCGGCGCCGCCCGGCGCGTCGTGGCCGTGGGCCGCGCCTTCGCCTTGGTTCTGGCCGTAGAGCTCGTCGAGGGCGGTGGCGTAGCGGAGGCAGGAGGGCGGCAGGGCTTGCCGGTCGCGACCCAGGAGCAGGCGCCAGCGGGTTGGTGCGGAGAGGGCTGATGCGGGGGCGGGGCTCGGCGGCATGGCAGACGTGATTGACGTGGTCGGCGCCGGATCAGCGGCCTGCGATGCTCCCGCCGGGGCTGGTCCGGGATCGGCTATGACTATCCCCGCAGCCGCGAGCGCCGCCTGTCCAGCCCGATCGGCGAGCGTAGCGGCGAGCAGCGCTTCCGGGCTGGCTTGTGCCGCGCTCCAATCCCGCACCGCCTGCCCGATCCGCTGCTCGACGGCCGCCAGCAGCCGGTCGCGGGCAGCCGGTGAGACCGCGGCGAAGCCCCCGCGCAGTGCGGGAAGCCGGGACAGGAAGTCCTCGTCCGGCAGGGACTCGATCCGGTCCGCCAGCGCGCCGAGGATTTCCGGGTCCGAGCCGACCAGCGGTTCAGCGGCCGTCAGCAGCCCGACGAGCCGACGGCGGATCGCCGTGCGCGATTCGGCGTCGACCGCGGCGTCCAGCCAGCCCGCCGCACGCTGGCCCAGCCGCTCGCCCGGCAGCGTGCCGATCAGGGCCCTGGCACCGGCCGCGGCGCCGGAGATCAGGGGCGAGCCTTCGGTTTCCAGCGTGCGCAGGGCCGCGTCCAGGCGCAGTTCCCCGCCGACCCGCCAGGCACGCATCGCCAGCGCGGCGATCGTGCGCGCCTCGCCGGCGTCGTCGCTGCCGCGCATGCCGTCCAGCCGGCCGACCGCGGCGGTGTCGAGCGCGGCTGACAGCTCCGGCAGGTCGGGTGCGTTGGCTAGGTCCGCCGGGTCGATTCCGGCTATGTGGCCGGACTGGATCGCGTCGACAGTGTCGGCGGCGGCGAGCAGTTCCGGCAGCGACGCGGACGGGATCAGCTCCCCGGCCACCGCGCGCAGCCGCTCGCCGGTGAGCGCCGGGAGCCCGCACTCGGCGGCCGCGGTGAGTCCGGCGACGGTCTCGCCGGGGGTCGGGCCCCCGGCCTCGCTCTGGCCGCGCAGCACCTGACGCAGCCGGCCCTCGGTGGCCTGGTCGAGCGTCACCCCGTGGATCGTCAGCAGGTCCAGGTTCGCCTCGACGGTCGGCGACCACGACGCCCGCCAGCGCCGGGTCAGGGCCGGGGCGCCGTCGGGGGTGCCGACGTCGGCCGGCTCGGCGTAGCCGACGTCGCAGGTCAGCAGCCTGCGAAGGGTGATCTCGCGGCGCCGGTCCAGCGGCGAGCGCAGCGGGTCCAGGCGGAGGTCGCGCAGGTCCTTGGCGGTCTCGTCCGGCCCGGGCAGCCTGAGTTCCTTGAGTAACTCCACGACCGCCGGCCGGAGCCCGGACCGGGGAGCCGACGGCGCGACCCGGCCGCGGCCCTGCCCGACGAGCACGGCGGACATCGCGGCGGCGACCATCCGGCCCCGGCCCAGGGTCTCGCCCTGGGCCAGCACCGATTGCAGCGATTCGACGAGCTCGCCGCGGGCCGGCGCGGGCAGGCCGCGCAGCCGGGCGAGGTCGACGGCCAGCCGGACCACCTGCGCCGCCTCGGCCGGACCCGCCGGATGCCCGGCGGCGCGCAGGTGCCGGCAGACCGCGACGGTCTTCGCGGCCAGGGCGGCCTCGACGGCGTCGGCGTCCCCGCCGGCCTCGAAGACCGCCTGCTGCCAGGCCGGGTCGCGGATGCCCGAGGGGTAGCCGGAGCGCTCGTCCAGGAGCGGGAACGCGTAGGGGACCAGGGACATCGCCGAGGTCGTGACGGACGCCAGGGCCTGGCGCACCTTCTCAGCGGCCTGGGATGTCGTCGCCGCGGTGCCGGTCAGGGCCGGGATGTGGAACGATCCCGCCACCACGGCGACCCGCCGCCCGGCGTGCGCGGCCAGGCAGTCCCGCATCCACTGCTCGCGCCGCAGGTCCCGTACCTCAATGGCCCCGGCGCGCGCCGCGTCGTGGCGGAAGCTCCAGCCGATCGCCAGCGCCGCGCGCCGGATCCGCTCGGCGCTGTTGCCCGGCGCCCGGGCCTCGACCAGCCGGTCCCACAGGTCGTCGTCGGGACGGCCGCTCGCCGCCGCCTTCATCGCCCCGGCCAGGGTGGGCGTCCCGGTCCGGCCGCCGGTCCCGACGGCGGACCACCCTTCGTCGGCCAGCGGCAGGTCGAACGGCACGACCTCGACGCCGGCGCGCGCCGCCCACCGGATCGCGGCCAGCTCCGGGGAGAAGTCCGCGAACGGGTAGAACGCCAGGCCGGAGTCCTGCTTCCCGGCCAGTGCGACCGGGGCCCGGGTCGCCGGGTCGGCCAGCCACGGCAGCCACGCCGCCGCCTCGGTCGGCAGCTCGATGAGCAGCACCCGCGGGGCCGCCGCGTCGAGCATCGTGCCGATCGCCGAAGCGATGGCGGGGGAGTGGTGCCGGACGCCGATCAGGTACGGATCCCGGGACCCGGCCAGGGCGTCGACCGCCTCGTCGGGGCCCGCGGTCTCGGCGGTCACCGAGACCGCGGGCGTCTCAGCCTTCGAGGACGGCTCGGCGATCGAGGAAGCCTCAGTGCTCGAATACGCCTGCGCCCCAGAGGAAGCCTCAGTGCTCGACGACACCTGCGTCCCCGAAGCAGTCTCAGCCCTTGAGGACATCGCGCAGTTCCCACATCCGCTGCCAGGTCCGGGCGCCGTCCTGGGCCCGCCGCCGCACCGCCGAGTCCCAGTACCCGAGCAGCCGGTCGGCGTCCGCCGGGTCGTCCTTGCGCACGACGCCGAGCAGGTGCCCCGGCACCAGCGAGAGCACGTCCCGGTCGCCCGGGAAGTACGCCGCGGCCAGCGCCAGCGACGTCGCCACCGCGACCGCCTCGGCGGTGGACATCACCGTCGAGGGCCGTTCGATCTCCCAGCCCTCGGCCGAGCGGCCCGATCGCAGGTCCCTGAAGGCCGTCACCAAGACGCCGAGCACCGCGTCGTCCACGCCGAAGGCGGCCTGCCCGGTCACCGCCTTGGCCAGCGCGCTGTGCGCCTGCCGGCGGACCAGCCCGACCTCGGCGTCCGGGTCGGCGATCGGGCCGATGGTCTCGAAGTTGAACCGGCGCTTCAGGGCCGCCGACATCTCCGACACGCCGCGGTCCCGCAGGTTCGCGGTCGCGATGACGGTGAAGCCCGGCGCGGCGTAGACGGCGCCGTCGGAGGAGCCCGAGAGCTCCGGCACCGCGATCCGCCGGTCGGACAGGATCGACACCAGCGCGTCCTGGACCTCCGGCAGGCAGCGCGTGACCTCCTCGATCCGGGCCACCGCGCCGCCGCGCATCGCCGCCATCACCGGCGAGGGCACCAGGGCCTCGCCGGTCGGGCCCTTGGCCAGCAACAGCGCGTAGTTCCAGCCGTAGCGCAGGTGGTCCTCGGTGGTCCCGGCGGTGCCCTGGACCACCCGGGTGCTGTCCCCGCTGACCGCCGCCGCGAGCAGTTCACTGAGCATCGACTTGGCCGTGCCCGGCTCGCCGACCAGCATCAGCCCGCGCTCCCCGGCCAGGGTGACGACGCAGCGCTCGATCAGGTCGCGGTCGCCGACGAACTTGCCGGAGATCTCCATCTTCCGCACCGGGTCCGAGCCCGCCGCCGCGCTCGACGCGTCGCCCGGCGCCGCCGAGCCCTCGGGCAGCTCCAGCACCACGCCCTGGCTGCCGCAGACGAACAGCACGACGGCGCGCGGCGTCAGCCGCCAGCCCGGCGGGCGCGGACCGGTGTCGTACGCGGCCAGGAAGCGCAGCTCGGCGGCGTGGACCGCTTCCGCCGGCTCGATCTGCCTGGCGACGCCGTGCTCGGCATCGATACCGTGTTCGGCATCCATACCGTGCTCAGCGCCCAACTCGTGCTCAGCGTCCATACCGCTCTCATCCATCGCTGTGTTCCGGTTCCCCATATCCCTCAACGCCTCCGGCCGGTCGTCAACTCTTCGAGCCGCGGCGGGTCGCCGTCCAGCACCCGCTGCCAGGCGGCCGCGTACAGCTCCGGGACCGGCAGCCGGGGCAGGGTCACGTTCAGCGCCGGCAGTCCCTGGGCGTCGATGCCGAGCCACCGGGACTTCCAGGCCTCCACCGGCAGGACCGGGGTCTTGAGCGCCAGCCAGCCGCCGGGCAGGAACAGAGTCCGCCCGGCCCGGGGCCGCGAACCGGTCACCACCAGCGGCGACGCGCCGAGCTCGGCGCGCGCGGCCTTCAGCCGGGCCGGCTTCCAGCCGGTCCAGGCGGCGGTGTTGCGGTCGGTCGGATCCGGCAGCGCCAGCACCATCAAATACAGGGTGGCAGCATCCTGCGACAGCTTCAGGTGAGCTGCCGCCTCGGTCACCAGATGCGGCACCGACCGGGTCGGATCCTGCGCCGGATAGGGCTCCGCAACCTCGGGAACCACCATCAAGGCGTCGAGCGCTTCGCCGAGCAGCGTCCGGATCACCGGGACCGCGTCGGCCCCGGACCCGGCGGCCAGCACCAGTTCCAGCGCCGGATCGTCGGGGCCGCTCAGTTCCCCGGGCACCAGCAGGGTGTTGAGCCAGCCCTCGCGGCCCTTCGACGCCCGGAACGGGCCGATCTTGAGCCCGTCCTTGGCTTCCGGGTCCGGGACCGCCTTCATCCCGAGCGCGGCCTCGATCTTCGCCGCGCCCTGGAAGTAGCCGCCGGTCAGCCGGGTCGCCGGGTCGCGCAACCGGGTCCGCAGCAGCTCAGTGGCGCCCGGGAGCGCACCGCGCAGCGGATCGCCGTAGGGCAGCCGGTAGGCCAGCCACAGCAGGGCCCGGACGATGTCGGAGGTGGCGAGCGCGTCCAGTCCGGAGGGCATGCCGGGTGTGCCGGGCGCGCCGGGGGTTTGCAGCAGCTCCCACGACTCGATTCCGGCGACCCCTTGCAGGATGTCGGCGACCGGCAGCTGGGCCTGCCAGGTGTACCGCGGTTTGAGCGCCGCGTGCGCCTCGGTGAGCAGTTCCTCGGAGATCACGACCCGCTTGCCGAACTTCGCGGTCCACCAGGCCGCGGCGGCCTCGATGTCGGGCCCGTGCTCCCACAGTCCCGTGACTCCGGGACCGGCCAGCGCGCCCAGCAGTTCGGCGGAGGTCGCCGTGGCGAACCGGTCGAAGCGGTTGAGCGCGGCCTTCACCTGCGCCGGTTTGAGGCCGAGCCGGTTGCGCGTCTCGGTGTCCAGCTTCCCCGCTCCGTAGGTGATGACGCCGGGGAGCCCGGCCAGGGCCAGCGATGCCTCGGCGGAGGTCATGCCGGTCGCCGCGGCCAGGTGCTCCACGGCCGCCGGGTCCCAGGTGACCGGGCCGGTCGCGAGCAGCCCGGCAAGCTGCTCCAGCAGCCCCTTCGGCCACTGCGGGACCGGCGTCTGCCCGGAGACCGCCCAGCCGTCGGCCACCGCCTCGAACGTGTCGCCGCCGGTGAGCTGGACGCCGCGCCAGAAGGTGGTGTGCTTCAGGCCGTCCCATTCGCTGCCCGTGTCGCAGAACACGATGCAGCCGTCGGCGGTGCGCAACACCTTCCCGGTGGTGGCCCTCTTCTTCTCGAAGTCGCCGTCCAGCCGCACCACCCGGACACCCCGGAGCGCCGAGCCGTGCTCCAGCAGGCCCGAAGCGGCGACGGCCTGGACCAACTCGGTCAGCGTCCGGCGGACCGGCTCGGCGGACATCGGCGAGGCGGCCCGGTAGGCCAGGCCCGGCAGCGCCGCCAGCAGCTCGACGGCCTGCCGCACCGTCTCGCCCTTCCGCCATTGCTTGCTGATGTCCCGGCCGTGGAACGCCGAGACCAGCCAGGACAGGGCGACGCCGGGCGGCGGCGGGGCCTGTCCGTAGGCGGAGGAACTGATGATGACCAGGCCCGTGGTGACGTCCTGGAGCGTGTCGTTCCACTGCGGGCGGGTCAGGCGCGGATCGACGGCCTCGGCCCCGGCCTCATCTTGCGCGTCGCCGTCCAGCGTCTCGCTGATCCGCGTGATGTCGGCCTCGCGCTCGATCGCCTCCAGGACGTAGCCGGCGATGCCCAGGACCAGGTTCGGATGCGTGATGTCGGGCAGTGCGGCCTGGACCGCCTCGGCGACCAGGGTGGTCCTGGTGGTGGACTCCTCGGTGGTGGACCTCTCGGTTGTGGACTTCTCGCTCGTGGCGTCGTGCAGGGCCAGCTTCGCCGCGTCCATCAGGGCCCTGGCTCGCTCGGCGTCGACGGTCCGCAGGAACCGGGACCCGGCCTCGTCCCTCGGGACCAGGTAGTCCCAGTAGTTGAGCGGCGGGACACACCAGGTCCCCTTGGCGAATTTCGGAGCCCGCTGTCCGATCTGGAGGTCGGCGATCCGGCGGGCTCCGGTGGACGTGGTGGACGTGGTGGACGTGGTGGTGCGGGAGGTGTCCGTGAAGGTGAGGTGCGTCAGCTGCGCCTGGCTCTGATGTCCGGGCGTCGTCAGGGCTCTGGGAGCGTCGGCGCCGGGGAACGAGACCAAGCCGACGGGGTACTGGTTGTGGCCGGCCGGGGTGAGGCGGACCGAGCGGCCGTCCACGGCCTCGCCGACGGTCGTTCCATCAGAGCCCTGATGGACGCGCCACCCGAGCACGCCGTTCGCGGTCGCCATCGGAGAGTTCTCGGTGCCCGGCACCGTGGGGCGGATCCAGCACAGGCGCCGCAGCAGGGTGCGGCCGGAGGGCAGAGCGTCCTCGAAGAAGGACGGCATGCTGGTGCGGCCGACGGTGCCGGTGGCCGGATCGAACTCCTGCCAGTCGTCATGAGCGCCCTGGCCCCGGCGCCAATAGGTCGTCCCGTCCGAGAAGACGTCTGCCGACTCGTGCAGCTCGGTGTCGCCGGCCCGCAGCGGGCGTTCGCCGGCCGAGCGGCCGTGGCCGGGTATCTCCATCGAGGAGAACTGGCTGTAGATATAGCCCCCGAACGTGGCCCGGTCCAGCTTCCGCAGCGGGCTGCCGGACCAGTAGGCGCCGCCGGGGCTGCCGTAGCTGTACCACATCAGGAGCAGCTGGCCGTCGGCGAATCGGAGGGTGGAGTTATACAGCTGCGTGCTGGTCGGCATCGACGCCGTGTGTTCCAGGACCGTCCCGGTGCCGTCGACGACAGCGATCTGCGTGTCCTTCTTCACCACCAGGTACGGCCACTGTGTGAAGATCTCGAAGGCTTCGCCACGGGCCGAGGGGAGCCCGGAGCCGTCGCCGGTCAGCTTGACGCAGGCCGCGTCCAGCGCGGGCCACGAGTACTCGTCGAGGATCCCGAAGCGCAGAGCTTCGGCGAGCAGTGGGGCGACGTCGAAGGCCGCGACCCGCTGGAGCGCTTCGGGGTTGACCGCCGCGACTCGGGCCGAGAGTGCGCGGCGGATCTGGTGCAGCGCGTCGTGCAACGGGGGCAGGCCCTCTTCGCCGACTTCCGTGGCGCGCCGGTCCAGCCAGCGCCGGACTCCGACCAGCAGGCCCGGCACCGCCTGGAGCTCGGCGAACCGGCCGGCGATGGGGCCGGTTCCGGCGGCGTCGGTGGGCGAGGAGCCGGCGGCGAACCGGTCCATGGACCGGTCCAGGGCCGCGCCGAAGACCGGGTCGGCGGCGAACGCGGACAGGTCGCGCTGGTCGGGGGTGTCGGCGGCGTCGAGCCAGTCGCCGATGTCGAAGTGCCAGGAGGGCTGGTTGCCGGTGCCGGTGCCGGTGCCGGTGACCGGCAGGCCCAGCTCCAGGCACAGATCGATCAGGTCGACGTCGATGCGGCGCTGGTCGACGACCGCCAGCGGCCGGCCCTCGGCGCGCAGCCGCGGAGCCATCCGGGTCACCAGGTCGAGCAGTTCGGGCAGCCGGGTCGAGGCCCGGTACCAGCGCCAGCCGCGCGAGCGGTTCTTGACGAAGCGGCCGAGCCAGCCGGCGGCGCCGTCGGCCGGCTGGGCTTCGGCGGGCACTGAGTTGCTCAGTGCTGATTTGGTGGGTGCTGCTTCGGTGAGCGTTGCTTCGGCGGGTGCTGATTCGGCCGGCCCTGCCTTGGTGGGTCCTGATTCGCTCGGCGCGATCAGCGAGTCGATCGCCCCGCAGTCGGTGAGCAGTCGCAGCCAGAAGGTGTCGGCCTCGGTGTTCGGAGCGCCGGGGAAGGCCGGGTTCATCGCGAGCAGCTTCCCGCGCACGGCCGGGTCGGCCTGGGCCAGCCGGGTCAGCGCGGGCGCGTAGGAGACCCAGAACGGCTTCGCCGCCTGGGCCAGCGCCGGCTGGTCCAGCAGGTCGCGCAGCAGGCTCAGCTCCTCGGCGGCGACGTCCAGCCCGGCGGCCTTGGCCAGCCGCTTCATGTCGGCGGCCAGCCCCGAGTACGGCGGCAGGCCGCCGCTGGTCCGCTCGGTGACCAGCAGCCGGAAGCGCCGGAACGCCTCCGGCGCGGCGGTGCGGGCGGACAGGGCCCGGGCGTACTCGCTGACGGCCTTCGCCGGCAGCGCGCCGTTGAGCGCGAACTCCAGGAACGACTCGGCCAGCACGTCCTCGTCGACCGCCAGGCCGTGGGCCCGCTCGGCGTCGCGGGCCTTGGTGAACATGGTCGCGGCATAGGTCTTGTTCTCGGCCGCCAGGAACATCCGGCCGACCTGCTCGTAGTAGGAGGGCAGGAAGTGCGGCACGGCGGCGGCCAGGCGCTTGCCGAGGGCGTCGAAGCCGTCCTTGGCCGAGCCGGGCTTGTTGCGCGCCAGCCGGCCCAGGCTCTCGATCTCCTTGACCAGGGCCAGCGCGTGGTGGCCGTTCGCCGGGTCGTGCACCAGCGCCCAGGCCGGGAAGCCGAGCGACTTGCGCAGGACCACGCCGACCTCAGCGACGCCGTCCGCCTCGGGGGCGGGCCGGTCGAAGCCGAGGAACTCCATCGTCAGGTCCTCGGCCTCGCCGAGTGAGCGCGGCACCAGGCGCACGACGGTGCGGTCGGGGAGCGCCGGGTGGCGATAGGCGCGGGTCTGGAGCACGTCTTCGCGCTCGCCGGGCTGGTCGCCTTCCTTGCCGGTCCAGGGGATCACCGCGCCGGCGTCCAGCAGCGCTTCGGCGGTGGCGGCGGTGGAGGTCGCAGTTGTCGCAGTGCTCGACATCTCTGTGCTCTCTGTGCTCACTTCGTCTCCTCCGCGTCCTTCACGACCCGGCCCGCGTAGAGCGCCGCCGCCATCCGCACGCCCTCGGACCAGGCGATCGGCCCCACATCAAGCAGCCGCAGGGAGGTCCCGTCCGCGGTGAAACTGAGCGAACCGGTCTCGGTCTCGCCCTCGTAATACGCCTCGCCGCACCAGACCCGGGCCTCGACGGTCCGACCGTCCTCCAGGACCCGGCAGACGGCCTCGCCGCCGCGCACCTGGTAACCCAGCGACGTGGCACGCCCCGTCAGATGCCGGACCTGCTCGTAGCGTCCGCCCTCGTAGGCGTCATACGCGCGGGCGTCGGGCCGCAGTTCGGCGGGCCGCTCCCACGTCTCCCGGAACAGCTGGTCGAAGGACTGCGTCACGTCCAACTCGGCGGCGAACTCGCGCAACTCGCTGAGATCGGGCAGCAGCACCGGATGCGGCACCGCCACGCGCTCGGCGGCCAGCCGGCGGGTGTCGCCGTCCAGCGTGACGACCCCGATCCCGCGCTCGTCGGCGGCCCGCAGGAAACCGACTTCGGCGGTGTCCCAGTGCCCGGCGTCGTCGACCTCGGCGACGACCAGGTCGGTCAGCACCGCCCGCCACGCCTCGTCCGGCCACACCCGGGCCAGCAGCGCGGCCGGCACCGGCAACGACCGGAGCATCCACTTCTCGATCTCGGTCCGGCAGCCCCGCTCGTGCTGCGCCAGCCACTCGGTGAGCTGTCGCAGCTGGACGACGGCGGCGTCGTCCTTGAGCTTGGCGGGTATCGAACGAAGCAGCTTGCCCGCACTGTTCCGCGCCACGACCTTGCCGCCGTCGAGGGCCACCTCGTACGACGGGTCGGCGGTGGAGATCCACCCCATGTTGGTTCCTCCCCAGGGTCTGTTGACCAGCTGGGCAGGAACCTATCTGAAGTCGCCGACAGCCATGGCCGGTGTTTGTACCGGGGTTGTGATCGCTACGGCGGCACCTGGATCGGCGGCTATGGCAGCACCTGGATCGGCGGCTATGGCAGCACCTGGATCGTGTCGCCGACGGGCCGCTCGCCGGTGGCGTCCGAGGTGTTGTTCACCAGCCGGCCGTCGACCGCCATGGCCGTGGAGCCGCCGCCGTCGAGGTTGAGGGCCTGGACGGCGCCGAGCGAGCGCATGAACTCGGCTTCCTCATAGAGCGTGAAGCCCTCGCTGCCGGCGGTCAGGCGGCCGTCGACGGTGACCAGGATCAGATCGCCCCTGGCGTCGACACCGGCGATCGTCCGCGGCTGGCGGGCGTTGGCCCACTGGTAGTTGAACGACAGGTCCCGCGGGTCGACGACGCCCTCGTCGGCGGCGTCGATGTCGATCCGGCCGTCGCGGAGCAGGCGCGGGGCCGCGCTCACGATGCTGTCGTTCGGGCCCAGATGCACGGTGCGGCCCGTGGCACTGTCGACGATCCGCTGGTCGACCGTGAGCCGGTGCCCGACGACCGCGTGGGCGTCCAGCCAGGCGGCGGCGGTGCCGATGCCCTGGAGCACGGTGCCGCCGGCCGGGACCGCGCCGCCGCGGGCGCCGACCGAGAGCACCTTGCCGGCGGCGTCCAGGACCGCCTGGGTGCCGGTGCCGGTCGGCAGCGGCGCGGCGAACTCGGGCGTGAACTGCACCAGGTCATTGGTCTCGTAGCAGTCGACGTCCTGCTCGGGGTGCGTCGTGGGGGTGGCGTCGGGACGGCCGCAGTCGCGGACGGTGCCGGGCACCCGGTTCACGCCTTCGACCGCGAAGGTCGCGGCGCCGGAGCGGACTGTGGCGGTGCTGGTCAGGTTGGCGATCTGGTAGCCGCCCTTGCCATTGTTCTTGACGACCAGCGCCGCCCGGTCGCCGGAGGAGAGCGACTGGACCTGTCCGTCGTAGGCGCCGAGCCCGGACTGGGTTCCCTGGACCCCGTCGGCGTTCGAGGTGACGAAGAACCCGCCGTTGACCCCGACCAGCGACCCGAGCTGGGCGGCCACCGAGGAGGTGGTCGCGCGCTGGGCGACGTTCCCGTCGTGGGTGGCCTCGACGGTGCCGCGGAAGGCCCCGCGGGCGATGACCGCGACGTGGATGTTCTCCCGGTCCGCCGGAGTCTGCGCGTCGTAGCCGGTCCACTCGGTGACGGCGGCGAACCCGGCCGCGGTGATCGCCGACAGCTCGGTGCCGGCGGCACCGCTGCTCGGGAACTCACCGACCCGCACCCGGTATCCCATCAGCCCGCGCGGCGTGTCCGAGTAGCCGGGCCACCGCACCGCCTCCACCCGCGCCGCGAAGCCGTGGGCGGCGAGCTGCGCGGCGGTCGTCCGGGCCCAGGACTCGGACTCGACCTCGGCCCGGGCCGGACCGAGGGTGACCTTGCTGGTGACGGGCTGTTCGAGGGTGACGGTCCAGAAGGGGGCGGAACCCTGGTTCTGGAGCGTCACGGTGCTGACCCGCACGCCGGGCGCGACGTTCTGCGTGTTCCACTGCTCCAGCCCGAGTCCCGCGAGGAAGGCGGAGCCGGAGGCAGGGCCGGGGCCGGAGGCGGAGCTGTCAGCCAGGAGACGAATGGCACCGGCGTCCGTTTGAGCCTGTGCCTGAGCCGAGGTCCCGCACACTCCGAGCGGCACCGCCAGCGCGAGGACGGCCGCGGAGGAGAGCGCCACGCGGCGGCGCGTCCGGCGGATGTCAGGGACCGAGGGGGCGGACGTGCTGGACGGACTGCTCTGCGGACTGTTCATGCGGATGATGTGATCTCGGCCCACGTAACGAGCGGCTTCGCAGACGCGACGGGCCGGGTAACGGTGGGCGACTATCTTGCCGACAATACGCTGGCACGACGTGTTCGCGTCCGCAGCCGGCCGGCGAATGGGGGGTCAGTCGGCAACAATGGGCCCCACTTTGTTCACCACAACCCGGTCCGCGCCGTAGCGCGCAGCGATCGCGGCCGCCCACTTGCCCGGGTCGTCGACGCCGACCTCGGCCCGGCCATCGAGCCAGGGCCCGTACTCGTTGATGCGTAGCCCTTTGGACTGCCAATAAGCGGTGTCCGCACTGATCTTGTCGCACACCTGCTGAGCATCGACGGCGTTGTACTCGCTGTCCTTGAACACGACGTTCGTCGTCGGCAGCGCGTGCCGGACCGCGGCGTCGAGCCCGGAGCCCGGAATCCGGTAGATCACCAGGGCATACGGCGTCTTGTCCGCGGGCCCGGCCGGCTGCTGAAGTTCGAGCCCGGCATAGGAGCTCGCGAAGTCGTGCTTCAGCATCGGCTCGACGATCTGGATCGCGGCATCGAGCGTGTTCTGCCCAGGCGGCTGCCCCGAGATCCAGGTGGAACCAGCGGAGCTAGGCGCTGGCGCCGTCGCGGCCGGAATCGGCGCGCTACCGTGCATCGTGGGCGGCGCGCCCGCCGTGGTCACGGAGCCCTTGCCGACCGGGGCAGCGCCGGAGGAATCAGCAGGCTTACTAGCGCACCCAGCCGCCAGCGCCGCGGTGAGCGCGGCCAGCACGGCGACGCCGAAGACGGCCCGAGCGTTCGAAGCATATGTCACTACCCTGAGACGCATCCTTGCCGGACACGGTTCCATGGGATCTCGGCAGAATCCAAAGGGCCGCCCGAAGGCGGCCCCGGTGTGTTGCTGACTCAGGTCCTCAGGAAGTCATCCCGAGCCACTGCCCACCCGTGACATTCAGTACCTGCCCGGAAACGTAGTTCGACCAAGGCGAGCACAGGTAGAACACCCCGCCCGCGGCCTCCTCCGGCGTGCCGGGGCGACCCAGGGGGATCAGGAAGCTGGTGGCGCCGACCATCGCCTCGGGGATGCCCAGGTGGACGGTTTCGCCGCCGATGGTCATCGTGTTGTCGTCGGTCTTGGCGGCTGTGAGGCGGGTTTCGATGTGGCCGAAGGCGACGGCGTTGACGTTGACCTTGAACTGGCCCCATTCCTTGGCCAGGGTCTTGGTCAGGCCGACTACCGCCGACTTCGCCGCGGAGTAGTTCGCCTGGCCGGCGTTGCCCATGGTGCCGGAGACGGAGGAGATGTTGACGATCTTGCGGAAGACCTCGACGCCCTGCTCGCGTTCCTTCTTCGCCGGGTCGCGGAAGTAGGGGGCGGCGGCGCGGATGGTGCGGAAGGGGACGACGGTGTGGATGTCCAGCATGCGCTGGAACCAGTCGTCGGTCATCGTGTGGATCGGCTTGTCCAGGGTGTAGCCGGCGTTGTTGACCAGGATGTCGATCTTGCCGAAGCTGTCGGCGGCCTTGGCGATCAGGGCTTCCGGGACGCCCTCGGCGGTGAGGTCGCCGGCGAAGACCGCGGTGTCGGTGCCGTGGGCCTTGGCGATCTCGGCCGCGGTCTCGGCGGCGACGTCGGCGTCCAGGTCGTTGATCAGGACGCTGGCACCCTGCGAGGCCAGCAGGTCGGCGGTGGCCCGCCCGATGCCGCGCGCCGATCCGGTGACGATCGCGACCTTGCCGTCCAGGACTCCCATTTACGCTCCTTGGCTGGTTGTTGTTCTTGTGGGAAAACTGCGTGCTCTGTGCTGATTAGGCCGTGCTGATTCGGCCGCGCTGCCCAGGCCGGGCTGCTCGGGCCGCGCGGGTCAGATCCTGCTGCTCAGGCCGAGCGGAACGTCGCCAGGCCGTCCTTGATCACGACCACGTCGGTGTCCGACGACGTCTCGAACACGAACGACCCGCCCTCGTCCCCGGCGCCCCATGTCCGGGTACTGATGTCCTGACCGGGCAGCACCGGCCGGGCGAAGCGTACGGCCAGCCGCTCCAGGTTGCGAGGGTCGGCTTCGGCCAGGCCGAGGACGGCGTGTGAGGCGAACGCCATCGTGCACAGGCCGTGGTTGATGATCCCCGGCAGTCCCACGGCCTTGGCGAAGTCCGGGTCCAGGTGGATCGGGTTGTGGTCGCCGGAGGGCTCGGCGTAGCGGGCGGTCTGGTCGGAGTCCACGTGCTGCTTCGCCTCGCCGACCGGCTCGGTGCCACGCAGGTCCTGCGGCAGCGCGTGCCCCGGGGCCTGCTCGCCGGTGGTGGTCTCGCCCTGCGCGCCGCGGAAGAAGGTGGACATCCACTGCTCGTTGACCAGCTCGCCGTCGGGGGTGCGGGTCTCGGACTTCACCGCGACCACGACGCCGGCCGAGGTCTGCCGGATGCCCAGCGGGGCCGAGCGTGTGTCCAGCTCCATCCCCGGCACGATCGGCCGGTGGTAGAAGAAGTCCTGCTCGCCGTGCACCAGCATCATCAGCAGCTCCGGCGGGGCCACCGCCAGCACCGCCTCCGCACCGGGCTCGAAGGCCGGGACCACCGCGAAGACCGGCGGGGCCAGCTCGCCCGAGCGGTGCTCGGCGATCGGGTCGTTGGTCGCCGCGGCGTAGGCGGCGATCCGCTCGCGCTCGACGGTGAACCGTTTCGGCTCGGTCCAGACGCCGAGCGCCTCCAGGTTGAAGCTCATTGCCGTTGCCCCCTTGCGGACGCCGCGCTGCCGGATCAGACTGTGACGCAACTGAACGTACCGTAGAATGATGTAACGATCCAGAGGGGAACCCACCCGCGATGACTGAGACTTCCGGGACCGCAGGACTGCCCGTCGAACTGGCCGGTTCCGACCCGAACCAGCTGGCCGGGATGGTCGGCCAGCTCTCCGACGCCGAGCTGCGCGCGGTGCTGGCCGACGGCGCGCTGCGCGGCCAGGTGCTCGATGAGATCTTCCGCCGCATGGGCGACCACTTCCGGGCCGACAAGGCCAAGGGCCAGACCGTCGCGGTGCATTTCGTGATCACCGGCGGCCCGGACGGCGGCAAGGACACCTACCAGGCGTCCATCAAGGACGGGGTGTGCACGACGTCCAAGGAGCTCACCGAGCACCCGCGGGCCACCATCACCGCCGACGGGGTGCCGTTCCTGCGCCTGGTCACCGGCGGGGCCGGCGGCGTCGAGCTGTTCTTGAAGGGCAAGCTGAAGGTCGGCGGCGACATGATGTTCGCCGCGTCCGTGGCGGGGTGGTTCGCGATTCCGGGCGGCAAGTAGTCGATCATTGAGGGACGGTGACGGCGCGCGGACGGCCTCGGGGGGCGGTCCGCGCGCCGTCACGGTGTTGGGGGCGCCGGGGTACCAGGGCGCCCCGGGGTGGCGCGGCTACCGGGGTCAGACCTGGAGCACCGACAGCCAGTTCCCCGCCGGGTCCTTGAACCACGCGATCAGCGGGCCGCCGGCCCGGTTGATCCCGTCCGCGCCGACCCCGGGCAGCTGCTCGAAGACGATGCCGCGCTCCTTCAGGCTGGCGACCGCGGCCTCGATGTCGTCGACCGGGAAGTTCAAGATGGTGAAGGTGGCCGGGGTGTGATCCGCGCCCTTGGGGTAGACCAGGATCTCGGTGTCGCCGCCGACATGCAGTTGCAGCATGCCGTTGGCCTCGGTGACGGGGACGCCCAGGACCTCGCCGTAGAACTGCTTCGCGGCCGGGACGCTGTCCACGGAAAAGCCGCTGAAGGCCTTGGTTTTTGCGAACATGATGCGACCGTACCCGCGCCCACCCACTACTGCCTGTCGGCGAACGGCGAACGGCGAACAGCAGACGGCCCGCGAGGCCCGGTGCCAGGTCGTCCCTGACACCGGGCCCCGCGGGCCGTCCGGGCGGCGCTACTTCGCCGCTGCCGTACTACTTTGCCGTCGCCGTACTACTTCGCCGTCGCCGTGCTACTTCGCCGACACCGTCTCGTGCACCGGCAGGATCGCGATGTGGTCGGTCTCCTCGGCGAGCTCGATCGCGTGCTCGTCGATGGCCGGCATCGCGTTCTTGCCGGGCAGCAGGAACATGGTCGCGATCGCGGCCAGCAGGCCCAGCCCCGCGCCGACCAGCAGCGCGGTCCCGAAGCCGCCGGACAGCGCCCGGGCCGGGCCGTCGCCGGTGCCGAGCAGGTGCGAGGTGCGGGCCGAGGCCACCGCGGCCAGGACCGCCAGCCCCAGCGCGCCGCCGATCTGCTGGGCGGTGTTCAGCAGGCCCGAGGCCAGACCGGACTCCTGCTCCGAGGCGCCGGCGGTGCCGGCCACGGTCAGCGCGACCCAGGCCATGCCGCCGCCCAGCCCGATCACGATCTGCGGCAGGAGCAGGTCGGTGACGTAGCTCCCGTTCGCCGGCATCCCGCTGACCCACAGCAGGCCGGCGGCCATCAGGACCATGCCGACCACGGTCGTGGCCTTGATGCCGACCTTGGCCACCAGCTGTCCGGCGGCGGTGGCGGCCACCATGATCGCCACCGCGATCGGCACCAGCGACAGGCCCGACTTCAGCGGCGAGTAGCCCAGGACCTGCTGGGTGTACAGGGTCATGAAGAAGAACGCCGGCATCAGGCCCATGACCTGGAGCATCGAGGCCACGTTGGCGCCGCGCAGCACCGGCCGCCGGAAGATCGACAGCGGCACCAGCGGCTGCTTGGTCCGGGACTCGATCACCACGAAGGCCACCAGCAGCAGCACGCTCACCGCGCCCAGGCCCAGCGTCTCCGGTGCGGTCCAGCCCACCTTCTGCGCGTTGACCAGCACGAACACGATCCCGGCCAGACCGGCGGTGACGGTGAAGGCGCCGCCCAGGTCGAACCCGGAGCGCTCGCCGGAGGGCGCGCCCACCGGCAGGATGCGCGGCGCGAGCAGCGCGGCGGCCACGCCGATCGGGACGTTGACCCAGAAGCAGGCCTGCCAGCCGAACCAGTCGGTCAGCATGCCGCCCAGGATCAGGCCGACGGCGCCGCCGGCCCCGGCCACCGCGCCCCAGACGCCCAGCGCCTTGTTGCGCTCGGCCTTCTCCTCGGTGGTGTTGTCCGGGAAGGAGATCAGCAGCAGGGACAGCGCGGCGGGGGAGACCACCGCGGCGGCGAAGCCCTGGACCGCGCGGGCGCCGATCAGGAAGCCCGGGTCCGGGGACAGCGAGCCGGCCAGCGAGGCCACGGCGAACAGGATCAGGCCGCCCATGAACATCCGGCGGCGGCCCAGGTAGTCGGCCAGGCGCCCGCCCAGGAGCAGGAAGCCGCCGAACATCAGGGTGTAGGCGTTGGTGACCCAGGACAGGTCGGCCTGTGCGAAGCCCAGGCCCTTGACCAGGCTCGGCAGCGCGACGCCGACGATGCCGGCGTCCAGGACCAGGACGAACTGGGTCACCGCGAGCAGCGCCAGCGCCGCTCCGCGGTTGACGGTGCGGCTGCCGGGTGGGGCCGCGGCTGCGGTGGGTGCAGCAGCTGACATGGAGACATCCCCTAAAAGCGGAAGGTGAATTACGGTTCCGGTTAACGGTTGAGACAGTAGCGGAACCTTCCCTCCGGTTGTCAAGTGGAACCGGAGTTCAGCTTCCGGTTACCTCCGAAGCGGTGTAACGTTCAACCATGGTCCTGTCCCAGACGCCGCCCACGAGCCGTCCCCTGCGCGCCGATGCCCGGCGCAACCGAGAGGCGATCGTCGCCGCGGCCGACGACCTCTTCCGCTGCGACGGCATGGCATTGCAGATGGACGAGGTCGCGCAGCGTGCCGGCCTGGGCGTGGGCACCGTCTACCGGCACTTCCCGACCAAGGAGGCGCTGACCGTCGAGCTGGTCCAGGTCCGGGTGGAGACCACCATCACCCAGGCCGAGCAGACCATCCAGGACTGCGACCCGGCCGGCGCCCTGCGCCGCTTCATCCGCGACATGGCGACGATGATGGGCCAGGACCTCGGGCTGCGCGAGTCGTTCCAGGTGCAGGTGCTGGCCGACAACCAGCTCGACGAGTGCGTGTACTACCGGCAGGACCTGCACGTGCGGAAGCTGGCGATGGTGAAGCGGGCGCAGGAGGCCGGCGTCGTCCGGGACGACCTGGGGCTGGAGGACTTCGACGCCCTGATGTGCGGGATGGGCCAGGCCATCGTGGCCGGCGGGAACCCGACGCTGATGGCTGAGGTGCTGTTGGAGGGACTGCGGGTGCCGCGCGGTGAGTCGGACGGCGCCGAGGCGGCCGAGGCCGAATCAGCCGGAGCTGACGCGGGGGAGTAGCCGGCCGGGGTTGTCGGAGCCTTGCCCTAGAGTTCCCAACCATGGCGAGGTGTGTGACGGCGTCGGCAGCGGCGCGGCGGATCAGGTGGCGACGACACGGCCCGCCGCACTCAGAATGGTAGGCGTGGAACCGACTTCGAACCCTGTCTCAGTCCCCGCGCCGAGCCCCGCGCCCGACCGCTTGTGCACCGGCTTGAGCTGGTTCGAGGACAGACCCGCGCTCACCACCGTCGAGGGCGCCGACCTGCGTCTCAAAGCCCTGGCCCCGGGCACGCGCCTCGCGCTGTCCTGGTCCGGCCGGCGCCGCTGCGTCGGCTGGACCGCGCCCGGCACCGGCCGCACCGCGTGCGCCGAGGACGCTGAGATCGGCGGCGCGGCGACCCTAGCGCAGTGCCCGGCGTGCCAGAACCGGGACCACGGCCTGGCCGTCGCCCGCGACCGGATCACCGACGACGGCCGCGCCTACCAGCTCTACCTGGCCTGGTTCGCGCCGGGAATGCTGAAGGTGGGCATCACCGGCGTGCACCGTGGCGTGGCCCGGCTGCTGGAACAAGGCGCCATCGGCTACACGGTGATCGCGACCGGCACTCTCCCAACCGCCCGCCGCGCCGAACTCACGGTGTCGGCCTCAGGACTGGCCAAGGAGCGCTACCGGTCCCGAGCGAAGGTCGAGGCCTGGTGGGGCCTACCGGAGAGCGACGGCCTCCGCTCCGCCCTGACGCAGGCGCGCATCAAGGCTCTGCGGATACTCGCCGACCACACCCTTGACGCCATCCCCGACGGCCCGCTGGTCGACAACACGGACTTCTTCGGACTCGGCGACGGCGCCCCGGCGACATATCACGAGGTCGAGGCGCTGGACGCCAGCGGAAGCCTGAGCGGCGAGGTGCGCTCGGTGATCGGCAAGCACGTGTTCGTGACGGCCGAGGGCGGTGCGCAGGTGCTGCTGGACACACGGCTGCTTGCTGGGCGGCATACGGCGATCGCTGACCCGGGCGGGATGGTTGGGGTGCGGACGGCGGAGCGGCGTCGGCCGCTGCTTTACGACATGCCGACGTTGTTTTAGGTGCTGCGTGCGGTAGGGGTGATTGAGGGTTTGGGTCTTTTGAGCGGGGGCGGGAGCTTGCGGGCTGGCTGCGGTTGGCGTGTGGGTTTCAAAGCTTTTTACGGCCTTCGGTTATGGTTGTGCCGGTTCGGGGTTCGGGGCGGTGGGTGGGTTTGTCGGCTGCCGGTTCCCGTGTTCACGACCCCGCCGCACCTCAGGCCTCTTCATCTCCAGCAGGTCTGAATCAGGGTCTAGATCAAGATCAAGAGCCCAAGCAAGATCAACGGCAAGAGTCCAAGTAAGATCAAGATCAAGAGCTGTGATGAAGGCCCGGCGCCTCCGGCGGGGGCTCTTGGCTCCCTCGGGGAACTGGCGCAATTCCATAGGGTGGTCGGGTCAGGGCCCTGCGCTGGCGGTTTGTGAGGTGGTGCGGTCCGTTCCCCACGGTCGCGTCGTCAGCCCCAAGGGGTACAGCACCGGTGTCCGGGAGTAAAGTCCGCGCCGTCACGTCGGGCGTGGAGGCGGCGGTTTGTCAGAGCGCGAACTTGACTCCCGGCCACCGGCACTGTAGGCAAAGCCCTGCCGACGCGACCGAGGGGAACGAACCGAAAACCGGCCGGAAAAGTACAAAGCTGGTGGTGCGGTACCGGCGGCCCGGCGAGTCCGGCTGCCGGTATAGGTGCTGGCGGCGCGGCAGTCCCGAGGGCGCGCGGTCTGGGTTGGCGGGTGCCGGATCGGCCCGGTCTTCGAAGCCCGCTGCGGGTATAGCTGGTCCCGACCGCACCCGGGCATGTTCTCGACCGACTGACCACTGGCCCGTCGCTACGCCCTCACCGGCAGCTGCACTAACCAGCCTGCGTCTATGGGCCCTGCGATTGCTTTTCTTCCGGTCGGTTTTCGGTTCGTTCCCCTCGGTCGCGTCGGCAGGGCTTTGCCTACAGTGCCGGTTCTCGGGAGTCAAGTTCGCGCTGTACGCGGCCGCCGCCTGCCCGCCTGACCGCAAGGGCGCGGACTTTACTCCCGGGGTTCGGCGCTGTACCCCTTGGGGCTGACGACGCGAGCGAGGGGAACGGACCGTAGCCACCTCACAAACCGCCAGCGCAGGGCCCTGACCGGACCACCCTATGGAACCGCGCCAGTTCCCCGAGGGAGCCGAGAGCCCCCGCCGGAGGCGCCGGGCTCTGCATCACAGTTTTTGATCTTGTTGTTGATCTTGCCCTTGACCTGTGTCGTTGACCTTGCTGTTGATCTTGATCTGGCTCTTGCTCTTGTTCCGACTTGCGGGAGTTGAAGAGGCCTGAGGTGGGGCGGGGTCGTGAACGCGTAAACCGGCAGCCGACAAACCCACCCGCCGCTCCGAACCCCGAACCGGCTCAACTATGACCGAAGGCCGTAAAAAGCTTCTAAAACGCACACGCCAACCGCAACCCGGTCCGCAAACCGCAGCCCCCCAAGATCCGACCCCCAAACAGCCCGCAGGACTCGGCTACAGCGGCTAGCGTTTTCGGCCAACCCGGCCAACCCGGCCAACCCGGCCAACCCGGCCAACCCGGCCAACGTCGGCTAAGCCAGCCAGCCCCAGCCCCCGACTAAGGCAGACCCCACACCTGATCAGCCGCACCCGAGCAATCCTCAACATCCAACTGCGTCCCAGAACCACCGCTCCCCGGATCGGTCAGGCACCGCCCGGACTGCGGGTTCAGCAGTTCCCCGTTGGGTTGCGGCTCCCACAACTGCGCGCCGGTCTGGTTGCAGCGATACAGATCCACCGGCGTGCCGCTCGCGGTGCCGCCGAGGGTGATGTCCAGGCACTTGCCGAAGGCCTGGAGGGTCTTGCTGCTCAGGTTCCACTGCTGCGCGAAGCTGGTGTTGCAGGTGTAGGCCTGCACCGGGTTGTCGTCGGCGGAGTTGGAGAAGCGGTCGTCCAGGCAGAGTCCGTTGAGGCCGGTCGCGGGGCCCACTGAGGCGCGGAGCGTCCAGGTCTGGTCGGCGCCGCCGTTGCAGTCCTCGATGTCGAGCTGCGTGCCGGAACCGCCGTTGGCCGGGTTTGTCAGGCAGCGGCCGGATTGGGGGTTCAGTAGCTCGCCGTTGCTCTGCGCCTTCCAGCTCTGCGCGCCGGTGTTGTCGCAGTCATACAGCTGCACCAGCGTCCCGTCGCCGGTCTGCCCGCCTTGCACGTCCAGGCAGCGGCCCGTCGCCCGTATCGTCCCGTCGGGGAGTGCGGTCCACGTCTGCGCCCCGGTGCCGTTGCATGCGTAGGCCTGGATCGGGTCCTGCGACTGGCCGGCCCCGCCTCGATCGTCGGTGCACCACCCCGCCGAGGCGAGACGGATCTGCTGCCCGGGAGGACCGATCACCAGCTCGCTGACCTGCGCGGTGGCGGATGGATCGGCCTGGTACCGGAGGTAGCGCCAAGAGCCGGTCGGGAAGGCGGCCGTGCTGTCCGAATCCGGGATCGCCGCCTGCACCGCCAACGTGGTCCACGCGGACCCGTCGTTGGAGCCCTCGATGCTGTAGGCGGTCGTGGCCCCGTCCGACTGCACCTGCACCTGGTTCATCGCAGTGCTCGTACCCAGATCCACTGTCAGGTTCGCGCCGGCGGCGGTGGCGTGCCAAGCGGTGGCCGGGCTTCCGTCGATCGCGGCCTCGGCGGGGTAGCTGGGGTCCTGGTTGGAGGCGGTGACCGGCTTGCAAGCGGCTGCGTTCGACGACGCGCTCGGCGTCCGCGTGGCCACCGTCGCCGGCGACCCGGGGCTCACCGTCTGTGTGGCACCGCCGGCGACGCTGACCGGAAGCGCGGGCCCGGCCGTGACGGTGATGGTCGTGCCGCCGGGCCGGATCGACAGCGAGTACGTGGTTCCGTGCCACTGCAACCCGGTCAGGTCCAACCCCGGCAGCTGCGGCGGCAGCGACGGGTCGAGCTGCACCGCGTCGGCGTTCCACCGCAACCCGGTGAATCCGTACTCGAACTCCTGCAGGAAGCCACCGGCAGCGGTGTCGAACGTGAACGCCCCGCCGCCGCGCGTCTCATGGAACTGATCGAACGGCGCACCCATGAACGGATCGACGCTGCGCTTGAGATACGTGTACGAGTCGCACCGGCTCCCACCCAGCGCGGAGGCGTCGATGGACGCGACCGAGTCCGTCATCGACGGCCCGTTGATGTCGGTGACCGAGGTGTAGTAGTCGAGGTCGTTCTGCGCGACCTGGGACGTCATCGGCTGAGCCCATGGGTACTGCAACATCGTGACGTCCGCCTGCTTGATGCCCTGTCCCGTCGGATACCCGTCGTACTCCAGATACCGGTTGTCGGCGGAGTCGAACGGGACCTCCAACCCGTCAGCCACCGTCGTCCACGCCGGATCCGCCGAGTTCCCCGTGATCTGCGCCGCCTGCGCCGCGATCCGCAACACGGTCTGCGCCGCGACATCGGTGTAGGCGCTGTCGTTGACCCCGTCGTGGTACTCGTCCGGCGGCATGACGTCGAGAATCTGGTAGCTCCCGGCCGCATTCGGGTCCGGCACGGCCCGCGAAGCCCAGAACGTCGCGATGTCCCGCAACACCGGCCACGCCTTGCCGCTCAGCCAAGCCGTGTCCCCGCTGGCCAAGTAGTACTGCCATTGGGCGAGCGCGACATCGGAGCTGATGTGCAGCTCATCGCAATACGCACCGGTACCCGTATACGTGTCCTTACCCGTGAGCGCGCTCTCCCACGGATACCGCGCCCCACTCACCGACTGCCCCGACGGCGCGCAGGTGGAGCTGTTCTGATCGGCCTGGCCCAGCAACGCCTGTCGATAGCCGTCGGCGGCCTCGGAGATATCAGGATGCTGCGCCAGCAAGGCCGGGTTCATCCAGGTGTCCATGTCCCAGAACACGTGGCCGTTGTAGCCGTCGGACGACAACCCGCCGGGCGGCATGCTCCACGGCACATCGGCCCGCGAGCTCTCCAGCAGATAGAACATGCTGGCCCGCACCTCGCCGGTGAGCGCGTCGTCGCCCGGCACAGCGATGTCCGCGTTCCACAACCGCGACCAAGCCTGGTCGTTGCGCGTCGTCACTGCCTTCGCCCCGGCGTTCGCCGCCGCCGTGGCCTGGCTGAGCGCGATCGGCTGCGGATCGACGGCCGGAGCGTCCGGACCGCCGTCGTTCGTCGCCGCGACCCCGACGAACTTGGTCGCGGTGTACGTCGTCCCGGACGCCACAGCCATCGTCGCGCTCTGCGAAGCCGGCGCGCCGGCGGTGGGGCTCGTGGCGGTCGGCGACGAAGACCCGCCGGTCCGCAGCACCGACGCCACAGCCGCGGTCACCCCGGTCCCGTCGGCGACGTCGGTCTCGGTCAGGGTCCCGTCGGCCCCGTCGACCGTCGCCGCGGACGTCCCGGAGTTGACGACCCCGCGCCCGTCCAGCGCGTCGACGACGGTCGCCGATCCGGACCAGTGCGGCGTGAAGGCCATCGTCACCATGCCGACATGCGCGTCGCACTGATCGGAGTTCACCGTGTAGGCGAAGTCGGTCGTCCGCCCCGAAGGCGCGGTCCAGGTGAACGACGTCGTGAGCGTCCCGGTACTCATGTCGAGCGTCTGCTTGTAGCCGGACTCGGTGCCGGCCTGCGCCTGGGAGACCGTGGTCGGGGCCGTGGCACCGGCCGGGTAGACCGCGACGGTGTCCAGGTTGACCTGGCCGGAATCGTTTGCGCCGACCGAGACCGAGACGCTGTCGGTGCCGCCGTTGAGCGTGGTCGGAAGAGTCAGCGTGTTCCAGGAGTCCCAGCTGCCGGTCGACGGCAGCGACACCTGCTGCGGCGCGGCGCCGTCGACGCTGAACGAGACGGTCTCATTGCCGGAGTTGCCGTTGGCGTACCGGACGGCGACCGTGGCCGGACCCGCCTGCGTGCCCGCGACCGGCACCGTGACCGTCGATCCGACCTCGGGCGACCCGTAGCCCAGGCCCGCCACGAACAGCCCGCCGACGGAGTCATTGTGATCATGCGCGGGTGTGGCACCGCCGGAAAGCCGGCCGGCGGCGGCTTCGCAGAGCTCGTCGAAGCCGCACGTCGGCAGGTTCCCGAAGCTGTCGCCGCCGTCGGTCAGCCCGAGGGTGGTCCAGGTGGGCAGGCTGCCGCGGATCTCAGACCACGAAGTCTCGGCGGGCGGATTGGAGTAGAACCCGGCCAGTTCGCTCTCGGTGGGGATGGGGTTCATGCTGAACCCCGTGCCCTCGGCGGGCACCCGCGCGGCGAGATAGCCGTTGCCGATGAAGGTCGGTGCGTAGTTCGTCGTGGGATCCGTGGTCGACAGCGTCCACGGACCGCCGAGCGCCGGTTTCGCCCGGCCTGGCGTTCCCGCTCCGGCTGCCGCTCCCGATCCGGCTCCTGATCCCGCAGCCGTGCCCGCCCGGCCCGTGCTCCCCGCCGCCATCGGGGCTGTGGCGGCGACCAACGCCACGGACGCCGCCGCCGCCCAGACCCGAACCCGAACCTGTCCTTGCCGTTGCCGTCGCATCCCGGGCTCCGTTTGCTTTGGTTTGGAGCTGTTTGACTTTGTCCGTTTGGTTCTACTGCCGAACCCGGAGTCCGTCAATGCCACGACATAAGTGTTGTATTAGCGCTCTGATCAAGAAGGCAGCGTCCACTGCTGGTTCGCCGCGTCCGTACAGTCCCAGATCTGCAATCGGGTCCCGTTCGCCGAACTCGGTCCGGTGGCGTCAAGGCAGCGCCCTGAGTTTGTGTTCACCAACTCCCCGTTGGATTGGTGCTGCCATTGCTGCGCGGCTGTGCCGTTACAGTCGTAGAGCTGCACTTGCGTCCCGTTCGTGGTCCCGGCCCCGGTGACGTCCATGCACTTGCCGAGCGCCTGGAGGGTCCCGCCGGCGGCGACCGTCCACTGCTGGGCGCCGGTCCCGTTGCAGTCGTAGAGCTGCACGGCGGTGCCGTTCGCCGAGCTCGCTCCGGCCAGGTCGACGCACTTGCCGCCGTAGCCGGTGATCTGCCCGGCCGGTGCGCCGCCGCCCCCGCCGTTGCTCTGCGTCCCGTTCCAGGTGAACGTCGCAGAGGTCTGAGCCGGCAGCGAGTAGCTGAAGGTCTCGTTGCCCCAGTTGACGGTCAGGGTCTGAGTGCTGCCCGACTCGTTGTACGCGACCAGCGCCTTCGAGCCGTCCGGGTTGATCCATGCGACGTTCGGCACGCTGGTGTTGGCCGTGGAGTCGATGCGGTAGGCGCCGGGCTTCACGAACTTGGTCAGCTGGCCCATGTCGTAGTACTCGATGTTGTAGTCGACCTGGCCGGACTGCGAGTCGCCGTTGTGCACGGTGACCAGCCCGGTGCAGGTGCCGCAGCCGCCGTTGTGCGGACCCATGTTCTGGTCCACCGCCAGCGACCACTTCACCACCGACTTACCCCAGTTCCGGGTGTAGTCGATGATGTTGTTCATGTCCTCCTGCTGCTGGTTGGCGATCCAGGTGCCGCCGGAGTGCTCGGTGTCGTAGGAGTCGACGTTCGGGTACTGGTTGTGGATGTCGGTCTGGGTGCTGACGTCGCCTTCGTAGCCGTGCCAGGCGATGCCGCCGAAGTTCGGGTCGTTGCGCACGGCGGCGTCGTCGACGGTCGGGGCGCCGTAGGCGGCGTAGGAGTCGGGATTCCAGTCCAGCGCCAGCACCTTCGTCGACAGGCCCGCGGCGTGGAAGGCCGGCAGCAGGTCGTTGACGGTGAAGTAGTCGAGCCCTGATCCGTTCCACTGCATCGAGGGGTAGCCGGAGCAGCAGGTCGGCTCGTTCTGCACCGAGACGAAGTCGATCGGCACGCCCTGCGCCTGGTAGGCCTGGATGTACTTCACGAAGTACTGCGCGTAGGCGGCGTAGTACTGCGACTGGAGCCAGCCCTGGCTGTAGGCTCCGCTGTCCTTCATCCACGGCGGCGCGGTCCACGGCGTCCCCATGACCTTCAGCCCGGGGTTGAGCTGCTGTGCCTGCTTGGTCAGCGGCAGCACGTCGACCAGGTCGTGGGCGATCGAGAAGTTCGCCAGCGACGGGTCGGTCTGCCCCGAGGGCATGTCGTCGTAGGTGTAGTTGTAGCGGGCCAGATCCGAGGCGCCCATCGGGTTGCGCAGGAAGTCCAGCCCGATGCCGGTGGTCGGGCTGAACAGGTTGTTCATCAGGGTATTGCGGGTGCTGGCGCTGAGCGCCCCGCTGCTGTTGATCAGCCAGGCGGCGGTGTCCGTGAAGGACGCCCCCGCCCCGGTGAACTGCTGGTACTTGGTGTTCTCGTTGACCGTCACGACCTGTCCGGAACTTCCGGATCCGGCACTGAACGAGACCGGGGCCTGTTGCGCCAGGCCCTGGGTGACGTTCCGGCCGCCGGAGTCGTTCGTCGTGGTCAGCCAGACGTTGACCGGTTCGTTCGCGGCGTGCGCGGGAGCGTCGGCGATCGCGACTCCGGACGCGACGAGCGCGGTCGCCGACAGCGCGCGTATCAGGAGCCGGATACGGCGTCTCGCGGTGGAGCTCGGGGGTGCTTTCGGCATGGGGGTACCGCCTGAGGACTACGTGGGGAATGTGGGGGAGGCGTGCAGGGGTTGATCGTCATCAGCCCTTTTGTTCACTTCTTATTCCAAGACGTGATTGAACTCTCACCGCCTGCGGGCGTCAAGGGTGGCAGAATCCGCCCCGTGACCACCCGCACCCAGAAAACGACCCGCGACCTGCGTTGGCACAACCGCGCCGATCTGTTGACGCGGCTGTATCTGGGGGAGTGCACCAATCGCAACGATCTGGCCCGGACCTCCGGGCTGAGCGCGGCGACCATCAGCAACGTGGTCTCCGACCTGATCGCCGACGGTCTGGTCGGCGAGAACGGGTCGCAGAGCTCGGCCGGCGGCCGGCCGCGCTCGCTGCTGCGGGTGCTGCCCGACTTCGGGTACGTGGTCGGCGTCGACATCGCCGAGACCGCGATCCGGGTGGGCCTGTTCGACTGGACCTTGCAGCCGGTCGCCGAAGAGGTGCGGCCGGTGGCCACCGCGCAGGTCCCGCCGCAGGAGGTGGCCGACCAGATCCTGTCGGAGATAGCCGCGGTCACGGCCCGCGTCGGGATCACTCCGGCCGGCCTGCTCGGCGTCGGCGTCGGCGTCCCGGGCGCCGGCGGCGCGGTGATCCACGCCCCCACGCTCGGCTGGTCCGCGGTGCCGCTGGCCGGCCTGCTCCGCGACGGCCTCGGTTTCGCCCCCGAGGTGGACAACGGCGCCATGGCCTTGGGCCAGGCCGAGGTCTGGCGCGGAGCCGCGCGCGGCTCCGAACGTGCCGTCACCCTGCTCCTCGGGATCGGTGCGGGCGGCGCGCTGTCGATGGCGGCCGGCCCCGGCGGCCGGGCCCGCAGCTTCACTCTGGAGTGGGGGCACACGGTCGTCGACCTCGACGGTCCCACCTGCCGCTGCGGTGCGCGCGGGTGTCTGGAGACGTATATCGGCGCGGAGGCGATCCTCGCGCGCTATGCGGCGACCCGCGGCAGCACGCCGTTCGCCACCGAAGGCGTGGTCGAGCAGCTGACCGAACTGGTCGACCGGGCCGTCCAGCACCGCGAACCCGCGGCCCGCACCGTCCTGGACACCACGGCCGGCTACCTCGGCGCCGGAATCAGCAACCTGATCAACCTGGTCGCCCCGGACCGGGTGATCATCTCCGGCTGGGCCGGGGCGCT
The DNA here is from genome assembly GCF_015356865.1 of Catenulispora pinisilvae. GTDB lineage: Bacteria > Actinomycetota > Actinomycetes > Streptomycetales > Catenulisporaceae > Catenulispora > Catenulispora pinisilvae. Next base: position 34,508 of record NZ_JAAFZA010000078.1, read on the forward strand.
GCTGTGTCAGGCGCTGCTCCCGGCCATCCGCCTCATCGCGCGCCGGCACGCCCTGCCTTACCTGTTCGAGTTCACGCGCATCGAGCCGGGCGAACTCGGCCACACCTCGGGGACCCTCGGCGCGGCGACGCTTCCGGTCGCGCGGCTGCTGGCCGACGGCGGTCGGCGTGGACCGAGCTGAACAGACGCCGGTAGAGCTGATCAGACGCGAGCCGGGCTGAACACACGCCGGCCGAGCTGAACAGACGCGGCCTGGCTGAGGCCAGACGCCTGCCAGCTGAACAGAGGTGGGCCGGGGTGAACAGACGCGGGCAATTACCGCGCCGGCCCGGCGCGCCGAGGGTGTCGCAGAACTCCGAGGCAGTAGCTTCTGCGTAGTTGATCATGACTACCGAATCGGAGGCCGCACCATGAGATCCGCCATCCTCGGCACCGTGCTGACCGTCGCCGCGGGACTCGCCGTCACCGCGCCGCCGCGGGCCGAAGCCGCCGTGCTGGTCGCCAGCTGCACCGCGACGCTCAGCGGGAGCTGGAGCGCGCCGCTGGACCCGGGCAGCACCAACGCCGCGCAGCCCGAGACGCTCCGGCAGAGCGGGCCGGTGGAGTGTTTCGACGACGGCGGCGCCCCGCTGGTCGGCGGCACCATGACCCGGACCACGGTGCTCCCGGCGGCGCAGTGCACCGGCATCGCCTACAGCGACCCCTCCACGACCGGCATCACCTGGTCCGACGGCACCGTCTCCACCCTGTCGCTCGGCCAGGCCGCCGTGGTCACGGTCCTGGGCAACGCCTCGACCGACGGCTCCGGCTCGATGGCCGCCACCAGCGCCAAGTTCGGCGGCGACGCGATCGACGGCGCGGTCATGACCACCGGTCCCGGCTGCGGCACGGCGTCCGGTCAGACCAACGTCACCTCGACCGTGGTGTTCACTCTCGCGCGCTGAGTACTGCGCGGGACCGGCTCACGCCCGCGCGATCTGCGCGCGGGCGTAGGCCGCCCGAACCGCGGTCGTCAGCGTCTCGATGTCATACGCGCCATGGTGCCGCCGGCCGTTGATGAAGAACGACGGTGTCCCGGAAACCCCGCTCAGATCGGCCGAATCCGCGTCCTCGGCGACCCGCGCGGCGAAGACGTGCTGGCGCAGATCGGAGGCGAACCGCTCGACGTCCAGCCCGAGTTCGCTCGCGTACCGGCGCAGGTCGACCGGCGTCAGCGCGTCCTGACGGTCCAGCAGCAGGTCGTGCATCGGCCAGAACGCGCCCTGCTTCGCCGCCGCCTCGGACGCCTCGGCCGCGATCTCGGCCCGGGGGTGCACGTCGACCAGCGGCAGATGCCGCCACACGTAGCGCACGTCCCCGAACGCCGCCAACAGCTCCCGCACCACCGGCTCGGCCTGCCCGCAGTAGGGGCATTCGAAGTCCCCGTACTCGACGATCGTCACCAGCGAGTCGGCCGGCCCCCGGATGTGGTCGCGGTGCTTGTCGACGCCGACCGCCAGGTCGATGATCGACTCCGAGGTCCCCAGCAGCGCCCGCTGCCGCAGCGGCTTGGGCAGCAGGGCCGTGATCCGGAAGACCGCCCACGCTCCCGCCGAGGCCACCAACGCCGCGGAGAGCACCCCGAGCTTGGCCTGCTCCAGCTGCACGCCGTGGAAGGCGAGCGTCGCGATCAGCAGCGACACCGTGAACCCGATCCCGGCGGCCGCCCCGGCCCCGGCGGCCCCGGCCCAGCCGACCGGCAGCCGTACCCGGCCCCGGCTGATCCGGGTGAGCACCCACGCCGCGCCGACCGTCCCGACCGGCTTGCCGACCACGTAGGCGATCAGGATGCCCAGCGTGATCCGGGAGGTGTAGGCGTGGGCCAGGAACCGCGCGTCGATCGGGATGCCGACGTTGGCCAGGGCGAACAGCGGCACGATCAGGTAGCTGGTCCACGGGTGGTACCAGCTCTGTAGCCGCTCGTTCGGCGAGATGGCCGCCGACACCCCCAGGCGCGCGCTCTGCGCCAGCTCGGCCGTCGGCTGCTCGCGGAAGCTCCGGAACAGCTCGCTGGCCTGTTGCAGATCGTCGCGCGCGGCCGGATAGGCGATGGTCAGCAGCCCGATCGCCAGGCCGACCGACACCGGGTCCACCCCGGACTTGAAGAACGCGACCCAGGCCGCGAGTCCGATCACGAAGTACGGCGGGCCGTACCGCACCCCGCGCTGCCGCAGCACCAGGACCACGCCGAGCAGCGCCACCCCGACCAGCAGCGCCGCCACCCGGATGTGGTCGCTGTAGAAGAACGCGATGACCAGGATGCCGACCAGGTCGTCGACGACTGACACGGTCAGCAGGTACGTCCGCACCCGCAGCGGCAGCCCCCGGCCGACCAGCGCGAGCACGCCGAGCGCGAACGCGGTGTCGGTGCTCATCGCCGCGCCCCAGCCGTGCGACGAGGGGTGCCCGGCGTTGATCGCCAGGAAGATCGCCACCGGCAGCACCGCCCCGGCGACCCCGGCCGCCAGCGGCAGCGCGAGCTGGCTGCGCCGGCGCAGCTCGCCCATGTCGAACTCGCGGCGCGCCTCAAGCCCCACGACCAGGAAGAAGAAGGTCATCAGCCCGGAGTTGACCCAGCCGCGCAGATCCTGGGCCACGCCGGTGTGTCCGATGGTGACCGCGGCCTGCGTCGCCCACACCGAGTCGTAGTTCGCCGTGGAGACGTTCGCCCAGATCAGCGCCGCGACCGTGGCCGCCAGGAGCAGCGCGGAGCTGCCGGTCTCGGTCCGCAGGAACTTGCGGCGCGGCGTGTCGCCGTCGGCCGCCGTCGTCGTTCCCGCCTCGGCGGAAGCCGGTGATCGGGAGAGGGCCATACCGGCGATTCTGCCGAGTCGGCGCGCCGGACGCGCGGTGTGATCGGCATCAGAGACCGGCGGCGGCCCCGGTCGTCAACCACGGTTGACAAGAACCCGGGCGTCAACTTACATTGACTTTTATGACCGAGGCAACAGATCTGGCGGCGGCCGCCGCCGGCGCCGAACCGCGCGAAGGACTCCGCGCGGTCGCGGCGCTGGGCCGGCTGCTGGAAACCCTGGAGACCCTCCAGGTCAACCACGCCCGGGCCAAGGGCTGGTCGTGGCAGGAGATCGCCGACGAGCTCGGCGTCAGCAAACAGGCTGTCCACAAGAAGCACGCGGGGCGGGCGCGGAGTGTGTCCGTCCCGGCGTCCGGACGGGAGATGTGATGTTCGAACGGTTCACCGGCGAAGCCCGCCAGACAGTGGTGGTCGCCCAGGACTCGGCGCGGATCCTGGGGCATCCGCGCATCGGGACCGAGCACCTCCTGCTCGGACTGCTCCGCGGTACCGACCACGCCGGGGGGCGCGCGCTCGCCGAAGCCGGGATCACCCGCGACGGGGTCCTGGCCACCATCGGACGACTGGAGCAGGCCGGGCCGGAGTCGGACCGCGACCTGGCCGAGAAGGACGCGGCGGCGCTGCGGAGCATCGGCATCGACATCGACGCGGTGCGGGCCGCCCTAGAGGAGTCATTCGGACCGGGCGCGCTCGAGAACGGGCCCGGGCACGGCGCCGGAGCCGGTCCGGGGAGTACACACCAAGGGCCGTGGTGGCGTCGCCGCAACCGGAACGAGCCGCCGGCCGGCGCTCCGCGCGGCCACATCCCCTTCACCCCCAGAGCCAAGAAGGCGCTGGAACTCTCGCTGCGCGAAGCCCTGGCTCTCAAGCACGGCTACATCGGTACCGAGCACGTGTTGCTCGGACTCATCCGGGAAGACGGCACGGCCGTCCGGATCCTGCGCGAGGAGGGAGTGGAACCGGGGCAGTTGCGGGATCTGGTGCTCGCCGAGCTCCAGCAAGCAGGCTGACGCCTCACAACGCCAGCACGTCCACCGGGCGCGACCGCGGCGCGCCTCAGGACGACCGGGCCTGCTTCACCAGGGTCTTGCCGAAGTCCCACATCATCCCGGTGCCCTTGTGCGCGTCCTCCATGACGTCCGCGAAGGCCGCCAGGAACTCCTCGACCTCGCGCTCGCCGATGGTCAGCGGCGGAAGCAGCTTCACCACCTCCAGATAGTCGCCCGAGACCTGGGTCAGGATGCGGTGCCGCCGGTAGAGCGTCATCACGATCATCTGCGAGAACAGACCCTTGCGAGCCGCCTGGAGCATCGACCACCCGGCCTTGAGCCGCAGCGAGGAAGCCTTCCCGAACTCGATGCCGATCATCAGCCCGCGGCCCCGTACGTCCGCGAGCATCTCGTACTGTCCGGCCATCTCCTTCAGCCCGGTGAGCAGCTGGTCACCGGTCCGCGCGGCGTTCGCGGTGAGGTCTTCGTCGTCCAGGACGGACAACGTGGCCAGCGCCGCGGTCATGGCCATCGCCATGGAGCCGAAGGTGGAGTCGTGGACCAGGACCCGGTCCATCGAGGAGTAGACCTTCTGGAAGATCCACTCCTTGCCGAGCGTCGCCCCGACCGGCACGAACCCGCCGGACAGCGTCTTCGCCACGGTCACCAGGTCCGGCTCCAGCCCCTCGGCCTGGTAGGCGAAGAAGTCCCCGGTGCGGCCCAGGCCGGTCTGCACCTCGTCGCAGATCAGCAGGGCCTTGTGCTTACGCAGCAACTCCTGCGCTTCCCGCAGGTAGCCATCGGGCGGCAGGAACACGCCCTTGCCCTGGATCGGCTCGACGATGAACGCCGCCACGTCGCCCTTGCGCAGCTCGGCCGCCAACGCCCCGAGATCCCCGAACGCGACCGAACCGCCGGGCAGCAGCGGCCCGAACCCGGCCCGGAACTCCCGCGCCCCGTTCACCGACAACGACCCGGCCGTCAGTCCGTGGAACGCGTGGTCGGCGTACAGGACCCGCGGTTTGCCGGTGGCGCACCGCGCGAACTTCAGCGCCGTCTCGACCGCCTCGGTCCCGCTGTTGGCGAAGTAGGCCCGGTCCATCCCCGGCGCCTTGCCCACCAGCCGCTCGGCCAGCAGTCCGGCCAGCAGAGCGCAGTCGAACTGCACCAGATCGGCGACCTGCGCGTCCAGGTATTGGTGCAGAGCCTGCCGGACCACCGGGTGGTTGCGGCCCAGGCCGAACACCCCGAAGCCGCTGAGGAAGTCCAGGTACCGCTGCCCGTCCGCGCCCACTAGGAACGCACCCTCGGCCTGCTCGTAGACCGTGTCGAAGCCGATGGTCCGCAGCATCCGGGCCAACTGCGGGTTCCCGTACCTGGCGTGCAGGCCGTATCCCTCGCCTCGGCGCGCGGCGAGTAGTTCGGCGAGGTCGAATCCCATGTCACGAGTCTCGCGCACGGAGGTCCCGTAGGCGACCTTTGACACGTTTTGCTCCTCAGCCGACCCGGCCGCACCGCGTGGTTGTTCGAGTCGGGCCGGCTTGCGGGCGCGGCGAAGGGCGGCGGATCGCCCAGAGATCCGCCGCCCTCAGTTACCTGCTCAGTTACCTGTTCTGTTACTTGTTCTGTGTCGCGATCAGCTCACGTTGAGCCCGGTGTCGTCGATGACGAACGAGGTCTGAAGCGAGCTGTCCTCGGTCCCGGTGAACTTCAGCGTGACGGTCTGACCGATGTAGCTGGCCAGGCTGAAGGAGTGCTGGCTGTAGCCGTTGTTGTGGTTGAGGTTGCTGAAGGTGCCCAGGGTGCCCAGCACGGTGCCGGAGGAGTTCAGGACCTGGACGTTCAGCTTGTCGTAGGCCGTGGTGGTCGTGGTCTCGTCGGTGTCGATGTGCAGCCAGAAGGAGAAGCTGGCCGTCTTGCAGGTGGCGGCGATGCTCACCTTCTGCGCGAGGGTGTCGGTGTGGGTGGTGCCGTAGCCGTCGAGCCAGGCGTCGTAGCTGCCGGAGTGGGCCGGCTCATCGGTGGTGTCGCTGTTGATGACGCCGGAGGTGGCGGTCCACGGGGCGGCGCTACCGGTCTCGAAGCCGGGGTTGCCCAGCAGCTGCGCCGAGGTGCAGCCGCCGCCGGAGGCGTTGACCGTCCAGGTGAAGGAGGTCGTGCCCGAGGCGGTGCCCGAGGTCGCGGTCACGGTGACGTTCGAGGTGCCGGCCGCGCTCGGGGTGCCGGTGACGGCGCCCGAGGAGCTGATCGACAGGCCGGCCGGCAGACCGGAGGCGCTGTAGGTCAGCGACTTGCCCGCCGAGTCGGTCGCCGAGATCTGAAGCTTCGTGATCGCAGTGCCCTGAGTGGACGTCTGGTTACCGGGGTTGGTGACCGAGACGGTCTCGGTGCCGCCCTGCGCGTTGACCGTCCAGGTGAAGGAGGTCGAGCCGGAAGCGGTGCCCGAGGACGCGGTGACCGTGACCGACGACGATCCGGTGCCGGTCGGGGTGCCGGTGATGGCGCCGGAGCTGCTGATCGACAGGCCGGCCGGGAGCCCGGTGGCCGAGTAGGTCAGCGACTTGCCGGCCGAGTCGGTGCCGGAGATCTGCAGGGTGCTGATCGCGGTGCCCTGAGTGGAGGTCTGGTTGCCGGGGTTGGTGACCGAGACGGTTTCGGTGCCGCTGCCGCCGGTCGACAGGCCGGTGACGCCGTTGGGGGTGCCGATGCCGGTCGGGCCGTCGTAG
>NZ_JAAFZA010000079.1 GCF_015356865.1 Catenulispora pinisilvae
AGCCCCGCCCGCCGCTGGGCCTGGCCGACCTCGCCGACGGCCGCGACGAAGTCTGGGAGACTGAACTCGCCCCCGACACCACCCTGCTGCTGATGACCGACGGCGTCACCGAGGCCCGCGACCGCGACGGGACGTTCTACGACCCGATCGCCCGCCTGACCGGCTCCGTCCCCACGACCGCCACGACTACCACGACCACCACGAACTCCCTGGTCCGACGCCTGCGCCGAGACATCAAACGCCACACCGCCGGCCGACCCCGCGACGACATGATGATCGTGGCGCTGAACCGGGGCCCGGAACCGACGGCCCACCCGGACCGCCGACCACGCCCGCGCGCGCAGCCCATGCCGAAGCGCTGGCAATGACAAGCGCTGGCAATGACCAAGCGCCGGCAATGACCCAAGCCGCTGAACGGATCAGGCGGTCAGCGCCGCTGACATCCACGCGGCCGGATCGGCGTGCACGCGCCGCACGACGGCGGTCGCCGCGCCGGTCACCGCGGCCGCCGTACCGCGCCGGGAGACGTGGACGGTGACCGGGGCCCAGCGGGCCGAGATCACGTGCTCGGCCAAGGCTTTCCGCACGCCGGGGACCAGGGCGGCGAACTCCGGTCGGGCGTAGACGCCGCCGAGGACGACCGCCGGCAGGTCCAGGAGGTTGACCGCGGCCGCGGCCGCGCGGCCCAGGCCCGGGGCGGCGGCTTCGGGGCCGTCGCGGTGCAGGGCTTCGAGGCCTGCGACGGTCTCCAGGCAGCCGCGGGCGCCGCAGCGGCACAGGGCGCCGTCGGGCTCGACGGTGATGTGGCCGATCTCGCCGGCCCAGCCCCGGGCGCCGCGGAAGAGCTCGCGGCCGAGGATGACGCCCGCGCCGACGCCGATCTCGCCGGAGACGTAGAGGAAGTCGGTGAGGGGGATCGGCTGCTCGACAGAAGCCGTGCCGGGAGCGCCATCAGCGGTTTGCGTCCCGAGTACGGCGCGCGCCTCGGAATCGACGTATGTATCAGGGCCCGCATGCGCCTCGGCGAGCGCCGCGAAGTCCGCCTCGTTGCCGATCACCGGCTCGAACGGGGTGTCCGGCAGCACCCGGCGCAGTTCGGCGCCGATCTCAAAGTCCTGCCACGCCAGGTTCGGGGCCCGGCGGATCCGGCCGTGCGGATTCTCGACCAGGCCGGGGACCGCGACCGCCGCGCCCGCGATGCCCAGCCCGGCCTCGGCCGTGGCGTCGGCACCGAGCACGGCCAGATCGGCCAGCACGTCGGACACCGCGCGGTCGCGCTGGTCGCCGTGCCGTATGACGGTGCTGCGAACCGCGCCGGTCAGGTCCACGACACACGCCGCGAGGTAGTCCACATTGATCTCCAGGCCCAGTCCCGCCGGACCGCCGGCCGCCGGCACCAGTCCCGCCGCGGGTCGGCCCGCGCCGGTGGCCGGCGGCGGCGACACCTCGGTGATCAGGCCCGCTTCCAGCAACGTGTCGGCCAGTGTCGAGGCGGTCGCGCGGGTCACACCGGTGGCGGCGGCCAGGGACGCACGGGAGATCGGGGCCGGGGCGTCCAGGATCAGCCGGTACAGCAGCGCCAGATTCGCGTTGCGGATGCTGGCCTGGCGCGCCGGGTTGGGGACGGCGCGGCCGGTGGGGCCAGGGCCGGTGAGGCCAAAGTGGCCAGAGCTGCCGATCGGGCCGGGCCGGCTGACGGGACCGGCGGAACCGGCTGGCTCGGCAGCACTCCCGACCGGAGCGGCGGCAGCACCGGCTCCCGGGCCGTCTCCGGTGGCGTCGGTGTCGTGGCTGGTGCGGCTGGTGGGCGCGGGCATGCCTTGACAATGCCACAGCCGGTCCATAAGTTCATCCATTAAACAATTCCCCTCAGCATGCCCAGGAGTCCGCGATGACCGCAACACCGTCGCCCGCCGACAAGTTCACCTTCGGTCTGTGGACCGTGGGCTGGCAGGCCCGCGATCCCTTCGGGGACGCCACCCGGCCCGCGCTGGACCCGGTGGAGACCGTGCACCGGCTGGCTGAGCTCGGCGCCTACGGCGTCACCTTCCACGACGACGACCTGATCCCCTTCGGCTCGGGCGAGGACGAGCGGGCCAAGCACATCGCCCGGTTCCGTGAGGCGCTGGACGCCACCGGCCTGAAGGTGCCGATGGCCACCACGAACCTGTTCACCCACCCGGTGTTCAAGGACGGCGCCTTCACCAGCAACGACCGCGACATCCGCCGCTACGCGCTGCGCAAGGTGATGCGCAACCTGGACCTGGCCGCCGAGCTCGGCGCCAACACCTACGTGTTCTGGGGCGGCCGCGAGGGCTCGGAGTCCGAGGCCGCCAAGGACGTCCGCTCCGCGCTGGACCGCTACCGCGAGGGCCTGGACATGCTGGCCGCCTACGTCACCGACCGCGGCTACGACATCCGCTTCGCCCTGGAGCCCAAGCCGAACGAGCCGCGCGGCGACATCCTGCTGCCGACCATCGGCCACGCCCTGGCCTTCATCAGCACCCTGGAACACCACGAGATGGTCGGGGTGAACCCGGAGGTCGGGCACGAGCAGATGGCGGGCCTGAACTTCGCCCACGGCATCGCGCAGGCGCTGTGGCAGGGCAAGCTCTTCCACCTCGACCTCAACGGCCAGCGCGGCCCCAAGTTCGACCAGGACCTGGTCTTCGGGCACGGCGACCTGCTCAACGCCTTCTTCCTGGTGGACCTGCTGGAGAACGGCGGCTACGAGGGCCCGCGGCACTTCGACTACAAGCCGGCCCGGACCGAGGACATCGCAGGGGTCTGGCAGTCCGCCGCCGCCAACATGCGCACCTACCTGCTGCTCAAGGAGCGCGTCGCGGCCTTCAACGCCGACCCCGAAGTCGCCGAGGCGCGCGCGGCGGCCCGGGTCGAGCAGGTGGCGACGCCGACGCTGGCCGCCGGCGAGACCTACGCCGACCTGCTGGCCGACCGCTCCGCCTATGAGGAGTTCGACCCGGAGGAGGCCGCCGACCGCGGTCTGGGCGCGGTCCGCCTCACCCAGCTCGCCGTGGAACACCTGATGGGCGCCCGGTGAGGCTGGTCGCCGGCGTCGATTCCTCGACGCAGTCGTGCAAGGTCGTGATCCGGGAGGCGGAGAGCGGGACCCTGGTGAGACAGGGTTCTGCCTCCCACCCCCCGGGCACCGAGGTGGATCCCGAGGCGTGGTGGCGGGCGCTGCACGCGGCCTTCGCCGAAGCCGGCGGCCTGGACGACGTCGAGGCGCTGGCGATCGGCGGCCAGCAGCACGGCATGGTCTGCCTGGACGAGAGCGGCCAGGTGGTGCGGCCCGCGTTGTTGTGGAACGACACGCGGTCCGCGCACGCGGCCGGCGATCTGGTACGCGAACTCGGCGCCGAAGCCTGGGCCCAGGCGGTCGGCTCGGTCCCGGTCGCCGCGTTCACCGCGACCAAGCTCCGCTGGCTCGCCGAGCACGAACCCGAGAACGCGGCACGGGTGGCGGCCGTGTGCCTCCCCCACGACTGGCTGACCTGGCGGCTGCGCGGCAGCACCGATATCAGTGAGCTGACCACCGACCGCAGCGACGCGTCGGGCACCGGCTACTGGTCGCCGGGTACCGGGCAGTACCGTCGCGACCTGCTGCGGCTGGCGTTCGGGCGCGACCTCGCGGTCCCGCGCGTGGCCGACGTGCGGGAAGTGGTCGGCCGGTTCGGCCGGCTCGCCCTGGCCCCCGGCGCCGGCGACAACGCCGCGGCGGCGTTGGGGCTGGGCGCCCGCGTCGGCGACGTCGTGGTGTCGATCGGCACCTCGGGCACCGTCTTCGCGGTCTGCGACACCCCGACCGCCGAGGCCACCGGCACCGTCGCCGGCTTCGCCGACGCCACCGGCCGGTTCCTGCCGCTGGTCTGCACGCTCAACGCCGCCCGCGTCCTGGACGCCGGCGCGGCGATGGCCCGCACCGACCTCGACGGCCTGTCCGAACTCGCGCTGTCCGCTCCGCCCGGCGCCGACGGCCTCACCCTGATCCCGTACCTCGAAGGGGAGCGCACGCCCAACCTGCCCGACGCCGCGGGCTCGATCCACGGCCTGCGCCTGGCCAACGCGACCGCCGCCCACCTGGCGCGCGCGGCCGTCGAGGGCATGCTGTGCGGTCTGGCCGACGGCCTCGACGCGCTGACCGGACGCGGCGTCCCGGTCCAGCGCATCGTGCTGATCGGCGGCGGCGCGCGTTCCGAGGCGGTCCGCACCATCGCCCCGGCGATCCTCGGGCACTCGGTGACCGTTCCCCCGCCGGGTGAATACGTCGCCGACGGCGCCGCGGTCCAGGCCGGCTGGGCCCTGTCCGGTACGGACGAGCCGCCGCGCCACGTGACCCAGGGCACTGAGACATACGACGCCAAACCGCTCCCGGAACTGCGCGAGCGCTACCACGAGTTTCGCGATCGCGTCGCCTGACCGGCGCGGACGCGAACTAACGCCCGGTGCCGCCGGTGTGAGGGTCGGCGGTACCGGGCGCTCTAAACTCCGAACTCTGAACTCTGAACTCCAACTCAGAACGTGGCCAGGTGCGCCTTGTACCCGGCGCCGTACGCCGTCGGGGTCCCGTCGTAGGCGCTGATCAACGAAGGACCCTGCGAACAGTCCCAGGTGTTCCAGGTCCACGCCGAGTACCCGGTCTGGTGACTGTCCAGCCACGTCATCAGGGTGTCGATGTACGAGTGCCCGCAGTCGTTCTCGCCGATCTCCCCGGCGATCACCGGGACCTGCGCCAGCACCGGCGCGACCTGCGAGTCCCAGCACGACGAGGACGAGCACGAGTTGAAGTTGTACGAGTGCCACGACGCCGCCAGGTCGTGCAGCGGGTCCGTGGGCTCGTGCGCCAGCCACTGGCTCAGGTCGTTCGAATACGCCACCCCGCCGAGCATCAGCACGTTCCTCGCCCCGGCCCCGCGTACCGCGTCGACCAGCGACTGCATCCCGGCGACCTGATAGCCGATCCCCGTGCAGGTGCCGCCGTTCTGCCAGCACGACCAACCCGCGGCGGAGTCGAAGCCGGCCGCGAAGTCCGGGTAGGGCTCGTTGAAGAGGTCGAAGATGGTCGAGTCGTCGCCCTTGAACGCGCCGGCCACCGAGGACCAGAAGGCCGGGGCGTTCGCCGCGTCCGGCATCGGTTTCTGGCAGGTCGCCGTGGCGACCGAGCAGGCCGAGGACTGGCCGGTGTAGACGCCGTCGGTCCAGTGCAGGTCGAGGATGACGGCCAGGCCGTGCTGATGCAGCAGGCTGACGAAGCTCTCGATCGCACTCTGATACGCCGCGCCGGAGTACTGCGGCAGCACGTCCGACTCCCCGAGCCAGCAGTCCTCGTTCAGCGGCACCCGGACGATGTTCGCCTTCCACGCCGCGATCGCCGCGACCGACGCGTCGTCGACCGGGCCGTCGAAGATCCCCTTGCCCTGCACGCACGAGAACTCCGCGCCGGACCGGTTCACGCCGTGCGGGACGAACACCTTGCCGGTGCTGTCCACGAGCTGGTTACCCGCGACGTGCAGCTGCGGGGCGCCGGTCGGCGGGGGAGTCGAGCTCGGCGTCGTACTCGGGGTGGTGCTCGGGGTCGTGCTGGGCGTGGTGCTGGGCGTGGTGCTCGGGGTCGAAGACGGCGAGATCGCCCCGTTGCAGACGGTGCCGTTGACGCTGAACACGGTCGGCGCGGTATTGGCCCCGCTGTAGGTGAAGTTGGCGCCGATGGCCGTACTCGATCCGGCTGCGACGGCACCGTTGTAGGAGGCGTTCGCGACGGTGACCGCCTGGCCGGACTGCGACCACGTCCCGCTCCAGCCGCTCTGCAACGTCTGGTTCCCGCCGTACGAATAGCCCAGCGTCCAGCCGCTCCACGCGCTGGTCCCGACGTTCGCGATCGTGACGTTCGCCGTGAACCCGGTGCCCCAGTCGCTGCCGACCGTATATGTGACCTGACACGCCACCGCGGTCGCGGCGCTCGCGGTCCCCGGTACGAGCACCGCGGCGGTCGCCGAACCCGCCGCCAGCGCCACCCCGGCCACCGCTCCGAGCGCCGCTCTCAGTCTCGGTCTTGCGGACATGAGCCTCCTTCATCGCACCGACACATCGCGCGGAACGTAGGAAGCCTTTCGGCCGGCGCGCAAGGACCCGACCCCGAAACCCCAGGACGGCACCCGCCCGGCGATGAAACTTTCATGCCACCGCCGCCTGACGCCCCGGTCGCGAGGGTCGCGTACGCCGCCGGACCGGCGGCCTCTTGACAAGTTCGACCACTGAGACGACTTTGCATGAGAGCGCTCTCATGAACCTTTCGTGAGCTGTCCGACACCCGGAGTTCATCCCGCCCCCCACGAGTCGGAGAACCTTGAGATGACCCTTTCTGCCACCCAGGGTCCACGCCCCACCCTGGCCGACGTCGCCGCGCTGGCCGGCGTCTCCCCGGCCACCGCCTCGCGCGTCCTGAACGGCACCGCCGGGGTCAGCGGCAGCGCCCGCGCCGACGTGCACGAAGCGGTCTCGCGGCTGTCCTACGTCCGGCAGCGCGCGCGGGCCACGCGCCGGGCGCGCGTCAGCTCGATCGCCGCGGTGGTCTGCGAGGACGGCGTACGGCTGTTCGCGGACACGTTCTTCTCCCGGATCCTGCTCGGCGCCGGACAGGCCCTGCGCACCGGCGACATCCAGCTGGTGCTGCTGGTCGTGCGCGGCCCGGCCGACCACGGCTCGGTCGAGCGCTACCTGTCCAAAGGTCTCGCCGACGGGGTTCTCCTTATCAGCGCACACGATCGGGACCCGTTGGTCCCCATGCTGCGGGCCATGCGGGTGCCCACGGTCGCCGCCGGCCGGCCCATGACGCCGCAGTTGCTGCCGTATGTGGACGCCGACAACCGCGGCGGCGCGCGCGAGGCTGTCAGGCATCTGCTGAACTCCGGACGCCAGAAGGTCGTGTCCATCGCCGGGCCGCCGGACATGGCAGTCGGCGCCGACCGGCGCGCCGGCTACCGCGACGCGATCGCCGAGTCCGGCGCCGAGGCCCACGTCGTCTACGGCGACTTCACCCCGACCTCCGGCGAGCACGCGATGCGGCGGCTCCTGGACCACCACCCCGATCTCGACGCGGTGTTCGCCGCGTCGGACCTGATGGCCCTGGGCGCCTTGCGCGCCCTGCGGCGGGCCGGACGCCGGATCCCGGACGACGTCGCCGTCGTCGGGTTCGACGACGCTCCGCTGGCCCTGCACACCGACCCGCGCCTGACCACCGTCCGGCAGCCCGTGGAGGACATGGGAGAGGCGATGGCCCGGCACCTCACCAGGCGGCTCATCGGAGAGGCCGAGATGCCGCCGGCCACCGTGTTCCACACCGAACTGGTGGTGCGCGACTCCGGCTGATCGGCCGGCCGACCAACGATCGTCTGTCCCGTGCCGCGGGACGGCTATATCGCCATGCCCACAAGGGAGAGGCACATGGAACAAGGCAAGGATCGCAAGGCTCGACGAATCACGAGTGCGTTCGTGGCCGCCGGGGTGACGCTCGGGGTGGCCGGGGGGTTGGCCGCGCTGACCACGACCAGCTCGAACGCCGCCACCGCCGCCGGGTGCACCGCGGTGTACTCCACGACGTGGGACTCCGGGAGCGGGTTCGGGTCGCAGGTGGTCATCACCGATGACGGGCCGGCGTGGTCGAACTGGACGCTCAGCTACTCCTACGCCGGGAACCAGACGTTGCAGAACGGCTGGAACGGGACCTGGGCGCAGTCCGGGCACACGGTCACCGTCACCAGCGCCGCCTACAACGGCGCGGTGGCCAGCGGCGGAACCGTGACGCCCGCGGGGAACTTCACGTACTCCGGGACGAACGCGGCGCCGACGTCGTTCGCGGTCAACGGGATCGCGTGCAGCGGGACGGTGCCGCCGACGACTCCTTCGACGACTCCTTCCACGACCCCCTCGACCACTCCGACCACGCCCCCGACCACGCCCCCGACGACGCCGTCGACGACGCCGAGCACTTCGCCGTCGTCCCCGGGCGGCGGAACCGGCCACGTGGCCAATCCGTTCCTCGGCGCCACGTCGTATCTGAGCCCTGACTACACCGGCGAAGTCAACGCGCAGGTGGCCGCCGACCAGTCGTCGAACCCGACGCTGGCCGCCTCCGAGGCGAAGATGGCCGCCTTCCCGACCGCGGTCTGGATGGACCACATCGGGGCGATCACCGGCGCCGGCGACAGCGTGCACCACGGTCTGCAATGGCACCTGGACCAGGCGTTGACCCAGCAGCAGGCCGGGACGCCGATCACGCTCGAAGTCGTCATCTACGACCTGCCGGGCCGGGACTGCGCCGCGATCGCCTCCAACGGCGAGATCCCCGCGACCGCGGCCGGACTGACCGAGTACGAGTCGCAGTACATCGATCCGATCTCCACGATCTTGGCGAACCCGAAGTACTCCAGCATCCGGATCGTCGCGATCGTCGAACCGGACTCGCTGCCGAACGCGGTCACCAACCAGAGCAAGCCCGCGTGCGCGACGGCGACGCCGTTCTACGAGTCCGGGGTCGAATACGCGCTGAACAAGCTGCACGCGATCCCGAACGTCTACAACTACGTGGACATCGCGCATTCGGCGTGGCTCGGCTGGTCCTCCAACATGGGCCCGGCGGCCCAGGAGTACGCCAAGGTGGCCCGGGCGACGACCGCCGGCTTCAGCAGCGTCGACGGCTTCATCTCGAACACCGCGAACTACACACCGACCACTGAGCCGTTCCTGCCGAACTCCACGCTGCAGGTCGGCGGCAACCCGCTGGATTCGGCGAAGTTCTACCAGTACAACC
The DNA here is from genome assembly GCF_015356865.1 of Catenulispora pinisilvae. Classification (GTDB taxonomy): domain Bacteria; phylum Actinomycetota; class Actinomycetes; order Streptomycetales; family Catenulisporaceae; genus Catenulispora; species Catenulispora pinisilvae. The sequence goes on from NZ_JAAFZA010000079.1 coordinate 8,831, forward strand.
CGTACTTCGACGAGTACGACTACGACCAGGCGATGTACACCCAACTCGTCGGACAGGGCTTCTCGTCGAACATCGGGATGCTCATCGACACCTCGCGCAATGGCTGGGGCGGCCCGAACAGGCCGACCTCGCTGAACTCCGCGCCGACGACCGTCGACACCTACGTCGCCGCCAACAAGGTGGACCAGCGGCCGTTCCGCGGGGACTGGTGCAACCAGAGCGGCGCCGGAATCGGGGCGCGGCCCACGGTCCAGCCCTATGGTGCCTCGAACCACATCATCGCCTTCGTGTGGATCAAGCCGCCGGGGGAATCGGACGGTGACTACGTGACCGCGACGCATTCCCACGGCGATCCGCACTGCGACCCGAACGGGACGAACACCGACGGCAACGGCGGGACGTACTCGACCGGATCGTTGGCCGGGGGCGACGTGCCGGCCGGTCAGTGGTTCGCCGCCGAGTTCCAGCAGGAGGTGACCAACGCCTACCCGGTGCTGTGAGCGCTGAGATATCTGTGTGCTGAGTCTCTAGACCGGCCGGGTCCGACGCGATGCGCGTCGGACTCGGCCGGTCTGTTGTCTCAACTGCTGAGCGGCCCCGTCAGGTACCGCTGAAACGTCCCGGCCAGATCGGCGGCCACCTTGTCAGCAGGCTGAGAGGCCAGCGGCTCGATCCTCAGAATGTACCGGCCCATCGCCAGTCCCAGCAGCTGGGTGATCACCAGTATCGCGCGGTATTCGGGGTTGTCGCCGCCGGCGGCCTCGGCCAGCGGGATCACCATCGGCACCGCCATGCGCTCGCGGACCACCGCCGCGACCTCCGGTTCGGCCGTCGCCGCGCGGACCATGGCCACGATCCAGCGCTGGCTGTCCGGGTCCTCCAGCGTGCGCAGGACGAAGCGGGCCAGGCGTTCGCCGACGTGGTCGGGGCCTTCCGCCAGGACGAAGTCGATCGCGACCTGGGGGTCCACCGGCGGCTGGACGACCGCCGCGAACAGGCCCGCCTTCGACTTGAAGTAGTGCGTCACCAGCATCGGGTCGACTCCGGCGGCCAGCGCCACCTGGCGGACCGAGGTGCGGTCGAAGCCGTGCTCGGCGAACAGTTCGCGGGCCGCCTGCTCGATGGCCTCCTTCGCCTGGCCGCCGTCGGTCCGCCGGCCGCGCTTGGTGCCGGCCGCACCCGTGTCCACCATGGCGTCCTCCGAAATTCTTGACGTGCAGAATTCTATGGGTGCAGAATTCTATACGTACAGAATACCCGTCCGGGCTCCACTCCACCCGCTCCACCTTGTGAGGACGCCATGACCCCCGAGCTCAGCAAGGGACGCCGCCGCCTGGTGCTGGCCGTCGTCGCGCTCGCCCTGATGATGGTCGTGTCCGCGGTCAGCGGACTGAACGTCGCCCTGCCCGACCTGTCCGCCGCCACCGGCGCCTCGCAGACCCAGGTGATCTGGATCGTCGACGCCTACACCCTGGTCTTCGTGGGCTTCCTGCTCCCGGCCGGCGCGCTCGGCGACCGCTACGGCCGCAAGGGCACGCTGCTGGTAGGCCTGTCCGTGTTCGGCGCCGCCGCCGCGGCCGCGCTGTTCGTCTCCTCGCCCGGCACGCTGATCGCCCTGCGCGGCGCGATGGGCCTGGGCGCCGCGGCGGTCATGCCGACCACGCTGTCGATCATCACCACCTCCTTCCCGCCCGCCGAGCGCGGCCGCGCGGTCGGGGTGTGGGTCGGCGTGGCCGGCGGCGGCGCGGTGCTGGGACTGCTGGCCTCCGGCGCGCTGCTGGAGTTCTTCGCCTGGAACTCCTTCTTCGGCCTCAACGTGGTCCTGGCCGCCGTCGCCCTGATCGGCACGCTGCTGTTCATCCCCACCTCGCGGGACGCCTGCGCCCCACGCCTGGACCCGCTCGGCGCGCTGCTGTCGCTGCTGGCGGCGGTGGGCATCGTGTTCGGCATCATCGAGGGCCCGGACCGCGGCTGGGGCGACACGCTGACCATCGCAGGGTTCGTCATCGGCGGGCTCGCACTGGCCGCCTTCATCGGCTGGGAACTGCGCCGGACCGATCCGCTGCTGGACGTCCGCCTGTTCCGCCTCAAGGGCTTCAGCGCCGGCTCCGGCGTGATCATGGTCCAGTTCTTCGGCAGCTTCGGCCTGTTCTTCATCATCCTGCAGTACCTGCAATACGTCGCGGACCTGTCCCCGTTCCGCGCCGCGATCTGCCTGATCCCGCTGCCGATGTTCGTGGTCCCGACCGCCCGCAACGCCCCGAAGGTCGCTGCCCGCCTCGGCACCAACCGCGTCCTGCCCCTCGGCCTGATCCTGAGCGCCTCGGGCCTGGCCGTGATGACCACCCTGGGCGCGCACTTCGTCTACTGGCACCTCGCCGTCGGCCTGGCCCTGTTCGGCGCGGGCATGGGCCTGGCCGGCACGCCGTCCACGACCGCGATCGTCTCCTGCCTCCCGGCCGTCAAGCAGGGCGTCGGCTCGGCGATGAACGACCTGTCGCGCGAGCTCGGCAGCGCGCTGGGCATCGCGGTGCTCGGCAGCACCCTGAGTTCCGCCTACCGGTCGCACGTCACGGGCGCCACCACCGGCCTGCCGGAGCGCGCGGCGACGGGCGCGCAGTCGTCGATCGCCTTCGTGAAGAACGCCTCAGGCCACCTCGCGCAGTACGGCCCCAAGGGCCAACACCTCCTGGACGCGGCGCAGCGATCGTTCGTCGACGCGGCGCACACTGCCTTCCTCACGGCGATCGTCGTACTGCTCGCCGGCGCGGTCTTCGCCGCGATCCGGGCCCCGCGTAAGGGGGACGCGGAGGTTGCGCCGCATGAAGAGTTCGCGGTGACGGGGGTCTAACGGAGATGGTCGAGCTGAGTGCCCATCACTGCGAAACTCGCCGCCAGCCGCCGCAGCACTGTGGGGTTCTCGCCGCGCAATGCGCTGCCGATGCGGTCCTCGCGCCACTGGTTGTCCATGGCATGAAGGTATCGGGCCCCGCGAAGGTGCCACGAGGCCCGACCTCATCTAGGAACCGGATCCGAAGTGAATCAGAGCTCGATCAGAACTGGAACGGACCCGGGCTCTGTGCCGAGGTGGCCGTGCAGGTCGCCGTGATGCCGAAGACCACGACGGTCATCGACTGCCCGCTCAGGCTGTCGCCGGAGGCGACCGTGCCGGTGAGCGGACCGGTGGAGATGGGTTGGCCGGCGGTGATGGCGGGGTTGGAGCTGCCGGTGAAGGACGTGGTCCCGCCGCTGGCGTTGCTCATCACGAGCGTGGAGTTGACCGAGTTCGCCCCGACGTTGATCGGGCTGGTGATCGCCGCGGTGGACACGGTGATGGTGGCCGAGGTGCCGTCCTGGGTCGCGGCCAGGGTGGCCGAGCCGGAACCGAAGGACCCGCAGTCGAACGAGAGGGTGGCGCTGTCGGGGGAGACCGCGCTGGCAGCCGGGGCCAGGACGAGGGCCCCGGTGACGGCCATGCCGGCGACGAGGGCGGTGCCTAGGCCGAGTTTGCCTTTGTGCATGGTTGTTCCCTTCCGGGTGGCGTGGAATGGGTGGTTCAGGCACGTCGCTGACCGCCGCGCGCTGGACTCATCGCGCATCGGGGAGCCGCCGACGCGCGTGTGGGCTCGACTCCAGTCCGGCGCCCAGGGCACGGAATCTAACGGATCTGACGGATAGTCAGCGATCGGAACCGTTGTCCATTGATGCACCGGCAGCTTGAGATGACAAGGGATGAATTCATGATTCTTGGGGTGAGGTGGGCGAAAGAGATCAACAGGGTGGCATTTAGTGGTGATGATGGGTTTGGAGGGTCTGGGGGTACTTGGCGGGATGCAGCGGTTTTGTGTGCGGGAGTGAGCGGTCGGCGCCCGGCACCGCCCGGCGCCGCTCGGCACTGCCGGCACCGCCCGGCGCCTACCGCAGCGAAAACCGCACCCAAGGACTCGCGGGATCCCGCATCAGCACCCTGTGTCGCGTCAACGACTGCGCGTACAGCGTCTCGGCCTGTCCGGTCCGCCCCATCTGGATGACCCGCCCGATGATGTAGGCGGCGGACAACTGCCGCCAGTCCTCATAGGTCCGCGCACACAGCCGCCCCGCGTGCTGCACGATCTGCTCGCCGGCGGTGCGGTCCCAGTACCCGCACGCGTAGCCCTCGCGCGCCATGTTGACGCAGCGGGCCCAGTGGAACACGGCCTGGGTCTGCACGATCCCGTCCGGCGCCAGCACCTCGTCCCGGCGCATCCACGATTCCAGGCGCAGGATCCACTCCGCGATGTCGACCATGTCCCGGCGCGTGTCCGGCATGGCGGCGTATCGGTCGCACCACGCGCCGACCGCCTCGGTCAGCGCTGCGATATCAGCGTCCAGATCTCCGCTGGGGCGGACGGCCGCCCCGCTCTCCATGCGGATGCTGAACACGCTGTCCGCCGGCCAGGGAAACCGCTCGCGGTCGAGCAGCTTGTCGATCTTGTTCTGCCACTCGACCGGCCCGGAGATGAACCACAACTGCTTGTTGCGCCGGACGGTGTCCGGGTAGTCGACGTAGGGACGCTCCATGGTGTTCCACGGCCGCCCGTTCGTCACCGACAGGTGCGCGTTGCACGCCAGCCCGCAGGCCAACTCGCCGTCCTGCGGCTCGTTGGTCAGGACCCTGATCGAACCCTCCAGATCATGCAGATACAGCACGCGCCGCGGGTTCTGCTTCATCCAGGCCGCCGCCTCCCCGGCGTTCACGACCCGCTCCAGCGGCGTCCCGCCGTCGATCAGCAGCTGGATCGAGTCCCGCCGGGCGGCCACCTTCTGCACCCACTGCGGGAACATCAACTTGTCCCAGTACGAGTCCTCGGGCGGCTGCTCCGGCAGGACGCCACGGGTGTAGACCGGCACCATCTGCTTCCGCCCGTGCCGGACCAGCGTGTAGTACGGGTCCTTGCGGAACCCGGTTTTGGCGCTCGCATCGATCGGGCGCGCCACGAAGACGTCGGTGCGTGCCAGGGCTGCTAGATACGCGTTCTTATCGTCGCGCTGCTGCGCGTTCCATAACTCCTGCTCCTCGATGGACGGAGCTGTCCAGACGATCGTCCCCATGAACAGCAGAGACTAGCGCTGCCCGACTACAACTTCACCGGCTCTTCCCCGGCCTGCTTCACGACCCCGTCGCCCTCCCGCAGCGACTTCCACAGCTCCCGCCGCACCCGCACCCGCTTGGTCGTGCCGTCGGACAGCTGCACCTTGAGGAAGAAGTACATGTTCGCCCCGTCGACCATCCCGCGCTTCTTGCCGATGACGACGCCCTGCCACGCCTCGTTCCGGCGGCTTTTGCGCATGAACATGCCCGTCATAGTAGGCGCGTTCGCGGCGCCGGGCCCGGTTCGGCGACTCAGCAGCAGTCAGGGGCGCCCACAGACCCACGCATCGGATCGCGCCCGGCCTACCCCATTTGACCGCTCAGGTCGCTGACGCCTCTTCCGAGAGCTTTCATGGGAAAGCGGCTTTCATCCGTACTTCGGAGGTGTGCAGTGACAGTACCCGCGGCTCGCATCGTGTTCGACGCCGACGACCGGGCGGCGGTCGTCGCGGCGGTGGCCGAGAGCCTGGCCACCGGCGCTCTGACGCTCGGCCCGCAGACCGAGCGGTTCGAGACCGCCTTCGCGGCGGCGCACCGCGCGCAGCACGCGATCGCGGTGGCGACCGGGACCGCGGCGCTGGAGATCGCGCTGAGGGTGGTCGGGGTGGCCAACCATGACGTGGTGCTGCCGTCGAACACCTTCTACGCCACCGCCGCCGCCGTGGTGCACGCCGGCGGCCGGCCGGTGTTCGCCGACGTCGCGGCCGACACGTTCGCGCTCTCCGCGCAGACTATCGAGGCGGTGCTCACCCCCTCGACCAAGGCCGTGGTGCTGGTGCACATCGGCGGGCTGATCACACCGGAGGTGGACGCCATCCGCGCGCTGTGCGACCGGCGCGGCGTGGCGCTGGTCGAGGACGCGGCGCACGCCCACGGGTGCAGCCTGGACGGCCGGATGGCCGGCACCTTCGGGCTGGCCGGGGCCTTCTCCTTCTACCCGACCAAGGTCACCACCAGCGCCGAGGGCGGCATGATCCTCACCGCCGACACCCAGGTGCGCGACGAGGCCCGCATCTACCGGGACCAGGGCAAGGGCGCGTTCACCGCCAACCACCACGTCCGCGACGGCGCGTCGTGGCGGCTGTCGGAACTGAACGCCGCGGCCGGCGCGGTGCACGTCCAGCGCCTCGCCGAGTTCGTGAAGCACCGCCGCACCGTCGCCGCGCGCTACACCCGGGCGCTGGCCGGCCTCGACGCGCTCAGCACGCTGGCCGAGCCGCCCGGCGCCGTCAGCAACTACTACAAGTACATCGTGCTGCTGCCCGAAGGCGCCGACCGCGCGCGCTTCAAGGCCGAGGTCGCCGACCGCTTCGCCGTGCGGCTCTCCGGCGAGGTCTACGACCTGCCGCTGCACAAGCAGCCGGTGCTGACGAAGTACGCCAACGGCTCGCTGCCGGTCGCCGAGGACGTCTGCGCGCGGCACGTCTGCCTGCCGGTGCACTCCGACATGCGCGACGAAGAAGTCGACCAGGTGCTCACCGCGGTCACCACGGTGTCCCGCGAGATGTTCGGCTGACCGGGCCGGGAAGGAGACACGCCCATGCGCACCGTCGTCACCGGAGGCTGCGGGTTCATCGGCTCGCACGTCGTGGACAAGCTCGTCGACGCCGGCCACGAGGTCGTGGTCGTGGACAGTACGATCCGCAAGCTCAACCCGGCCGCCGAGTACCGGCAGGCCGACATCCTGGACCTGGCGCAGCTCACCAAGGCGCTGGACGGCGGCGAGGCGGTGTTCCACCTGGCCGCCGCGGCCGACGTCAACGAGGTCACCGCCGATCCGGTGCGGGCGCTGCGGCTGAACGTGGAGGGCACCGGCAACGCGCTGGAGGCCGCGCGGCGTACCGGGATGAACCGCTTCGTGCTGGCCAGCACGGTATGGGTGTACGGGGCCGCGGCCTCCGAGGGCGAGGGCGCGGACGCCGAACTGACCGAGGACGTCTCCTTCGACCTGCGCCGCAGCGGCCACCTCTACGTCGCGACCAAGCTCGCCGCCGAGATGGCGGTCCAGAGTTACCGCGAGCTGTACGGGCAGCACTTCACGATCCTGCGCTACGGCATCCCCTACGGCCCGCGCATGCGGGACGCGCTGGTCGTGGCGAAGTTCGTGCAGGCGGCGCTGAACGGGCAGCCGATCACCATCGCCGGCAAGGGCGAACAGACCCGCAACTACGTCTACGTCCAGGACCTGGCCGCCGCGCACGTGCTCGCGCTGTCGCCGACCGCCGAGGACGAGACGATCGCGCTGGAGGGCACCACGCCGATCTCGGTCCGGCAGATCGCCGACACCGTGGACGGCCTGCTCGGCCCGATCACCCTGGAGCAGGTCCCGGCGCGCGCCGGCGACTACGCCGGCACCCGCATCTCCAACGCCAAGGCCAAGCGGCTGCTGGGCTGGTCGCCGACGACCGGGTTCACCGAGGGCGTGCGGCGCTACGTCGAGTGGTATCGCGCCGAGGCCGGCTGAGGCGGGGCCGGGCCGATGCCGCACGCGCTGCTGCTGTCCGGGTCCCTGGGGCAGGGGCACGACGTGATGGCGGCAGCCTGCGCGGACTCGCTACACGACCGGGGGTGGACCACCTCGACGGTGGACGCGATGGCCTTGCTCGGACGGCGTTCCGGCGCCGCGGGCGAGGCCGTGTTCCGGCGCCTGCTGGCCGTCCCCGGCGTGTACGACGCCTTCCACTTCTCGGCGCTGCGCCCGGGGAACCGCCTGGCCCGCTACACCGAGAAGGCGGCGGTCTCGCGACTGGCACCGCGGGTGCGCGAGCTGCTGGACCGGGAATCGGCGGACCTGGTGGTGTCGGTGTTCGCCACGGCCGCCGGCGCGGTCGACGCGGTGCACCGCGAGGGCGTGCATGTCCCGCCGCACATGGTGTTCTGCACGGATGTCACGCCGCACCGGCTGTGGGTGCATCCGAGCACGGACCTGTTCCTGGTCACGTCCGACACCGCGGCGGCCGGGGTGCGCCGGTATCGGCCGGACGCGGGGGTCGCTGTGGTCCCGGCGCCGCTGCGGCCCGCGTTCTACAGCCCGCCGAGCAAGGAGGCGGCGCGCGAGGAGTTCGGGATCCCGCAGGACGCCGGCTGCGTGCTGTTGATGAGCGGCGCCTGGGGGCTCGGGCCGGTTGCCGCGGCGGCGGAAGCGTTGGGGCGAGCCGGGGTGCACGTGCTGGCGGTCGCCGGACGCAACCGCGAGTTGGAGGCGCGGCTCCGCGCCGCCGAGCGCCGGGAGCCGAGGGTCCACGCGCTGGGCTACTCCGACCGGATCCCGGCCCTGATGGCGGCGGCGGACCTCATCGTCACCAGCTCGGGGGACACGTGCAGCGAGGCGCGCGCGATCGGCCGGCGGCTGTTGCTGCTGGACGTGGTGCCGGGGCACGGCCGCGACAACCTGCAACACGAGCTGGAGCTAGGGCACGCGGACGTGACCGGCGCCGCGCCCCGGGACGTGGTGCGGGCCGCGTTGGCGGCGCTGGAGCGGCCGACGCCGCCGCCCTCGGTCGGATCGGTGCGGGCGCCGTGGGAGGCGGCTTTCGGGGCGGCGCTGAGCGGGTTGGGGCTGAGCTGATGCTTACTCCACTGACGCTTGCTCCAGCTGAGCTGATGCTTGCTCCGCTGGTGCCTACTCCAACGGAGTCACCTCAAGAGCTCCCGGACCCGCCTCAAGAGCTCCGGGAGTCACCTCAAGAACTGCGGGAGTCACCTCAAGAGCCGCCTCAGAAGTGTTCCGCCAGCGATCCCACATCCCACCCGGCGCCCCGGCAGCTCTCCACGATCCCCGGCACCGCCGCCAACGTCGTCCGCCAAGCATCGCCCCGGCCGTCCGGCGCCGTGTCGTGCAACAACACTGTCGTCCCGCCGCGCACCGACCCGAGCACCGTCTCCCGAACCTCCGCGACCGAGCGCTGCTCCTCCCAGTCCTTCCCCCACGCGCCCCACAGCACCGGCCGCAGCTCAGCCCGTCGCGCAGCCCGCCACAACCCTGTGGTCAGCACCCCGAACGGGGGCCGGAACCACGTCGGCTGGGCCCCCGAGGCCTGCTCCACCACATCGCGCGCCAACCGCAGCTCGGTCACGTCCCGCTGCGGATGCGGCAGCCACTGCGGCTCGTGCGTCCAGCCGTGCACCGCGATCTCGTGCCCGCGCGCCGCCGTCTCGGCCACCACCTCCGGATGCCGGGCCACCCGCGCGCCCAGCACGAAGAAGGTCGCGCGCACTCCGAGCTCGTCCAGCAGGTCCAGGAAGTACGGAGTGCTGACCGGGTCGGGGCCGTCGTCGAAGGTCAGTGCCACGTGGCCAGCCCGGCCGCGCGCCGCCAGGCCCGGCATCAGCCGGTCGCGCAGGGGCGGCAGCCAGCTCGCGGCGGGGCCGATATGGGCCAGGCCGAGGGTGGCCAGGCCGACCGCCGCGCCCGTCGCGACAGTCACCGAACGCATGCCCGGCACCTTCCCGCCGCGGCGCCGCTCACACCCCGGCGGAAACGGCCGAATCAACAACTTTCCGCGTGCCGAGCCGCTGGGGACCCTCGAATGGATCAGGAAAAGGGGACGGAAGGGCCGAGTGCTGATTGCGTTGCTGGAGAGGCGAAGGGATTCCACTGATGCTGAAGGCCAGCCGGCTCGACACCCCTAGCGGGCCCGGCCCGCGGGCGGCGGGCGCTCTCGGCGCGGGCGCGGGCTCGGGCGACCCGGCCATGCCGCCCGAGCGGACGATCCGGGAGAACTTCCCGGTCGCGCTGCGCATCCTCCCGGCCCGGCACCGGGCGGCGCTCGGCGCCGTCTACCGGTTCGCCCGCCTGATCGACGACATCGGGGACGAGGCGCCGCCGGACGACCGCGGCCGGCTGTTCGACCAGGTCGACCGGGACATCGACCGGATCTACGCCGGCACCGCGCCGGAGCTGCCCGCGCTGCGCGCCATCGGCGCCGTGGCCCGCGAACACGGCATCCCGCAGGCACCGCTGCGCAAGCTGGTCCAGGCCAACCGGCAGGACCAGGAGATCCACCGCTACGCCAGCTGGGACCAGCTCGTCGAGTACTGCGCCCTGTCCGCCGACCCGGTGGGCCACCTGGTGCTGCACGTCTTCGACGCCGCGAGCCCCGAGCGGCTGGCGCTGTCCGACCACATCTGCACCGCGCTCCAGGTCATCGAGCACTGCCAGGACGTCGCCGAGGACTTCGACGACGGCCGGGTCTACCTGCCCGCCGACGACCTGCGGCTGTTCGGCTGCACCGACGCCGACCTGGGCGCCGCCACCACCCCGACCCGGCTGCGCGGCGTCGTGGCGCGCAACGCCGACCGCGCCGCCGAGCTGCTGGACGCCGGCGCCCCGCTGATCGGCAAGCTCGACGGCTGGGCCCGGATCGCGGTGGCCGGCTACCTGGCCGGCGGCCGCGCCACCCTGGCGGCGCTGCGCGGCGGCGCCTACGACGTGCACGCCGCCCGCCTGCGCCCGAGCCGCGCCCGGACGCTCGGCGAAGCACTGCTGATCCTCGGAAGGGACGTTGCCAAGTGAGCAGTCAGAGCATGGATCCGGAAGCCGCCTACGAGTACTGCGAACGGGTGGTCCGCGCCCGGGCCCGCAACTTCGCCTACGGGATCCGGCTGCTGCCCACCACCAAGCGCCAGGCCCTGTCGGCGGTCTACGCCTTCGCCCGGCGCGTCGACGACATCGGCGACGGCTCGCAGACCCGCGGCGAGCGCCTGGCCCAGCTGACCACCGCCCGCGAGGAACTGCACCACATCGACGACCACCCCGAGGACCCGGTCCTGGTCGCGCTGGCCGACGCCGCCCGCCGGCACCCGATCCCGCTGGCCGCCTTCGACGAGCTCATCGACGGCTGCGAGGCCGACGTCCGCGGCACCGACTACGCCACCGCCGACGAGCTGACCTTCTACTGCCGCTGCGTCGCCGGCTCCATCGGCCGGCTCTCCCTGGGCGTCTACGGCGTCGACCCGGCGCGCCAGCAGGAAGCCTCCGAGTACGCCGACTCCCTCGGCGTCGCGCTCCAGCTCACCAACATCCTGCGCGACGTGCGCGAGGACGGCCTGATGGGCCGGGTCTACCTGCCGGCCGACGAATTGGTCCGGCACGGCTGCACCCTGAAGATCGACGAACACGGCCGCTTCGTCGACTCCGAGGCCGACCTCGCGGCCCTGGTCCGGGACCAGGCGGCGCGCGCCCGGGGCTGGTACGACACCGGCCTGAAGCTGCTGCCGCTGCTGGACCGGCGCAGCGCGGCCTGCACGGCGGCGATGGCCGGCATCTACCGGCGGCTGCTGCTGCGCATCGCCGAGCAGCCGATCAGCGCCCTGAACGCCCGGATGTCGCTGCCGGCCTGGGAAAAGGGAGTGGTCGCGGCCCGCGCGCTGGCGGGGGTGACGCCGTGAGCGTCGCGGTCGTCGGCGGTGGCCTGGCCGGAATCGCGGCGGCGGTCGCGCTCCAGGAGTCGGGCATCGACGTGGAGTTGTACGAGGCGCGCCCGCGCCTGGGCGGCGCCACGCACTCCTTCCAGCGCGCGTCCTCCGGCGGCTGCCCGGACCTGACCGTGGACAACGGCCAGCACGTGATGCTGCGCGCGTTCACCGCCTACCGCGGCCTGCTGGACCGGCTCGGCACCGGGGACGGCATCACCATCCAGGACCGCTTCGACCTGCGCATCCTGACCCCCGACGCCCGCCCCGACTCCAAGCTGCGCCGAACCCGGCTGCCCGGACCGCTGCATCTGCTCCCGGCCCTGGCCACCTACTCCCTGCTGGACCCGGCCGAGCGGCTGCGCGCTGCCTCGGCCTCGCTCGCGCTGGGCAAGCTGGACCCGGCCGACCCGGAGCTGGACGCGGTCAGCCTCGGCGAGTGGCTCGACCGGCACGGCCAGAACGACCGGGCCCGCCGCTACCTGTGGGAGCTGTTCGTCACCGCCGCGCTGAACTGCGGGGTGGACGAGGCCTCGCTCGGGCTGTCGGCGATGGTGATCCAGAAGGCGCTGCTCGGCCGGGCCGACGCCGCCGACATCGGCGTCCCGGCCATCCCGCTCGGCGAGCTGCACGGCCGCGCGGCCGAGAAGGCGCTGCGCGGCGTGCACCTGAAGACCAAGGTCGAGCAGGTCGTCTCCGGGACCCGGCTGGTCGTCGACGGCTTCCCGGTGGACGCCGAGGCGGTGATCGTCGCGGTGCCGCACCCGGCCGCCGCCGCGCTGGTGCCGCCGCAGGCCTGCCCGGACCGGGAACGCTGGGCCGGACTGGCGTCCTCGCCGATCGTCGACGTGCACGTGCTCTACGACCGCCCCGTTTTCGACCGGCCGTTCGCGGCGGTCGTCGACTCGCCGGTGCAGTGGGTCTTCGACCGCACCAGGGCCGCGGGCCTGGGCCAGACCCACGGCCAGTACATCAGCAGCGTCGTGTCGGCGGCCGGGCAGTGGATCGACGCGCCGGTCGCCGACATCCGCGAGGTCTTCCTCCCGGCGCTGGCCGAGGTCATGCCGCGCACCCGGCGCGCGGAGGTCGCCGAGTTCTTCGTCACCCGGGAACGGCACGCCACGTTCCGCCAGGCTCCCGGCTCGGCGGCCCTGCGTCCGTCGGCTGGGACCGGCGTACCAGGGCTCTTCCTGGCCGGCGCGTGGACCGCCACGGGCTGGCCGGACACGATGGAGGGCGCGGTCCGCAGCGGACTGACGGCCGCCGCGTTGTGCCGTCGCCACCTGGAGGACCGGGAGAACCGGGAGAACCGGGAGAACCTGGAGAACCTGGAGAAGGCGTCCGGTTCCGATTCCCGGCCGGGAACGCTCGACGGCTGGCGCCTGGCCGGGCCGGAGCAGCAGGGACGGCCGATCGGTATGACCCACCCTTCCCGTCTCGCCGGGCCCGCCCCCGAGCTGTTTCGCGATTCCCGTCCCCATCCCGCGGCTCCGGACACCGGCAATCGGAACCAGGCGCCCTGGCAGAAAGGCAACGACCGATGACAGTCGTCCCGCACGCCGTCACCGCCGGCCGTGAACAGGTCGAGGCCGCCATGCGCGCCGCGGTCGAGCGGCTGGACCCGCGCATGCGCCGGGTCGCCGCGTACCACTTCGGCTGGGTCGAGGCCGACGGCTCGGTCCCGCGCGGCCCGGCCGGCGGCAAGGCCCTGCGGCCCGCGATGGCGCTGCTGTCCGGCCGGGCCGCCGGTGCCGACATGGCGCGCGTGGTGCCGGCCGCGGTGGCGGTCGAGTTCGTGCACGCCTTCTCGCTGCTGCACGACGACGTCATGGACAACGACCGGATGCGCCGGCACCGCCCGGCCGCCTGGACCGTCTTCGGCGTCCCGGCCGCGATCCTGGCCGGCGACGCGCTCCTGGCGCTGGCCGAGGAGGTGCTGCTGGACCGGGCCACGGCCGGGGCGCACCGCGCGGCCCGGCACATAGCCGCGACCACCCGCAAACTCATCGCCGGGCAGGCCCTGGACCTGGGCTTCGAGTCCCGCACCGACGTCAGCCTGGACGAGTGCACGGTGATGTCGATGGACAAGACCGCGGCGCTGTTCGCCTGCTCCTGCTCGATCGGCGCGGTCCTGGCCGAGGCCCCGAACCGGCTGGCGCTGGCGCTGTCCGGGTTCGGTGAGGAACTGGGCATGGCCTTCCAGCTCATCGACGACCTGCTCGGCATCTGGGGCCGCCCGGAGGTCACCGGCAAGCCGGTGCTCAACGACCTGCGCTCGCGCAAGAAGTCGCTCCCGGTGACCGCGGCCCTGAGCTCCGGCACCCCGGCCGCGGCGAAGCTCTTGACGCTCTACACACAGACCGCGCCGCTGGACGAACAGCAGCTGGTCCAGGCCGCGGCGCTGATCGAGGAGGCCGGCGGCCGCAGCTGGGCCGAGTCCGCCGCCGACGCCCGCATCGCCGCCGCCGAGGCCCGGCTGGCCGAGGCCGACATCCCGGGCGACGTGCGGGCCGAGTTCCTGGCCGTCGCCCGCTTCGTCACCCATCGGGATAACTAGGGGAAACCGTGACCGACGTCATCGCCACCAGCGCTACCAGCGCCACCGCGACCGGAGCCGCCGACCCCTCGGCGGCCGCCGCGACGCTCAAGGCCGCCGCCGACCACCTGCTCGGTCTGCAGGACGGCGCGGGCTGGTGGAAGGGCGAGCTCGAAACCAATGTCACGATGGACGCCGAGGACCTGCTGCTGCGCCAGTTCCTCGGCATCCGCACCGCCGAGGAGACCGCCGCGGCCGGTGACTGGATCCGCTCCCAACAGCGGGCCGACGGCACGTGGGCGAACTTCCACGACGGTCCCGCGGACCTGTCGACGACCATCGAGGCCTACGCCGCGCTGCGCATGGCCGGCGACGCCAAGGACGCCTCGCACATGGTCGCCGCCCGCGCGTTCATCATGGAGTCCGGCGGCATCGAGGAGAGCCGGGTGTTCACCCGCGTCTGGCTCGCCCTGTTCGGCGAATGGCAGTGGTCTGATCTGCCGGTGATGCCGCCGGAGCTGATCTACCTGCCGAAGTGGTTCCCGCTCAACGTCTACGACTGGGCCTGCTGGGCCCGGCAGACCGTGGTGCCGCTGACGATCGTCAACGCCCTGCGTCCGGTGCGGCCGCTCGGGTTCGACTTGCGGGAGCTCAAGACCGGCCGGAAGACCAAGGCGCGGCGCGGGTTCTTCTCCACGCTGGACCGCGCCCTGCACGTCTACGAACGGCGTCCGCTGCGCTCCGTCCGCGACGCCGCCCTGCGCCGCTCGGCCGAGTGGATCATCGCCCGGCAGGAGGCCGACGGGTCCTGGGGCGGGATCCAGCCGCCCTGGGTGTACTCGCTCATTGCCTTGAACTTGCTCGGCTACGGCGCGGACCACCCGGTGATGCGCAAGGGCATCGAAGGGCTCGAAGGGTTCATCATCCGCGACGAGCGCGGACGCCGGTTGGAGGCCTGCCAGTCGCCGGTCTGGGACACCGTCCTGGCGATGACCGCACTGCGCGACGCCGACCTGCCCGAAGACCACCCGGCGCTGGTGAAGGCCGCTGACTGGGTACTCGGCGAGGAGATCACCAACCCCGGCGACTGGTCGGTGCGCCGGCCGAAGGTGGCGCCCGGCGGCTGGGCCTTCGAGTTCGACAACGACGGCTACCCCGACACCGACGACACCGCCGAGGTGCTGCTCGCCCTGAACCGGGTCGCACACCCGGGCGCGGCGGCCGCGATCCGGCGCGGCGCCGACTGGCTGGAGGGCATGGCCAGCAAGGACGGCGGCTACGGGGCCTTCGACGCCGACAACACCCGCACCCTGGCGCTCAAGCTGCCGTTCTGCGACTTCGGCGCGGTCATCGACCCGCCGACCGCCGACGTCACCGCGCACACGCTGGAGGCCTACGCGGCGCTGGGCCGCGGCCAGTCGCAGCCGTCGCGGCGCGCGCTGGAGTGGCTGGTCAAGGCACAGGAGAGCGACGGCTCGTGGTTCGGCCGCTGGGGCGCGAACTACGTCTACGGCACCGGCGCCGCGGTCCCGGCGCTCGTGGCCGCCGGCATGGATCCGGAAGACGAGACGATCCGGCGCGCCGTCCGCTGGCTGGAGGAGCACCAGAACGACGACGGCGGCTGGGGCGAGGACATGCGCTCCTACAAGGACCGGCGGTGGATCGGGCGCGGGGAGTCGACCGCGTCGCAGACCGCCTGGGCGCTGCTGGCGCTGCTGGCGGCCGGGGAACAACGCAGCGCGGCGGCGGAGCACGGCGTCCGGTTCCTGGTCCGCACCCAGCGCTCGGACGGGACCTGGGACGAAGACCACTACACCGGCACCGGATTCCCCGGCGACTTCTACCTCAACTACCACCTCTACCGGCTGGTGTTCCCGATCAGCGCCCTGGGCCGATATGTGAGGGCCCTGTCATGACCGGCACGACGGACCTCCTCGTCTGCGCCGCACTCGGCATCGAGGCCCGGGCCCTGAGGACCGACGGCCTGCGGGTCGAGCGTGTCGGCATGGGCATCCGGCGCGCCGAGGAGTTCGCGCAGCGGGACCCGGCCTTCGACGTGCTGGCGGTCGCGGGCTTCGGCGGCGCCACCGACAGCTGTCTCCAGCCCGGGGACGTGGTGGTCGCGGACGAGGTGCGGCAGGGCGAGGCGGTGATCGAGTGCCCCTGGGCCGACTCGATCGCCTTCGCCCTGGAACGGCACCTGATCCTGGAGCCCGAGGTGGACGAGGCGCCCGAACCGCACACCGCGCACGGCCTGAACACGGCCGGCCGGGGCACGCCCAAGGTGGTCACCGGCCCGATCGCGACCGTCGACCGCATCGCCTCCGCCGAGACCCTGACCCGGCTGGCGGGCCAGGGCGTGACCACGGTGGACATGGAGTCGTTCCCCCTGGTCGCGACCGCCCGCGGCCGGCCGTTCACGGTGGTGCGGGTGGTCGTGGACACCCCGGACCACCCCCTGGTCCGCCCCTCGACCCTGCGCGCGGGACTGACCGCCCGAAAACGGCTCCAAGCCATCGGCACCGTGCTGCGGCACTGGGCCACAGCACTCGAACACGTCTGAACCGACCCTCGGCCACGAGGACCCACGCACAACCAGCAAGGAGGCGCGGAACCATGGGAATGCCGGTCCGCCAGAGCATCCGCATCGGAAGCTACGTCCTGGGCAACAAACTGCGCCGCCGTGAGAAGTTCCCGCTGATCGTGGAGCTGGAGCCGCTGTTCGCCTGCAACCTGGCCTGCGCCGGCTGCGGCAAGATCCAGCACCCCGCCGCCGAGCTGAAGAAGCGCATGCCGGTCGAGCAGGCGCTCGCCGCCATGCGCGAGTGCGGGGCGCCGATGGTCTCGATCGCCGGCGGCGAGCCGCTGATGCACCCGCAGATCGGCGAACTCGTCGACGAGCTGGTGAAGATGAAGCGCTACGTGTTCCTGTGCACGAACGCGCTGCTCATTCCCAAGAAGCTGGACCGCTTCAAGCCCTCGCGCTACTTCACGTGGGTGGTCCACCTGGACGGCCTGCGCGAGCGCCACGACGAGTCGGTCTGCAAGGAAGGCGTCTTCGACGAGGCTGTGGCGGCCGTGCGCGAGCTGCGCCGCCGCGGGTTCCGGGTGACGACGAACACGACCATCTTCGACACGGACTCCCCGCAGGACGTCATCGACATCCTGGACTACCTGAACGACGACCTCCGCGTCGACCAGATGATGATCAGCCCCGGCTACGCCTACGAGAAGGCCCCGGACCAGGAGCACTTCCTGCCGGTGAAGCAGACCCGCGAGCTGTTCCGCAAGGCGTTCGCGGACGGCAACCGCCAGCGCTGGCGCCTGAACCACAGCCCGCTGTTCCTGGACTTCCTGGAGGGCAAGACCGACTTCCCGTGCACGGCGTGGGCCATCCCCAGCTACTCGCTGTACGGGTGGCAGAAGCCCTGCTACCTGATGTCGGACGGATACGCCTCGACGTACAAGGAACTCCTTGAGGAGACGGACTGGGACAGCTACGGTCGCGGGAACGATCCGCGCTGTGCGAACTGCATGGCGCACTGCGGGTACGAGCCGACGGCGGTGTTCGCGACGCTGGGTTCGTTGCGGGAGTCGGTGCGGGCGCTGCGGGAGACCTAGAGCCTGCTCTACTCGTACGGATGCCCTGGCACGCTTGACGGAACTTGGGCGGGCCAGGGCACGGTTTGCATTTATGGGTCGGCAGGCCGAGACCCCTCACTCCCGCCCGAACCGCCCGTCCAACCACCGATAAACCCCCGGCGCCACCCCCTGCACCGCCACCGGCACCCGCAACCACCGCGGCACATACACCTCCGCCGCACCCCGCTCCACGCACCGCACCACCGCGTCGGCCGCCACCTCCGTCGGGATCGGCTTCGGCCAGCGGCGCGCGTAAGGCGTCCCACGCCGCTCGAAGAACGGCGTCGCGATCACCCCGGCCACCACGACGCCGACCCCGACTCCCGTCCCGCGCAGCTCGCTGCGCAAGCTGTCCGCGAAGCAGTGCAGCCCGGCCTTCGTCGCGGCGTACGCGGCCTCGCCGGCGACCCCGACCTGCCCCGCGATCGAGCTGAGGAACACCAATCGCCCGGCGCCGCGCTCGCGCATGCCCGGCAGCAGGGCGCGCGTCAAGGCGATCGGCGCCGCCAGGTTCACCGCCAACAGCCGTTCCGCGGTCCCGGCCGGGATCCTGTCGAAGTCCCCGTACCACCCGAACCCCGCGTTGTTCACCAGCACCTCGACCCGCCCGCGGCCGACCTCCAACGCCCGGTCGGCCAGCCGTTCGGTCTCGCCTTCGAGGGCCAGGTCCGCGCACACCGGCACGCCGTCCACGGCCACGGCCACCGCGGCCGTCGCCTTTTCGTCCCGGCCGTGCACGATCACCCGGTACCCGCGCCGGGCCAGCGCGGTCGCGGTCGCCGCCCCGATGCCCGACGACGCGCCGGTCACCAGCGCGACGCCCCGGGGTGGCGCGGCCGTGTGCGCCGAGGTCATGGTCGCCGCGCTTGCCTCGGCCGCGGTCATGACCCCTCGGTCAGCGCCAGCGCCTCCTCCACCAGCGCCTCGACGATCTGCGCCTCCGGCACCGTGCGGACCACCTCGCCGTGCACGAAGATCTGTCCCTTTCCGTTCCCCGACGACACCCCGATGTCCGCCTCGCGCGCCTCACCGGGCCCGTTCACCACGCAGCCCATCACCGCCACGCGCAGCGGGTTCGGAAAGCCGTCGAACGCCGCCTGCACCCGCTCGGCCAGCTTGTACACGTCCACCTGTGCCCGCCCGCACGACGGGCACGACACGATCTCCAGGTGCCGCCGCCGCAACCCCAGCGATTCCAGGATGCTGATCCCGACCTTGACCTCCTCCACCGGCGGCGCCGACAGCGAGACCCGGATCGTGTCCCCGATGCCCTCCGACAGCAGGATCCCGAACGCCACCGCCGACTTCACCGTGCCCTGCATCAGCGGCCCGGCCTCGGTGACGCCGAGGTGCAGCGGGTAGTCGCACTGCTCGGACAGCAACCGGTACGCGGCCACCATCACCAGCGGATCGTGGTGCTTCACCGAGATCTTGATGTCCCGGAACCCGTGCTCCTCGAACAGCGAGCACTCCCACAGCGCCGACTCGACCAGCGCCTCGGCGGTGGCCTTGCCGTACTTCTCGTACAGCCGCTTGTCCAGCGACCCGGCGTTGACCCCGATCCGGATCGGCACCCCCGCGTCCTCCGCGGCCCGCGCGATCTCGCCGACCTTGTCGTCGAAGGCCTTGATGTTGCCGGGGTTGACCCGCACCGCCGCACAGCCGGCGTCGATGGCGGCGAAGACGTACTTGGGCTGGAAGTGGATGTCGGCGATGACCGGGATCTGCGACTTCTTCGCGATCGCCGGCAGCGCGTCGGCGTCGTCCTGCGAGGGCACCGCCACCCGGACGATCTGACAGCCGGCCGCGGTCAACTGCGCGATCTGCTGCAACGTGGCGTTCACGTCCGCGGTCAACGTCGTGGTCATCGACTGCACGGACACCGGCGCCCCGCCGCCCACCGGCACGCCGCCGACGTCGAGCTGTCGGCTGATCCTTCGTCGCTCGCGGGCTTCGGCGGTCGGGAAGGCCGGCAGTCCGAGGTCGACGGCGTTCACAGTGCCCTCCGGTCCGCTCGCTTCGCCGAGCCGTTCGCCTTACTGACGACCTGCGGGATTTCGGGGATCGCAGTGATCTCAGGGATCTCAGGGATTTCGGGGAACTCAGGGATCTCGGAGATCTCGGAGAGACCAGGTAGGCCAGGTAGGTCCGGGATGGGGATGTGGGGCCCGGCCCGCAAACCGTCGACGGCCGTCGTGACGATGTCCCGAACGCCCAGCCCCGAGCTCTCCAGAATCTCCTGCCGAGTACCCGCCGCCAGGAACTCCCGCGGGAGCCCCATCACCCGCACCGGCGTCGTCGACATCGCGTCGGCGCACGCCTGCGCCAGCGCCGCGCCCATCCCGGCGCTGCGCACCCCGTCCTCGACGGTCACCACCAGCCGGTGCCGGTCGGCCAGGTGAGTCAGGTGCGGGTTGACCGGCAGGATCCAGCGCGGGTCGACCACGGTCGCCCCGATCCCCAGCCGGTCCAGCTCCTCGGCGGCGGCCAGGCACGCCTTCGCGGTCACGCCGGCGGCGACGATCAGCACGTCCAGCGGCCGTCCCGCCGCCCGGTACAGGATGTCGACGCCGTTCATCCGCGCGTGCGCCTCGATGTCCGGCCCGGCGTCGGCCTTCGGGAAGCGGATCACGGTCGGCGCGTCGTCCACCGCCACCGCCTCCCGCAGCAGCTCCGCCAGCCGCGCCGGGTCCCGGGGCGCGGCCAGCCGCAGGCCCGGGACCACGCTGAGGATCGCGCTGTCCCACATCCCGTGGTGCGAGGCGCCGTCCGGGCCGGTGACCCCGGCGCGGTCCAGGACGAAGGTGACGCCCGCCTTGTGCAGCGCCACGTCCATGACGACCTGGTCGAACGCCCGGTTCAGGAACGTCGAGTACACGCACACCACCGGATGCAGTCCGCCGGCCGCCAGCCCGGCCGAGGAGCACACCGCGTGCTGCTCGGCGATCCCGACGTCGAACACCCGCTCCGGGAACCGGCGGGCGAACTCGCCCAGCCCGACCGGCAGCACCATCGCCGCGCTGACCCCGACCACGTCCGGCCGCTGCTCGCCGATCGCCGCCATCTGCTCGCCGAACACCTCGGTCCAGCTCTTCTTCGGCGGCTTGGCCGGGATGCCGGTGTGCGGGTCCACGACGCCGACGGCGTGCATCCGGTCGGCCTCGTCGCACTCCGCGGGGGAGAAGCCGCGGCCCTTGGTGGTGATGACGTGCACCAGCGCCGGCCGGCCGAGCGCGGCGGCGGCGCGCAGCGCCTGCTCGGTGGCGGCGATGTCGTGGCCGTCGACCGGGCCGAGGTAGGCCAGGCCGAGCTCGCCGAACAGGTGCTGGGCCCGGGGCTCGGAGCGCAGGCCGCCGAGGTGGGTCGCGATGCCGCCGATCGTCGGGGCGTAGGCGCGGCCGTTGTCGTTCAGCACGATCACCACCGGCCGGTCCGTCGCCCCGGCCAGGTTGTTCAGGCCCTCCCAGGCCAGCCCGCCGGTCATCGCGCCGTCGCCGATCACCGGCACGACGTGCCGGCCGGCCGGGTCCGCGGAGCCGTCGGCCAGCTCGCCGCGCAGCTGGAAGGCCTTGGCCAGGCCGTCGGCGTAGCTCAGGGCGGTCGAGGCGTGCGAGTTCTCGATCCAGTCGTGCTCGGACTCGGCGCGACAGGGGTAGCCGGACAGGCCGCCGCTGGTGCGCAGGGTGTCGAAGCCGGGGGCGCGGCCGGTGAGGATCTTGTGGACGTACGACTGGTGCCCGGTGTCGAACAGCAGGGCGTCCCGCGGGGAGCGGAACGCCCGGTGCAGCGCGATGGTCAGCTCCACCACCCCGAGGTTCACCCCCAGGTGACCGCCGGTCGCGCAGACCTTCTCGATCAGGAAGCCGCGGATCTGCGCGGCCAGCTCGGCCAGCTCGGCGGTGCCGAGCCCCGCCAAGTCCTCCGGGCTTCTGACCCGGTCCAGCACGGGGGCGGCGCTGGGCCGCCGCGGTGCCGGAGACGAAGACGAAGACGAAGACTTGGCGGTCGTCCGCATAGGGACTCCTAACACTCGCCTACCATCGCGGCGCGGGAAGCAACTTGTGTGACTCCCACCGCACCAGGGTGGTCGCGAACGGCGCTCCGCGCGTGCCCGGCGGGCCGGTGCGACCCCCGCCGGTGCCGGTGTCGTCCCTGGTCAGAGCTCTGTCGTCGGCGCTACGCGGGTTCTGGCGGGGTTCGTCTGTTCGGGCGAACCGCGGGGAACTAAACCCGTGCCGCCGACTGCGGAAGGTGCGGGCGCCGTTACCCAGAGCGGATGATTTTAGGAGTCAGATGACTAAATCGTAAGAATCGCAAGATCGATGCCGTAATCAGCCTTCACGTGGTACACACTGGGGATCCACGCGCAGTCCACCTATGTCGGACAGCGACCGCAGCCGCTCCGGCAAGGCAGGGAAGATGCAAGTTGAGCTCAAAGACCGTGGCGACAGCCTCGGTCTGACCGGCGAGGCGGACTACATCACCGGCACTGCCGTGATCCCTGTTCGGGTCTCGGTCCCGACTGGTGCTTCGACCTCGAATCCGACCGTGACCTCGGTGCCAGCCGAAACGGCTCCGGCTCCGGCTCAGGTTCCGGCTCAGGCTCCAGCTCCGGCTCCGGCTCAGGCCGCGGCCGCGTGCCCGGATCTCCGCCCGATCGCCCCGGTGACCCCCGAGTCCCCGGCCGCCCTGTCGACCCGCGGCCTGACCGTGACCGTCAAGCACCGCGGCGTGGTCAAGACCCTCCTGGACGACGTCGGCTTCGACGTCCCCGCGCAGGCGCTGGTCGCCGTCGTCGGCCCCTCCGGCTCCGGCAAGTCGACCCTGCTGCGGGCCCTGGTCGGC
This sequence comes from Catenulispora pinisilvae, assembly GCF_015356865.1. Lineage (GTDB taxonomy): Bacteria > Actinomycetota > Actinomycetes > Streptomycetales > Catenulisporaceae > Catenulispora > Catenulispora pinisilvae. Next base: position 31,399 of record NZ_JAAFZA010000079.1, read on the forward strand.
TCGCGTCCCGCCGACTCCGGCGAGGTCCGCTACGCCGGCCGCGAACTGTGCGCCGAGTACTCCGAGCTCCGGCACCGAATAGGCCTGGTCCCGCAGGACGACGTCCTGCACGCCCAGCTCACCGTCAAGGCCGCCCTGCGCTACTCCGCTGCCCTGCGCTTCCCGGCCGGCACCACCGTGGAGCAGCGCGAGCGCCGCATCGACGAGGTCCTGACCGACCTGCGCCTGACCGAGTTCGAGGGCAACAAGGTCGCCACCTTGTCCGGCGGCCAGCGCAAGCGGGTGTCGGTGGCCCTGGAGCTGCTGACCAAGCCTTCGGTGCTGTTCCTGGACGAGCCGACCTCCGGCCTGGACCCGGGCATGGACCGCGACGTCATGCGCATGCTGCGCTGCCTGACCGACGAGGGCCGCACCGTGCTGGTGGTCACGCACTCGGTCGCCGAGCTCCAGGCGTGCGACCTGCTGCTGGTGATGGCGCCCGGCGGGGGAGTGGCGTACTACGGACCGCCGCGGGAGGCGCTGGCCTTCTTCGAGTGCGAGACCTGGGCCGACGTGTTCCACGCGTTCTCGTGCCGGCGGGACAACTACGACTGGGCCGCGGCGTATCGGTCGTCGGCGTACTACCTGAAGTACTGCTCGGAGGCGTTCGGCGAGGCGACGATCCCCAAACCGCGGTCTTCGACCGAGGACCTTGGTCCCGGGGCCGGTCCCGGCGAAGCCGGGACGACCTCGGCTGACGGCGCCACGGCTGCCTCAGCCGCCGCGGCCCCAGCCATCGCCCCGAAGCAGACCCAGGCTCAGTCCCAGCCTCAGCCTCGGTCCCAGCCCCAGGCTCAGCCTCGGTCCCAGACTCAGCCCCGGGCTCAGTCTCAGCCCCGGGCCCAATCCCAGACTCAGCGCCAGCCGCGCGCCGAGCAGAGCTGGGGCTCCCAGCTCCGCACCCTCATCCGCCGCTACCTCGCCGTCATCGCCGCCGACCGCGGCCACCTGATGCTGCTGGCCACGCTCCCGATGATCATGGGCGTCCTGAGCCTGGCCATCCCGGCGTCCTCCGGACTGGCCGCGGCTTCCAACGGCGACACGAACACCGACGCCCCGACCGTCCTTCTGGTCCTGGCCGTAGGCGCCTGCCTGACCGGCGCCGCCAACGCGGTCCGTGAACTGATCAAGGAACGCGGCATCTACGACCGAGAACGCGCCGCGGGCCTGTCCCGCTCGGCGTACGTGATGTCCAAGGCGATCGTCCTGGGCGTGATCACCGCGACGCAGACGATCGTGCTGTCGGCGGTGTGCCTGCTGCCCCGCAAGCTCCCGGCGCACGGTCTGCTCATCTCCGGCACCGCGGTCCCCGAGCTGATGCTCGCGGCCGTCCTGCTCGGCGTCACCTCGATGCTGCTCGGCCTGGTGGTCTCGGCGATCGTGCGCACCACCGAGAAGACCATGCCGCTGCTGGTGCTGATCACCATCGTCGAGGTCGTGTTCTGCGGCTCGCTCTTCCCGCTCTTCCACAGCGTCGGCCTGGAACAGCTGGCCTGGCTGTCCCCCTCCCGCTGGGCGGTCGCCGCCGAGGCCGCGACCATCAACCTGCCGGGCATCATGGGCCCGCCCCAGGGCCGTACCACCACCGACCCGCTCTGGCAGCACTCGATCATGCAGTGGAGCGCGGACATCGGGATGCTCGTCGTCCTCGGCGCGACCTGCCTGGTGCTGGTACTGCGCCTGCTGCGGCGGCACGAGTCCTCGCTGCTGCGCGGCTGCTGAGCTGTTCTGAGCTTTCTTGACTCATCCTGAGTTTTCCTGAGGTGTCCTGAGCCGTCCTGAGTCGCCGTACAGTCAGTGACCTATGCGACGATCGCCGGATGAGCTTTGACCGCTTCGAGCAGGTGCTGGTCCAACAAGACGAGAGAACCGGCCTGCACGCGGTCATCGTCATCCACGACACGACCCTCGGCCCGGCCCTCGGCGGCGTGCGCATGCACCCCTACCCCGACGAGGCCGCGGCCCTCGACGACGCCCTGCACCTGGCCAAGGCCATGACCCTGAAGTCCGCGGCAGCCGGCCTGAAACTCGGCGGCGGCTGGAGCGCGGTGATCGGCGACCCGGCCCGCGACAAGACCGACGACCTGATGCGCGCCCACGGCCGCCTCATCGCCACCCTCGGCCCCGGCCGCTTCATCCCGGTCAACGACGTCGGCACCACGCAGGCCGACATGAAGCTGATCGGCGGAGAGACCGCGCCGGTGTGCGACTCGGGGGACCCTTCGCCGATGACGGCGCTCGGGGTGCTGGAAGGCATCCGCGCCTGTTTGCGTGCGGTGGGCGGTGATGGTGGCAACGGCATCGGCGGCGCTACTGGCATCGGCCCCGGCACTGGCTCCGCTGCTGGCACCAGCACCAGCACCAGCACCGGCCCCGGCGGCGACGGCGACGGCAATCTGGCCGGCGTCCGCGTGGCCGTCCAAGGCGCCGGCAACGTCGGCTCAGCCCTCGCCGACCTCCTCGCCGCCGAATCCGCCGACCTCCTGATATCCGACACCGACCCGACCCGCGCCACAGCAGTGGCCACCCGCGTCGGAGCCCGCGTCGTCCCACCCGCCGACCTCGTCACCGCCGACTGCGACATCCTCGCCCCCTGTGCCCTCGGCCCGGTCGTGACCGACACGACCCTCCCCGCCCTCCGCTGCCGCGCAATAGCAGGCGGCGCGAACAACGTCTTAGCCGCGCACCACCACGCCGCCGCCCTCGAAGCCCGCGGAATCCTCTACGCCCCCGACTTCTGCATCAACGCCGGCGGCCTGATCTACCTTGAGGAACAACTCCTCGGCCACGACGAGGCCCAAGCACGAACCCGCGTCCGAGCCGTCGGCACCCGCGTCGCCGAAGTGATCGCCTACGCCCGCCACTCCGGCGTCACCACCACCGACGCCGCCACCGAGCTCGCCCGGGCCCGATTGCTGGCGTGAGCTGGCGTGAACTGGCGTGAAATCGTGAACGCATGACCACCAGAACAGCGCATGGCCATCAGAACTCTGTCGTGGTGCTCCACTGCCCCGCCTGCGACCGCGACTACCCCCTCCCCGACCTGGCCTGGCGCTGCGCCACCTGTCAAGGCGTCCTCGACCTCGCCGGCTTCACCCCGACCTTCCCGGACCCGACCGCCCTGTCCGGCCGCGCCCCCACGCTCTGGCGCTACGCCGAAGCCCTGCCCCTGGCCGAACCCGCCGCCATCACCCTCGGCGAGGGCATGACCCCGCTGGTCACCGCGCCCGGCCGACCGGACGTCCGCCTCAAAGTCGACTACCTCATGCCGACCGGCTCGTTCAAAGACCGCGGCGCCGTCATGCTGGTCGCCCTCGCGCAGAAGCTGGGCGTCGCGCGCCTGGTCGCCGACAGCAGCGGCAACGCCGGCACGGCCATCGCCGCCTACGCCGCCCGCGCCGCCATCGCCTGCGACGTCTACGTTCCGGCCGCCACCTCGCCCGGCAAGGTCGCGCAGCTCCGCGCGTACGGCGCCACCGTCCACCAGATCCCCGGCTCCCGCGAGGACACCGCCGACGCCGCGGCCGAAGCCGCCGACCGCCCCGGCACTCTCTACGCCAGCCACGTCTACAACCCCTACTTCTTCCACGGCACCAAGACCTACGTCTTCGAACTCTGGGAACAACTCGGCGGCCGCCTTCCCCACACCCTCGTCCTCCCGGTCGGCAACGGCACCCTCGTCCTCGGCGCCTATATCGGTGCGCGCGAACTCCTCGCCGCCGGCCTGATCGACCGCCTGCCCCGCATCGCCGCCGTCCAGGCCGCCCCCTGCGCACCGCTCGCCCAAGCCTTCCGGGCCGGACAGCCGGTGCCCGCGCCGATCGTCCCCGAGCCCACCGTCGCGGAGGGCATCGCCATCGCCCGCCCGGCACGCGGCGCGCAGATCCTCGAAGCGATCTTCACCACCGGCGGCGCCATCACGACCGTCACCGACGACCAGGTCAACGCCGCACACGCCGCCCTGGCCCGCGCCGGTCTGTACGTGGAGCCCACGGGCGCGGCGTGTTGGGCCGCGCTGTCCGCCGGCCTCATCGACGTGCCCGAACCTGCTTCCAGCCGCGACCTGCCCGATTCACCCTCCGCAGTCGCCCCGCTCTGTGGCAGTGGCCTGAAATCCAAGCCCCCGGTGTCCTGAGGAGCACTCTGATGATCCGCACATTCCACGTCGGCGACGGCCCGGCGCTCGCCGCGGCCTGGACCGCGTCCGCCCCCGCCGACCCGATCACCTACCACCGCTTCCGCGATCTGTTCCTCCTCGACCGCAACTTCGACCCGGCGGGCCTGCACGTAGCCGTCCTCGACGACCAGATCGTCGGCGCGGCCTACGCCGTCCGCCGCCTCATAGCCGCAGACGCCGACAACCTGGAGCCCGAGACCGGCTGGATCCCCTTCTTCTTCGTGCATCCAGACCACCGCGGCCGCGGCATCGGCCGCGATCTGATGACCGCCGCCCTGACCTGGCTCCGCTCCCACGGTCGATCAGAGGTCTTCTTCTCCTCCTACACCCCGAACTACTTCCTCCCCGGCCTCGACGCCGCCCGTTACCCCGATGCGCTCCACCTGTTGACCGCCCTCGGTTTCGAACGCCACTACGACGCCGTCGCCATGGACCGCAGCCTGGTCGGTTACCTGATCCCGGCCGAAATCCGTAAGCAGATCAACACCCTCAGCGCAGATGGCTACCACCTGGGCACCCCGACCGACGACGAACTGACCGCCCTGATCGCCATCGCAGGCCTCGAATTCAACCCAGACTGGGCCCGCGCGATCCGCGAAGCCGTCGTCGCCGGGCTACCCCTGGACCGCATCATCATCGCCCGCGATCCCGCCGGCCGGCGCCTCGGCTGGGCGATGCACGCGACCTACGAAGGCGCGCTGGATCGCTTCGGCCCCTTCGGAGTCCTGCCCGCGGCCCGCGGCACCGGCCTCGGCGAAGTCCTCCTCCACCTGACGCTGGAACGTATGGTCGCCGCCGGCGCGCACAGCGCCTGGTTCCTGTGGACCGGCAAGGAAACCGCCGCGGGGCGGCTGTACCTTAAAACCGGCTTCGACATCACCCGCACGTTCACGATCCTCCGGGCGCGGCTGCTCTCGCCGCTGCCTCTGTCGTAGCACCCGTCAGCCGATCAGCGACTTGAGTCGCGAATAAGCCACCTGCGGCTGCCGTCACCGTCAGCCGTGACGTGCCGCGTCAGCCCCGAATCGCCTCGACGATGCTGAACACCGCCAGCACTCCCATGATCGCCGCCGCGACCCGGGTGACCACCGTCAGCGGCACCACCTTCAGCAGCCCGCGCCCGCCGACGATCGCCAGCCCGGCCACCGCCCACAGGCCGAGCGTGGCGCCGATGCCGACCGAGATCGGGTCGTGGTACTTCGCCGCGAGGTTGGCGGTGACGATCTGCGTGAGGTCCCCGAACTCGGCGACCAGGATCACGCCGAAGCTCATCCCGGCGACCCGCCGGAACGTCGCGGGCTTGTCGCCCTTGAGCTCCAACTGCTCGTCCTCTTCTTCCTCTTCTCCGTGGCGCCCGCGCAAGAGCAGGATCGCGCCCATCAGGAACAGCGCGCCGACCACCGCGTGCAGCACGCGGCCGGGCAACAGGGTGAGCAGACTTCCGGCGGCGATGGCGATCACTACGTGCACGAGGAAGGCCGCGGCCGTGCCGACGAAGACGTGCAGGGGTCGGTAGCGGCTGCCGAGGACCAGGGAGGCCAGGGCCGTCTTGTCCGGCAACTCGGCCAGGAAGACGACGCCGAAGACAGTCAGGATGACGAGCAGATCCACGATGGGCGGGTCCTTCGGATCGGGCCGCGTCCGAGGTCCCGATTCCGGGGAGACTTCGGCGCGGCAGCGTTCGCTGCTGGGCCGAAGGTCTTGCTCAACACCCTTGCGGGCATCCCGGGGGCCGGGCCCGAGGCGGGCCAGTATGTCGACGTCCCGGCGTTGGAGCTACTCCCCTTCGCGTGCCTCCCAGGGTAGCAGCCCTGCTCGCCGCTCTCCTGTGCCTGCCGACCGCTTCCGCGCCAGCTTCCAGCTATACATCCGATCTATAGGCCTTGTGGGGTTCCAGGTGGCCATGCTTGGCCATGTTGACCGAACCCTTGTCGGCAAGTCATCCGATGACTACCCTCCACCTCGTGACCAACGACCAAGAACCGCCCGGCTTCGCCCGCCGCAATCTGCTGCGCGGTGCCGCGGTCGGCCTGATGACCGCTGCCATTCCCGTCTTGGCTCTACAGAGCGCGATGGCCTCGACGACTTCGACTGATCCGACGACTTCCGCTGATCCGACGACCTCCGTACCGCGCACGCTGTTCGCGCGCCCCGGCTCCGGTGCGCCGCGTTGCATCACCAACACCATGGACGACGACCGCGCCTGGGCCGCGTTCCTCGGCCGACAGGATCTGGTGTGGCAGAACATTCCCACCTCCTGGGACGAGGGCCCGTTCCTCGGCAACGGGCGTCAGGCAACGCTTCTCTATCGCGATGATTCGGCGGGTTCGACTGCGGGCTCGCCTGGACGGTTGCGGCTGGAGGTCTGCCACAGCGAGGTTCAGGACCACCGCCCCGAGTACTGGCCCACGTTCGGTCTGGCGCGACTCCCGGTCGGCTACTTCGATCTGATCACCGCGGGCACGGTGACCGACGTCGACTGGCGGCTTTCGCTGTGGGACTCGACGCTGAGCGGGACGATCACGACCACCGCGGGCACCATCGGGTTGCGGCTGCTGATCCACGACCAGCGGGGCGTGATGATCGCAGAGCTCTCACCCAGTGCCGGCGAACGGGCCGCGACATGGGAGTTCCATGCGCTTCGCGCTGTGGCGGACCGTGCCAATCCCGCGTGGAAGAAGCCGCTTCCCCCGGGCTACCTCGACCACCCCAACCCCGAGGCCGTGCTCACCAGCGACGGTGACATCGAACTCTGCGTTCAGGAGATGCTGGCCGGCGGACAGACGGTCACCGCTTGGCGTCAGACGTCTCGTGCCGGTACCAGCACGTTGTACTGCGCGACTGCGCATTCGTACCCTGAGTCAACGGCGCAGGACACTGCGACGCGCCAGGTTCGCCAGGCGGCTTCGGCCTCACGATCGGCTCTCGCTGCCGAGCACGAACAAGCCTGGCATGCCTTCTACCGCAAGAGTTTCCTGTCCATCCCGGACGCCCGGCTGGAGAGCTTCTACTGGATCCAGCTCTACAAAATCAACGCGGGGACCCGGTACGACGCCCCGATCATGGCCACCACCGGCCCCTGGTACATCGCGACCCGCTGGCCGTGCGTGTGGTGGGACATGAACGCCCAGGTCGAGTACCTGCTCATCCACGGTTCCAACCACCTGGAACTGGACGCGCTCACCGGCACGTTCCGCGACAACCAGGCGAACCTGATCGCCCAGGTGGGTTCGGCGTACCGGGCCGACAGCGCCGGCCTGGTCCGCACCACGGACCGGTTCCTGGACGGCGGCCTCACCCCGGTTCCGATCCCCGGCGACACCAGCGCCCCGGCCGGCTCCGAGCAGGAGATCGGCGACCTGCTGTGGGCGACCTTCTGCGTCTGGCTGTCTTGGCGGCACAGCATGGACCGTCACCGCCTGGCCGACACTGTCTACCCGGTGCTTCGCAGAGCAGTGAATTACTATCTCCACTTCCTGACACCCGGCTCCGACGGCGACTACCACCTGCCCGCCACGTACTACCCGGAGCACATGTTCATCGCGGATTGCAGCTACGACCTGGAGCTGCTGCGCTGGGGCCTCGGCGCCTTGCTGGACGCGATCTCGCGCCTTGGCGTCTCGGACGCGCGGGTGGGGGAGTACCGCGAGGCACTGGCGCGTCTAGCACCACAGACCTCTGATTCGACCACCGGCCTGAACATCGCCCCGGACTTCCCGCTGCCCGGCTCCCAGGCCGGCTACAACTACCTGCTGGCGATCTGGCCCCTGTACACGCTCACCTGGGACCAGCCGGAACATCGAGAGCTGATACGCACCTCACTGGAGTACTTCTGGAAGGATCGCTCCAACTGGCTCGGCTTCACGTACGCCGGCGCCGCTTCCCAGGCCGCGCTGATGGGCATGGGCGACCAGGCACTGGAGTTCCTGCACGAGCAGTGGTCGTCGAAGGTGCCGGTCACCGCCAACACGATGTACGCCGAAAGCCTCGCCCCGGTCATCGAGAGCCCGCTGGGCGCCGCGCGTGGGTTGCAGGACATGCTCTGCCAGAGCTGGGGCGGCGTCATCAGGGTCTTCCCCGCAGTACCGACCACATGGCCTGATGTAACGCTCCACGACTTCCTGACCGAAGGCGCCTTCCACCTCTCCGCCGTCCGCACCGACGGCACCACCCGCTGGATCCGCCTCCTCAGCCTCGCCGGCGAGCCCCTACTCCTACGCGCCGGAATCGCCGGGCCCCTCGACGTCACCGCCCTGCACACCGGACGCCCGATCGCCTGGGACCAGGTCGACGACGAGACCATCCGCATCCACGCACGCGCCGGCGACGAAGTGCTCATCCGCCCCGCCGGGAGCACGGATGCCCTGGTCATCGCCCCTGTCGCCCCCTCGGCCCCAGCCCCGTCCTGGGGCCTGCCGACCTAGAAGACACCTACCGTCTAGGAGACGTTTCCTTGCCCAGGAGGCGCTTCCTGCCGATGAGGCGGCCACCTGCCTCGGACGCCGCCGGTCTTAGCACGCCGCTGTCCTAAGGCGATTGCATTTCAGGCGCTTGCTCTTCAACTGCTTGCTTTTCCGCCCACCCGGTCACGTCGATGATGTCTCGGGCAATGTCGACAGCCGCGCGCCCGTCGGTGTGTATGCGATGCACCCCGGCGGGCGCCGTCGCGTCCAGGTGCAGCGCCATCTTCTTGCCCCGCACCACGTGCGCCTCCAACTGGCTGCCCACCTCACGCCCACCCAAGCGCTTCCTCGCGGTGTCGTCATCGGCGGTCAGCAGCACCGAGATGACGCGCGCACCACCCATCGCCCGCACCACGAGGTCGGCATCAAGGATCGCCACAGTATTGGTGTAGATCAGCCGCCGACACCCCAACACGGCATAGTTCCCCCACACCGCAGCCAGGTTCGCCTCCGTAATCCCACTCCGATCCGGATCCCCAACCGGCGCCGGAAAAATCTGGTCCAGGTAGTCACCCTCCACCAGCGCATGCC
>NZ_JAAFZA010000008.1 GCF_015356865.1 Catenulispora pinisilvae
GCCGGTTTTCGTCCGCCCTGCCACGCGACCGCGCCTTGCGTACACAAGCCGGCGGACGAAAACAGGCGGTTTTTTCACAACGCCCTTAACCCCGTACGTGACCGGCGGCCTCCGTGCCCGACTCTCGTCCAACCCGCAACCACACCACCAACACGGCAAACCAATCCAGCCACCGCACTAGGCGCGAGTGCCACGCCGGGCTTCCCTGAGAAGCGAGCTTGGCGCTGGCAACACGGCGAACCGGTCCCCGCACCACAAGAAGCCCGCATAGCGCCGCAAGCAAGCTAGTGGCGCCACGCGGCTCGGCAAAACACGTGGCTGCGGCATCGAGCACGCCGACGCCGGAAACGAATCAAGCGAGCTTGGCGCTGGCAACTCGGCGAACCGGTCCCCGCACCGCAAGAAGTCCGCATAGCGCCGCAAGCAAGTTAGTGGCGCCATGCGGCTCGGCAGAACACGTAGCTGCGGTATCAAGCACGCTGGCGCCGCAAGCGAATCAGGCGTGCGCAGCAATCAGCAGCGTGCTCAAGCTCCCCGGGCGCGCGGCTGGCGAAGCGGGCTGGCACAGCACCGGCCGTGGCAGGCGCCGAATCAGCCCTTTGATAAAACAGCCGCAGCCATCGTGCCCTGCGAAAAAAGTAAAACAGAACCCTAAAGCTCCCCGCCCGATCTGCCGATACAAATATTAAGCGGCCCCCGGCCCCGGCGTAGCTCGCGTCCCTGCCCTCCGCGAGCGCGCCGTCGCCGGTCGCTGCCTCCTGGTAGCAGGTTTCCGGCAGGTTGCCCCCCGGCCTGTCGGGGGCCGGTTCCGCTCCGTGATGATCTGCGGATTTCAGCACCCGCAGATCATCGCGGCGTGGGGCGGTGTTCAGGGCCGTGTGCTTCAGGAGCCCGCCGACGCAGCTAAGGAGTGCGTCAGCGGGCTCTGTCAGGCCGGTGGCCGTTTCGGCGGGGTCGCGCTACTTGATCGAGCCCGCTGTCAGGCCGTCGACGACCTTGCGCTCGATCAGGCCGAACAGGACGATCACCGGGATGGTCGCGATGACCGTGCTGGCGAACAGGTGGCCGTAGTCCACTGTGTACTGGCCGATGTAGTTGTCCACCGCCACTGACAGTGGTGCCTTGTCCGGACTGGTGGTCAGGGTCAGGGCGACGATGAACTCGTTCCAGGCCGCGATGAAGGTGAAGATCAGCGCGGTCACGATGCCCGGCATCGCCAGCGGGATGGTGACGCGGCGGAAGGCGCCGAAGCGGGTCGCGCCGTCGATCATCGCCGCCTGTTCCAGTTCGACCGGGATGGCCGAGAAGTACGCCGACAGGATCCAGACCGCGAAGGCCAGGTTGAAGCCGGCGTCCACGATGATCAGGGCCCAGACCGAGTTGATCATGTTCAGGTCGCGCATCTCGCCGTAGATGCCGACCACCATGGCGGTGGGCTGGAACATCTGCGTGACCAGGACCAGGAACAGGAACGCCTTGCGGCCGCGGAAGCGCTTGCGGGCCGTGTAGTAGGCCGCCGGCAGGGCCACGAGCAGCACCAGGAAGGTCGCGCCGAAGGCGACTTCCAGGGTGATGCGCATGTTGGTGCCGAAGCTGGAGTCGCCGGAGAACACCGAGGTGAAGTTCGACCACTGGAAGTGGTGCGGGATGATCGTCGGGTCGGAGTCCTCCTTCACCGGCCGCAGCGCGGTGAGGAGCATCTCCAGGTAGGGGGTGATGAAGATCAGCGCGATCAGGTACGCGCCGCCGACCATCAGGATCTTCTTCACGCTCGGCAGGCCGCGCGGGGGCTTGGGGGCGTTCGGGACCCGGTCCTGGCGCTGGCTCCGAGAGGAGGTCGTGACCGCGGTCATGCGTCGGCCTCACTGTTCCACTTGCTCACCTTGAGGAAGGCGAAGACGATCACGATGATCAGCGCGAAGTTGACCATCGACAGGGCCGCGGACTCGCCGATGTTCTGGCCCTTGAGGATCCACATGAAGACCGTGGTGGTCGCGGTGTCGTAGCCCGGCCCGCCCTTGGTCATCTCCCAGATGATGGGGAAGCTGTTGAACACGTTCATCACGTTGATGACCGTGGCCACCAGCAGCGCCGGGCGCAGCAGCGGCAGCGTCACCGAGAAGTAGGTGCGGACCTTGCTCGCGCCGTCCACCTTGGCCGCCTCGTACACCTCGGCCGGGACGGTCTGAAGGCCGGCGATCACCGTGTAGCTGGTGAACGGGATCGACACGAAGATGGCGACCGCCATCTCCCACATGAACCCGGAGCCGGAGTGCCCGAGCCAGTCCGCGGTGTTGCTGTTGCGGTCCACCAGGCCCAGGTCGTTCAGGATGATGTTGATGAACCCGTAGCCCGGGTACAGCATCCACTTGAAGATGATCGCGGTCATCATCACCGAGGCCGCCCACGGGGCGATCAGCGCCCAGCGCGCGACGGTGCGGCCCGGGAACTTCTGGTTGAACAGCTGCGCGACGCCCAGCGAGATCACCATCGTGAGGGTGACGACCACGACCACCCAGATGCCGGTGCGCTCCAGCACACCGGACAGGTCCTGCTCCTTGAACAGCTTGTTGTAGTTGTCCGTCCCGTTGGACCCCAGGTTCACGCCGTAGCGGGACCAGTGGGTGGTCGAGGACTGGACCATCTTCACCACCGGCCACAGCACGGCGAAGGCGATCAGCGCGATCGCCGGGCCGATCCAGGCCAGCGGGGCCAGGCCGGACAGGACCGACCTGGCGAGGGCGGGGCGGGGCCGGCCGAGCCGGCCCCGCTCAGTGTGCGTCGTCATAGCTGGGGTATCCCGTGGGACCTTAGTTGCTGGCCGTCGCGACGGCCTGGATCTGGTCCAGGACGCCCTTCGGGTCCGAGGTCACCGCCTTGCCGACGATGTCCTTGACCTTCTGCGAGGCCGGGTCCCAGTTCGGGTCCGAGCTCGGGTACCAGGCGGCCGTGGGCAGCGCGTCGATGAAGGGCTTCAGGGCCGGGTTGGACGCCGACAGGTCGGCGGCCGCGTCCTGGGTGGCCGGCAGCAGGTCGTAGAGGTTGTCGAACTTCTCCTGGTACTGCTTCTGGAGCGCGAAGTCCAGGAACTCGCCGATCGCGGTCTTGTGGTCCGGGTGGCTGTTGAAGGCCTCGATGAAGTCCGCGACGCCCAGCGGGGTGCTCAGCGTGCCGGTCTTGCCGGGGATCGGCGAGGACTTGAAGTTGCTGCCGATGGTGCCCTCCTTGAGGATCGGCAGCAGCGCCGGGGAGCCGTTGATCATGCCGATGTTGCCGGCCGCGAAGTCCTTCCACAGGTCCGTGCGGTCCTTGGTGCCCGGGTCCGGCTCGGTCAGGCCCGGCTTGACCAGGTTGTCGGTCAGCCACTGGAAGGTCTGGACGTTCTGCGGGGAGTTGATGTCCCACTTGCCCGAGGCGTCCTTGTAGCCGCCGCCGTTGCCCAGCGTCCACAGGTAGGTCTCGGCCTGCGCCTCCTCCGAGCCCAGCGGCAGCCCGAAGCCGGTCTTGCCGAGCGTCTTGATCTTCGCGGCGTCGGCGGCGACGTCGGCCCAGGTCTGCGGGGCCGTGGTGATGCCGGCCTGCTGGAACAGCTGGGTGTTGTAGAAGAAGGCGCGGGTGGAGGTGGTGAACGGGATGCCGTACTGGGCCTGCTGGCCGTCCTGGCCCTTGGTCTGGCCGAGCTGGGCCACGTGCGGGATCAGGTTGCTCAGCGTCTGCGGGGAGACGATGTCCGAGGCCTTGTAGAGCAGGCCCTGCGCCGCGACGTCGGCGTAGCCGCCGCCCTCGAACAGGTCCGGGGCGTCGTTGTTCTGGAGCGCCGTGGTCAGCTTGGTGGCCAGGTTGTCCCAGGTGGCCTCCTGGAGCTGGACCTTGACGTTCGGGTACTTGGCCTCGAAGGCCGTGATGATGTCGCCCCAGTAGTTCTTGCTGTCGTCAGCGGTACCGCTGCCGTAGTTCGGGGCGAGCAGGGTGATGGTCACGGGCTTGGAGGAGCCCGAGGACGAGGACGAGCCGCCAGAGGACTTGCTGGACGAGCACGCCGAGAGGACGAGGGACGCGGCCAGACCGGTCGCGGCGAGGGTGGCGAGACGCTTCACCTGGGTTCCACCTTTGTCGGAGGGTGAGGGTTGGGGACAGCAGGTCGTGACGCTGGGACACGCTAATCAGGTTTCAGTCAGCGGTATAGACCAGATGGCCCTCAGGTATAGACCAGTTATCGAACCGTCATCTCGGAATCGGGACAGAATCGGATCAATCCGGGCGTAATCAAGGGGTTGAAAGCGTCTTCAGAATGAACCACTGTTGAGCCGCAGATGTTGGCCGGCGTGCGGACCGGCCGTACGGCGACTTCCGCCGCGATGACCGGATCGTTCCGCATCCGGGCCGGAACGGGCCTGCCGCCGGCCCGGCCCGGCGGCGATGCTGAGGACATGACACAGCGCGCTCTCATCGTCATCGACGTCCAGGAATCCTTCCGCTCCCGGCCGCTCTGGCGACTGATCGACAACCCCGATATCGCCGACGACGTCAACCGCCTGGTGGACCACGCCCGCGACCACGACGACCTGGTGGTCTGGGTCCTGCACCAGGAACCGGGCACCGGCGGCGCCTTCGACCCCGAGTCCGGCCACGTCCGCTACCTGGACGGCCTGCGCGCACCGGCCGCCGGCGAACCGCAGATCCGCAAGACCTCGCACAACGCGTTCACCACCACCAACCTGCAGCAGCTGCTCACCGAGCACGGCGTCCGCGAGCTGGCGATCTGCGGCATCCGCACCGAGCAGTGCTGCGAGACGACCGCGCGCCTGGGCTCCGACCTGGGCTACCAGGTGACCTTCGTGATCGACGCGACCGCCACCAACCCGATCGCGCACCCGGACGCGCCGGACGGCCTGACTCCCGAAGAGCTCGCCGCCGACCCCCGCACGCTGCCGGCCTCGGCGGTCGTGGAGCGCACCGTCTTCGCGCTCAGCGGGCGGTTCGCGACCGTGGCGACCGTGGACCAGGTGGTCGGTTCGGGCGTTCCGGCAACGATCGGACTAAGCTGACCGGATTGTGAAGGTCGTCTTCCTGCTCATCCCGCGTCTGCACCTGCTGGACCTCTCCGGTCCGGCCCAGGTGTTCTCCACCGCTGATGATCACGGGTATCCGTACGAGCTGCGGTACGTCGCCGAGCAGGAAGACATCGTGACCGCGCAGGGCGTCCGGCTGCGCGCCGAGACCGAGTGGCCCGGCGCCGGACCCGCCGACCTCGTCCTGGTCCCGGGCTGGCGCTCGCCCATGCTCAAGGGCGGCCCGCGCCCGGGCCGGGAGCTGCTGGGCCGGCTGGTCGCGCACCACGCCGCCGGCGGCACCGTGGCCAGTGTCTGCTCCGGCGCCGACGTGCTCGGGCAGGCCGGGCTGCTGGACGGCCGGCGCTGCACCACCCACCACGATCTCCAGGACGAACTGGCCCTGCGTTATCCGCGGGCCCGGGTCGAGCGCGACGTGGTCTACGTCGCCGACGACCGGGTGATCACCTCGGCGGGCATCGCCAGCGGCATCGACCTGGCGCTGCACCTGGTCGCCGAACAGCACGGCCCGGCCGCCGCCGCCCGCGTCGCCCGGGACATGGTGGTCTACGCGCGCCGCTCCGGCGAGGAGTCGCAAGACAGCGCGATGCTCCGGCACCGCTGGCATCTGCGCGACGCCGTGCACCGCGCGCAGGACCGGATCGACGCGAACTACGCCGAGCCGTTGCGGCTCACGGAACTGGCGCGCGCCGGTGGCGTCAGTGAACGGACGCTGACCCGGCAGTTCGTGGAGAGCACCGGTATGACCCCATTGCGCTACCAGCAGACGCTGCGTCTGGAACGCGCCGAGCACCTGATCGGCCACGGCGCGACGGTCGAGGCCGCGGCCCACGCGGTGGGCTTCGCCGACGCCCGCATGTTGCGCCGGCTGCGTTCGCGCGTGATGTAGCACACGTCACTTTCATCCTCTTGCTCCGCAACCGCCCCACCCCCCTTGGGCGTCTGAGAACCGCACGGGAAAAACAGGCAAGCTGGCGGTACCCATCAATGAATGGCCATACTCTGAGGCTGGATCGGGGACCGGACTGAGAGGATCGTGGATGACACCGGCACCGACGGGAAGGACCGGCGACGGCAATCCGGGACGCGGGGTACCTCCGCGGCCGGACCGGCCGCAGGGACCGCCCCGCGGCCGCGAGGTACCGCGTCCCAGGCCCCCTCAGGACCCCCGGCAGGGGCCCGCCGTAGAGCCACGGACGCCGTGGGACGACTACTCCGCGCCGCAGGCCCCGCAGTACCCGCAGGGCCGCGACCCCCGTGCCGACCAGCAGCGGGACCCTCGCCACCCGAGCTACCAGCCGAATCCGGGCTACCAGCAGCCTGAGTACCCGCAGCCCGGTTATCAGCAGCCCGACTATCAACAGCCCAGCCGGCAGCAGCCGCAGCCGCCGCCCGGCTACCAGGCCGGGCACGCGCAGCAGGCGCCGAGCTACCAGCAGAGCCCGAGCTTCCAGCCGCACCCGGGTCAGCAGCAGAATCCCAGCTATCAGCAGAACCCGAGTTACCAGCGGCTGGACGGCGCGGCCCAGGACATGCGCGCGCTGGACGAGACCCACGTCCCGCGCGGCACCCGCCGCCGAGTACCTCAAAACCCTGAGGATCTGCGGCCGGCCCCGGTACCGGGCCAGCGGGCGCGGGCCGGCGAGTACGGCGGCGGCCCCGGCGACACCGAGTACTCCTCGGGTTTCCCGGACGGCTACAGCGACAACCACAGCGACGGCTACGGCGAGAACGAGAGCCCCGAGAGCGACGCCGTCGAAACCGAGGAGCACGGCCGGTCCCGCCGCCGCGCGAAGACCCGCCGCCGGGACCGGCTCACCCCGGCCCAGCGCCGGCGCCGCAAGCTCATCCGGCGCAGTCTCGCCGGCGTGCTGGCCGTGCTGGTCTTCCTGACCAGCTACTCGCTCTACGGCGCGCTGAGCGCCCCGGGCAACATGAGCAACCAGGCCCGGATCGCCGAGTGGGCCCGCGGGCACGACATGGGCTGGGCCGTCACCTGGCTGGAGAACCAGCAGTACCAGAGCAACAAGCCGAAGACCGGCGGCGGCCTGTCCCCCTCGCAGCTGGCCGACCTCGCGCCGCCGTCGGCGACGCCGACCCTGGCCCAGGGCCAGCACGATCTGGCGCCGATGAAGCCGTTCGTGCCGAACCCGGCGCCGGGTGAGGGCGTCTGGCAGCCCACGGTCGTGGTGAACGGCGTGCCGGTGATCCAGACCGCGAAGCTGCGCTCGGACCCCCAGCACCTGGACTACCTGTCGGCGGTGGCGTACATGGACCAGAAGCACGCCAGCTTCATCCTGCACCCCGGCTCCCAGCAGCCCGGCACCGCCGGCTACAACCAGACCGACCACCTGTCCGGCGACCAGTTCAAGAACCTGATCGCCACCTGGAACGGGGCCTTCCTGCTCAGCCCGAACGACGCGCACGGCGGCTTCTACCTCAACGGCAAGACCTACGGCACTCTGGTCCCGGGCCAGGCCTCGGAGGTGTTCTACAAGGACGGCACGGTCAACATCGGGTCCTGGAACTCCGGCGCGGGCTTCCAGCTGGACCCGAACGTGGTCGGCGTCCGGCAGAACCTCCAGCTGCTGGTGGACAACGGCCAGGTCAACCCGAGCGTGGACAGCGAGGACAAGAAGCTGTGGGGCGTGACGGTCAAGAACGCCTACTACGTCTGGCGTTCCGGGATCGGCATAACGGCCGACGGCAACCTGGTCTACGCGATCGGCCCGGCGCTGTCCGTCCGGACCCTGGCCGAACTGCTCCAGCGGGCCGGCGCGGTGCGCGGCATGGAGCTGGACATCAACCAGGAGTGGGTGTCCTACATGACCTACGACAGCAGCAAGGGCCAGAACCCGCCGGACTCGACGAAGCTGTTGGACTTCGCCCGGACCGCGCAGCGGTATTACTCAACTGATGAGCGCGACTTCGTGGCCGTATACAGTCGTTAGCTCCGAAGGTCGCTCGCTCTATCGCTCCCCTCTCGCTACCTTTGTTCGGTAGGCGAGAGGGGAGCGCTGTTTTTCATGAACGGGACCGTATTCGGCATCATCCTGATCGTGCTCGCGGCCGCCGGCGGTGCGGCGTTGTGGGTGGACACCGTCCGCAAGCGCGACAAGCAATAGCCGCGGCGAACGACGACAGCGGGCGACAGCTCGCTCAGTAACCGCCGGAGCCACCGCTGCCTGGCGGACGTGGACGCGTTCGCCGGTGCCGGACTCGACGGTCCGGCACCGGCGGCCGTCCTCACCTTCTTCGATCGGATCGGTGGTTCAGGACCTCAGGACCGCTGGTTCAGGACCGCTGGATCAGCGTCAGAGTGGTCCACACCCCGACATGGACCCGCTGCCCGGCCTCGACCGGGAACGCCTGGTTCGGCGGGAGCGGCGCGGTGTCGTCGTTGAGCACCGTGCCGTTCGTCGACTCCAGGTCCACCACCGACCAGCCGCCGTCCGGGCGCCGCTGGAGCACCGCGTGCAGATGCGAGATGCCGGGGTCGGTGGGCGGGCCCGTCAGGTCGATCTCGACGCTCCCCTTCTTGCCCGAGCGGCCTATGCGCACCGTGTCGCCGTCGAGCGCGAACTCGCGTTCCGGGCAGTACGGCGGGAACGGGTAGGCGGCCGCGTCGATCTCGCCCTCGGCGACCACCGCGTCGTAGTAGGCGCGGTCGGCGCTGGCGACGGCGATCCATCCGGAGGTGGCGGCCGGGGCGCCGACCGGGTCGACCGGGTCGATGGTGACCGGGTCGACGAAGACCGGGTCCACTTCCAGGGGCCCGGGCGTCGGGTCGCCGCCGACCGGACCTGGGCCCGGAACCGGATCGCCGCCGCCGACCGGGTCGGTCCCGGTGGTGCCGCCGGCCCCGGGGCCCGGCCAGACCCCGGTGCCGATGCTCCCCTCCTGGTCGAAGGGGAAGCCGCAGGCCTCACAGAAAGTGTCGCCGGCCTGCCGCGGGATCAGGCAGTTCGGACACGGGTCGCCGGGCGAGCCGTAGGCCGACGCCGCGCCGCCCGTCCCCGCGCTGGAGACCGGCTCCGACACCTGCACCGGACCGCCCATCGACAAGCCGCACTCGTCGCAGTAATCGGTCGCGACCGTTTGGTGTCCGTCCGGACACGTGGCCATCATCGTCCCCCTGCCTTAATGGTCGCCATCGTCAGCTCCCCGAGCCGCCGGTCCGCTTGTTGGTCCGCACCGTCTTGGTCGAGTCCAGCACGGCCTCCATCACGTCGCCCTTGTTGACATCGGACTTGGACTTGGCCCGCAGGACCCGCTGGGTGTCCGGGTCGACCTCGGCTATCTTGCGCAACATCTTGACGGTGTCCTCGCGCCCGGACTCCAGCGCCAGGTCCATGGCGCGGCCCAGGCGCGCGGTGGCGGTCGGCATGTCGCCGGCCTCCTGGGCGGCCGCGCCCTCCTCGATGGCCGCGGCCATCTCGGCCTGGCCGGTGTAGTGCGCCACCCGGCCGTTGATCCGCCCGGTCTTCTCCTCCTCGTTGGTCCAGATCGCCCGGATCTTGCCCTCGCCCAGCGCCGTGACGCCGGCGCTGTCCTTGGCCACCAGGGTGACCCGGCCGGCCAGCTTCTCGGTGTTCAGGTTGCCGGGCTCGACCTCGACGCAGATGTGGTACTCGCGGCTCTCCGCGCCCCAGGCACCGGTCGGATAGTCGCCGATGAGCGGGCCGCCCCCGTCCGCGCGCTTCCCGGTCAGGTCGGCCAGCGTCGGGTTGACCTGCTTGACGAACCGGACCACCGCGCCCTTGGGCGTCCACAGCCGCAGCGCGACGTCCGCGACCTCCTTGCCCATCGAGTTCGCGGTCATCTCGCGGAAGTCCTCGGCCAGCCGCTCCGGCTCGCGGATGATGCCCACGGTGCCCAGCAGCGCGTCGGCGATCTTCTTCACCTCGGCGATCTCCCAGTCCTCGCCGATCCCGCGGCAGTCGGCGGTGAAGGTGCCGATGCTGGCCTGGATGGCCCGGGCCAGGTCGGCCGGGGTCTCCGACTCGTCCTTGCCGTCGGTGAGCAGGATCGCGTGCTTGATCGCGTTCGGGTGGGCGTCGAAGATCCGGCCGGCCTGGCCCAGCCAGCGGCCCATCGCGGTGCCGCCGTTGGCGTGCAGGCGCGAGACCGCCTCCTTGGCCGCCGCGCGGCTCTGGTAGTCGGCGCGCAGCAGGTGGCCGCCGGTCGGGTAGACCACGCGCGCGCCCTCGGTGCCGGCCACCACCGCGAAGTAGGTGCCGTCGCTGAGCGTGTCGATGGCGACCTTGGTGGCCTCCTTGGCCGCCATCATCTTGGTGCGCGGGTAGTCCATGGACCCCGAGCAGTCGATGATGATGACCTCGACCTTCTCGCCGCCAGCGCCCGGGGCCGGGGCCCCGTAGGCCGGCGCCGCCGCGCCGCCGGTCGCGGAGGTGGCGGTCAGCGTGACCACCGCGTGCACCTCGCGTGCGCCCTCGGCGAGATACTCGTTCTGGTTGATCTCGAAGGCGAAGTCCGGGTACTGGCTCATGGCTGCCTACTCACTCCTGTCGTGCTGACGCCCTCGGCGGGCGGCTGAACCGGATAGGGGACGAGCACCGCGGTGATGTTGTCGTGACCGCCGTCGGCCAGGGCCCGGCGGACCAGGGCCTCGGCCGCGGTGAACGGGTCCGTCAGGGCCCCGGGCAGGGCGATCGCGGCCAGGTCCGCGGCCTTCTCCACGTAGTTCCACAGGCCGTCGCTGCACACCAGGACCACGCCGGGGCCGTCCGGGGTGAAGCTCGCCAGATGCGGCTCGGGACCGCCGGAGTCGGCGCCGAGCCAGGCCTCGATGGCGTGCGAGCCCTCCTCGGCGTCGTCCCGGGTCAGGGCGCGGGAGGTACCGCGCTCGTCGAGCCAATAGGCGCGGCTGTCGCCGAGCCAGGCCAGGGTGACGTCGGTGTCGACGATGGCGCAGACGTAGGTGCAGGCCGGCGGGTTGCCGTGGTCGGCGTCCCGGGCCAGGCCCGAGACCGCGTGGTCGGCGTCGATCACGGCCTGCCGGGAGACGGCGCGCAGATCTGCCCGCCGGCCCCGGCGCGGCTGGTCTTCCTCGGCCGTCGAAGGCTCAGGGGACAGGGTCTCGGGGGCGATGGTCTCGGCGACCACTGTCTCCGGCACCGTTTCCATGACCGCGGTCTCCACCGGCCCGGCGCGCGTCGGCTCCGGCCCGGGTCCGTCCGGGGCGCTACCGCCGGCGATCGCGGCCAGCAGCAGCTTCGCGGCGGTCTTGACCGCCGCCGCCGAGGCCTCGTCCGGCCGCTCCGAGGTGGACACCCCGTCGCAGACCACCGCGA
Source organism: Catenulispora pinisilvae (assembly GCF_015356865.1). GTDB lineage: Bacteria > Actinomycetota > Actinomycetes > Streptomycetales > Catenulisporaceae > Catenulispora > Catenulispora pinisilvae. The sequence goes on from NZ_JAAFZA010000008.1 coordinate 11,387, forward strand.
TCATCAGGGTCCGGCCGTCCGGCCCGAACGCCGGGCCGAGCGCCATCGAGTCCTCGTTGCGGTGGTGGCGCAGGCCGCGGTCGCTGACCCCGGCGACCGCCTTGAAGTCCACCTCCATCCGGTCCCGGCGGCGCGGCTGTAGATCGCCGCAGTCGGTGCAGTAGCCCTCGGCGTCGATCTCGGTGCCGCCGCAGGAGACGCAGGGTTTGGGGTCCTCGGCGGTACCGGGTTCCTCGTCCCCGGTCACCGCCTCGGCCAGCGCGTACCCGCACTGCTCGCAGAACCGCGAGGCCTGGTCGGCCTCCAGGTCCGTCGCCCCGCACTTGGGACACGTCAGTTGCAGTGCCATGGCAGTGTCCGCCTCCGGTCCGGCCGTCGTCGCGCCGGGGCCCGTCCCGACCGCGGTCCCGACCGTCATATCAGGGTCCTGGGACGGACCGCGTTGGCCTGGTCGACCAGCTCGATGCGCTTGCCCTTGTCGGTGGCCAGCCGGGCCAGCGAGCGGTAGGTGTGCTCCATGCCCAGGCGCAGCGAGCGCTCGTCGACGGCGCGGTCGATGAGCTTCTGGCCGGGTTGCAGGTCCTGCGGCACCTGGACCTGGAGCCGGCGGCCCGCGGTCTGGAACACCTCCAGCGCCAACAGGTTGGCGTGCTCGGGGTCCAGCCGGTCGGCCAGCCACTTGTAGCGGCTGTCGATCCCGGCCAGGTCGGCGCCGGTCAGGTCGTTGTCCCGGCCGGCCAGCAGGGCCCGCAGCGCGGCCTCGTTGGCGGCGGTGTGGTGCGTGGAGGTCTGCGGCACCGCGCCGAACGCGGCCACCGCCGCGCCGCGCTGGCCGGTGCCCAGCAGCGCCCGGGCCAGACCGAAGGCGGCGCTGACGTAGCCGGTGTCGGTGCGCCAGACCGTGTCGTAGTAACGGCTGGCGGTGACGAAGTCGCCCTGAAGCTCGGCGCAGGCCGCCAGCGCCAGCTTCGGCGCCGCCTCGCCCGGCAGCGCGTCGTAGACCGCGGTGAACATCCGCACGGCCTCGGTGAGCAGGCCGCCCTGGAGCTGGATCAGGCCGCGGTACCAGAAGGTGCGCCAGTCGCCGCCGTTGTCGTTCTCGAACCGGTCGAGCAGCCCGACCGCGGCGGCGAAGTCGCCGACCGCGGCGGCGGCCAGCACCAGGCGCAGCTGGATCTCCTGGGAGTTGCCCAATAGCGGGGAGTTCTCCAGGGCCCGGCGCTGGTCGGCCAGATCCAGCGCGCCGAGCCCGGCCAGGAACTGCGCGCCGGGGTCGTCGCGGTCCACCAGCGGCACCGGCAGCGCCTGCGCCACGGCGAACGGCTCCGGCACCGCCGCGGTGGTGCTCGGCACCCGGACCTCGGGCCCGAACATGACCGAGGCGCCGGGATGCGGCTTGTTCTCGTCCAGCGAGAGCACTTCGCGCAGCACCGCGGTCAGCTGCTCGGCCATCTGCTGGGCCGAGCCGAACCGCATGTCCGGGTCCTGGTCGGTGGCCCGCTGGAGCAGCTTGTAGAACGACTCGTGCCGGCCGAACAACGGCACCACGTCCGGCGCCGGCAGCTCCTCCAGGTAGGTGGTCTGGTAGGTCCGGGTGTCCAGGCTGGTGAGCACCGCCAGGCTGCGGCCGACGGTGTACAGGTCGGACTCCACCGAGGGGCCGTCGGCGATCTCCGGGGCCTGGAAGCCGCGGGTGCCGTAGATCGGCGAGTCCTCGTCGTCCATCTGGATCACACCGCCCATGTCGATGAGCTTGAGCTGCTCCTCGGACTGGATGATGTTGTCCGGCTTGAAGTCGTTGTAGACCAGGCCCAGGCTGTGCAGGTAGCCGAAGGCCGGCAGGATCTCGATCGCGTAGGCGATGGCCTGCGCCACCGGCAGCGGGCCGGCCTGCCCGGCGGAGTCCCGGTACTCGTCGCGGATCTGCTTGAGCGAACTGCCGCCGACGTACTCCATGACGATGTAGCCCACCGGCGCGCCGGTCTTGGCGTCCGGGTGCTGCACGAAGTTCATGATCTGCACGATCGAGGGGTGGTTCACCTCGGCCAGGAACTTGCGCTCGGCGGCCGCGGCGGCCATCGCGTCGGCGTCGCCGGAGTCCAGCAGGCCCTTGAGGACCACCCAGCGGTCCGAGACGTTCTCGTCCTTGGCCAGGTAGATCCAGCCCAGACCGCCGTGCGCGATGCAGCCGAGCACCGCGTACTGCCCGACCTTGTCCCCGGCCTTCAGCTTGGGCTCGAAGGAGAACGCGGTCCGGCACTTGCGGCAGAAGCCCTCGGTGCGGCCCGGCTGGCCGTCCCGGCCGCGGCCCACCTCGGCGTTGCACTTCGAGCAGCGCCGCTTGTTCTCCGGCACCATCGGATTGGCCATGATCGCGGTCATCGGGTCCCGGGCCGGGACCGGCGGCACCTCGATCAGCCCGGCGCCCAGGTTGCCCCGGCGCGAGCGGCCGGAGCTGCCGCCCCGGGTGCCGCGGGTGCGGCTGGACACCGAGGTGGAGTTGCGGCTGGAGGCCGACGTGGACGTGGAACGCGTGGAACTGCTGGTGCGCGCCGAGTTCGCGGTACGCGACGAGGCCTGGCCGGCCCCGGTGCGCGGCGCGGTCTGCGCCGCCGCCGCGGCGGCGGTACCGCAGGTGTCGCAGTAGCCGTCGGCGTCGATGGTCCCGTCGCAGCCCGGCTCAAGACAGGCGGTCACTGGTGTTTCCCTCTCCCCTGTAAAACCCTTGTGGAGCCTTGTTGAGATTCCGATGGAGTCCGGTGTGGTCGGTTTCGCCCCCGCTCACTAGTGCACACCAGACCTATGACATGCTCGGCAGCGCCGCGCCGACCGCCGCCAGGTACTCGCGTACCCCGGCCTCGGCCGCCGTCAGGTCGCACGGCGCGGACCACAGCCGGTCGTGGACCGACTGGTACAGCGCGGTCAGCACCGGGGCCTCGGCGACGCCGTGCCGGGCGGCGCGCGCCCGGTAGGCCTCCAGCAGCCCGCGCAGCTCGTCCCGCCGGTCCAGCGGTTCCCGGATCTGCGCGATCCGCTTCTGCGCGTTCTCCAGGATCAAGCGGCTGTTCTTCTCCAGCGCCGACAAGTTCCGGCCGAGCAACGTCCAGGACTGGCCCGATCGTTCCCGCTCCAGTTCGGCGACCTTGCCGCGCAGATGCGCGGCGGCGGCCGAGGCCGGCGGCAGCTTCGGCGCGGCTATCTTCTCCCGGACGGTGACCCGGACCTGTTCGGCCTCGGCCTCGGCCCGCGCGATCCGCACGATGACGTCCTGGAGCCCGGCCAGCCGCTGGTCGAACTCGGTCCGGGCGACCAGCGCCTGGTCCAGTTCGGTCTGCACATCAGCCAGCTGCCCGAGCAGCCCCGCCACCCGGGCCGGCGTGAGGGCCGAGGCGCCGCCGACCATGCCCAGCGGATCGGTCAGCGCCTGCCGCCGCATGTCGGAGACCTGCTTCTCGATCCCGGCCAGCCGGTCGAAGACCGGATCGCCGCCGGCCCCGACCTGATCGGCCGTGGCCCGGGCGGCCCGGGCCTTGGCCTGCAGGTCGTCCAGCGGCTCCAGCAGCCGGTTCCACGCGTTCTCGGCGTCGACCGCGACCTTCTTGACCATGTCGTAGGTCCGGGCCATGGACTCCACGGCCTCGTCCAGGGTCAGCAGGTCCTGGGTGCTGGCCGGATCCAGCAGCCCGCGCCGCTCGAACGGCACGGCCTGCCGGGGCAGCTCGACGGAGCGGCCGGTCAGCAGATCGGCCATGGCCGCCAGTTCCCGGTCGCCCAGCTTGGTCTTCGGGCCGCCGCGCATCGCCGAGACCCGGTCCAGCACCTGCTGGTACGCCTCGAACACGGTCCACAGCCCGGCCAGTTCGGCCGACGCCTTCGCCCAGGACTGGGCCGTGGCGCCGGTCAGCTTGGCGCCGTCCAGCAGCCGCCGGCCCGGGTGGTCGTCCAGTTCCAGCAGGCCGGCCGACACCCCTGAGCGCTCCAGGGCGCGGCGGTCGATCGCGGCATCGATCGCCTGCCGGGTCCACATCGTCGTCACGGTCGTGCTCTTGCTCCCCCCATGCCTGTCTGCCTGGACTCTATTGCCCGTCCCATCAGGTCGGCTAACTCCCCAGAGGGTACGCCGTCGGGATCTCCGGCAGGGATACGGGTTGTGAACCCAAATCCTTTGCAAACAGTGAGCGCCAGCCGTTCGGACCGGAGTCCTGGATCATGTTCGCCAGGACGGCGTTCACGAACGGGGTGAGGTCGTTCGGCGACTTCGGGTCGCAGTTCGTGGCGATGCCATATGGCTGGTCCTGCCCGCCGGGCGCGGTGGTCATCGCGACATGCGGGTCCTGCGATGCCATGCCGCGCAGCAGGGCGTCATCGGTGTAGATCGCGCCGACTTGGTCTTGTTGCAAGTCTGCGAGGCAGTCCAGGGCGTTGGGCACCTGGACGGCCGCCGAGGCGCCGAGGGTGTTCTTGATGATGTCGACCGGGGTGGAGTTCAGCGTCGCGCAGACCTTCGTGCCCGTGCCCTTCAGTTGTGCCAGGGACGTGGTCTGCGCGCTGCCGTCGTCGCGGAGCGGCATCAGCAGCTTCAGCTGGGCGGTGTAGTAGGGGTTGGAGAAGTTCATCCGCTCCGCGCCCTCCATGCGCGCGCAGGTGATGGTGGTGGTCTCCACGGCCAGGTCGATGTTCCCGGCGTGCAGCTGCGCGTACTCGCCGGTCTTCGGGTCGGCCAGGGTGACCACCCGGAACTGGATGTGGCCGTCGGCGCCGAAGATGGCGCGGGCCACCGCCTTGGCCATGTCGACGTCGAAACCCTGCGGGTTGTTGTTGTGCTGCGGGTCGTAGCCGAACAGCTCGGTGTTCAGGTCGATCCCGGCGATCAGGAATCCGCGCTTGCGGATCTTGTCCAGGGTGCCGCCGGGGGTCGCCGGAGCGTTCGGGTCCGGTAGCGCGTTCAACGTGGCCGCGGTCGCCGACGGCCCGCAGGGCGTCGGCGATGACTTCGGAGCGTTGGGCAGAGCGCCCGGGCCGATGCCCTGACCGGCTAGGGGCCTCGCGCCGCCCTTGGAGGCACTGCACGCCGCGGTGAGCGCGACGGCCGCCACGACCGCCGCGGCCCCCCATGTCCGCATCCTGATGTTCCGCCTGCCGTTCATCGTGGTCATCCCCCGCCCGCTCATTGGTATTCCGCGATCCGCCGGCCCAGGCCCCGGACCACCGCCGCCGCCATCAACAGCGCCAGCACGCCGAGCCCGATCTCCAACCCGGCCACGGCCCCGGCGCCGTCCTTGGCCTCGGCACCGAAGGAGGTCTCCGCGTACGTGATGGCGTGGTCCAGATCGGTCTGCAAGGCGTCGAACGACTTGGCCGCGCTGGGCGCGGTCGCGAAGTCGTGCTGGCCCAGCGCCGAGTCCACGGCCTTCTCGTACTGGTTCTGCGCGTCGAAGCCGCGCAGCGTCTGGTGCTGGGTGTGCCAGGCCGCCTCGTCGCCCAGCGCGGCGGCGGCCAGCTTGGTCCCGGTGTCGTCGGTCGCGAGCTTCTCCGCCTGCTGCAAGGCGGTGGCCAGATTCGCCTCGGTGCCCGGGGTGTACGTCCCGTTCGCCGCGGTCACGCCGGCGTAGTCGGTCTCCTGGTCGTCCGCGGTGCCCCGGCCGACCAGGGTCAGCATCTCCTCGGTCCGGCCCTGCAACGACAGGATGCGGGCCGTGGCCAGAACGCTCACCTGGTCCGAACCGCGCGACTTGGCCTTGTCCTCGTGGCCGTTCTGGACCCCGATGTCCACGCCGGTCCAGGCGAACGCGACCACGAGCGCGACCGTGGCGGCGAGCAGACCGGGGCTGAAGACCCGGTTGGTCCGCCGGGACTCCCGGACCTGGACCACCGTCAACGCGGCCAGCAACAGCAGGCCGACCACCAGCATCGGCACCGGGAACTGCTTGGCCGTGCCCTCCGCGGCGGAGAGGTTCTTCGCCTCAGTGTCGGTGAGGTTCTGGGCCCACGGCAGTATCCCGGACGGCGGGGCGGTGGCCGTGGCGCTGGTCCCCTGCATCAGGTTCGAGGCCTGAAGCAGGTACCGGAAGCCGACCGGATAGCCGATCAGGTTGTTGGCCGCCGCGGTGGCGTTCAGCTTGACGTACTGCGGCAGCTGGGTGGCGATCTGGTCCAGCGCCTTCACGGCCACGGCGTCGCCGCCGGCCTCCTTGGTGGCGGCCAAGAGCGCGGCCTGCGCGTTCTGCAGGTCGGTGTTGTACTGCTGCAACAGGTTCGCCGGCGCCTCACCGACGTGCAGGTACATGGTCGTCGAGGTGGCGTCCGCGTCCGAGAGGCTGTGGTAGATCTGCTCGGCCTGCTCGATCAGGATCCCGCTGTGCGTCTTGGCGTCGTTCGCGCCGTCGGTCCGGACCTGCACCCCGTATATGCCCACCGCTCCGAACAGGAGCGCGCCGACAGCCAGGAACACACGGATCCGCGCCAGACGCCGGTCCGTACGCGGCCTCGCGGATCTGGCCGGTTCCCCCGGCACTGCTGGGGCCGAACCCGCGGCCGCGGCGGCCTGGGTCGGCGGATGTCCGGTGGCAGCGAGTGTCATCCAGGAGCCCCCTCTAGATCAGTCCCGATAGGCAGTCGGCTTGTGCTTCTCCTCTGCCTCCCCGTGGTTAAGGAAAACCTAACGGTTCACCCGCAGGCTACGTCGCCATTGGTATCAGGCAGTTATAGGATCGAGCACAGGAGGCGATTATGCGCAGACTGCACAAGCTCGCCGTCGCGGTGGCCGTGGTAGGCCTGACCACCGCTGCTTGTGGCGGGGGCGGGAATTCCCAGAAGACGGCGACGGTGGCCCCGGTGGCCAACGGGTCTTCGACCTCTCCTTCGGCGGGGACCAGCGGCGGATCTTCTCAGAGCTCTGCGTCGAGCTCACCGTCGAGTTCGGCGTCCACCAGCGCGGCCCCGGCCCTGGTGGTGATCAAACCCGCGGGCGACGGTTCCGATGTGGACCCGGCCTCGCAGATCCAGGTCAGCGTGGCGAACGGGAAGCTGACGTCGGTCACCGCGCAGCTGTCCGGCGGCAGCGCGGTGGACGGGACGCTGGATCCCTCAGGCGCGTCCTGGACGTCCGCGAACCCGGTCGGCATCGACCACACCTACAAGGTGACGGCGATCGCCATGGGCGACAATGGGAAGGCGCAGACGGTCACGTCGCAGTTCTCGACCGCCTCACCGGACAACACATATGCGGGCACTTACACACCGGACCCCGGCACCACCTACGGCATCGCACAGCCGGTGTCGATAACGTTCGACAAGTCGATCCCGGACCGCGCCGCGGTGGAGAAGCAGCTGACGGTCACCTCCGACCCGCCGGTGGCCGGTTCCTGGCACTGGTTCGGCTCCGAGCGGGTGGACTGGCGTCCGCAGCAGTACTGGGCCCCGGGCACCAAGGTGACGCTGCACATGCGCCTGGACGGCGTGAAGAGCGGCAGCCTGTACGGCAAGCAGAACCGGGACGTCACCTTCACCATCGGCCGCTCGCTGATCGCGACCATGGACGCCAACACCAAGAAGATGACCGTGGTCACCGGCGGCAAGACCACCACGCTGCTGACCAGTTCCGGCAAGCCCGGATTCGAGACCTGGAACGGCACCATGGTGGTGCTGGAGAAAGACCAGGACATCAGCATGAATTCCGACACGGTCGGGATATTCGGCGTGAACGCCTATGACATTCCGAACGTGTACTGGGACGTCCGGCTGACCCCGTCGGGGACCTTCGTGCACGCCGCACCGTGGAACGCCGGCAAGTTCGGCAACGTCAACGGCAGCCACGGCTGCATCGGCATGTCGACCGACGACGCGGAGTGGTTCTTCAACCAGGTGATCCCGGGCGACCCGGTGACCGTGGTGAACTCCAAGGACACGGTGCGCGCCGACAACGGGTTCGGCGACTGGAACCTGAGCTGGAGCGACTGGATCGCGGGGAGCGCGCTGCCGCACTGAGGACCGGCTGGGCGTTACCGAACCGGGTCTGGATCCGCGCCCGGACCGGCGCCTTTTCGATATCTCCGAGCACCCGCGACATCGTCCTGAGAAAGGCCCGCCGGAATATAAGGTCTACGCATGACCAACCTCCGGGCCGCCTACCCCGCTGTCGACGACCACGGCCTCATCGGCGACCTGCGCACTTGTGCGCTGGTGGCCGGTGACGGCACCGTGGACTGGTTCTGCCCGGGACGGTTCGACGAACCGAGCGTTTTCGGCGCGGTGCTGGACAGCGAGCGGGGCGGGGCGTTCCGGATCTGGGTCGAGGGCGCCACGTCGAGTCAGTCCTACGTGCCGCGCAGCGCGGTGCTGGTGACCCGGTTCGAGACGCCCGACGGGGCGGTCGGCGAGGTCGTGGACTTCATGGTGCCGCAGGAGGCGCGCTCCTCCCGCGCCGCGGTCCCGGCGTGGGACCGGGGGCGCGAGACCGGCGCGACCATGCTCTACCGGATCGTGCGCGCGGTCCGTGGCGACGTCCAGTTCTCCGTCGACTGCCGTCCCCGATTCGACTACGGCCTGGTCTCCGGAACGGTCGAATCGGTGCGGCGCGGCGGCTCTGCGGCCGCGGTCTTCTCCGGTCCGGACCGCACGCTGAGCCTGCTCTCGACGGCCCCGCTGACCGTCTCCGGCGGCACCGACGACTCCGGCCTGGACCCCGGCCGCGCCGGCGCCGCGAGCGCCGAGGTGCTGCTCGGACCCGGCGAGGCCGCCGCGTTCATCCTGGTCGCCGACCTCGACGAGCCGGACGACTGGCAGCCCGACGTGGCCGCCGAGGTGGAGCGCTCGCTGGAGGAGGTGCTCATCTTCTGGCACGGCTGGCTGGCCGAGTGCACGTACCGCGGCCGCTGGACGGACGCCGTGCACCGCTCGGCGATGACCCTCAAGCTCCTCACCCACGCCCCCACCGGCGCCATCGTCGCGGCCCCCACCACGGCGCTGCCGGAGCAGGTGGGCGGCCGGCGTAACTGGGACTACCGCTATACCTGGATCCGCGACGGTTCCTTCATCTCGCGCGCCCTGCTCGACCTCGGCTTCCACGACGAGGCCGAGGCGTTCGCGCGCTGGGTCACCGACCGGCTGGCCGAGGGGCCGACGGCGCTCGGCGAGGCGCTGCACGTCATGTACCGGGTCGACGGAACGTCGGAACTGGTCGAGATGGAACTGCCGCACCTGGAGGGCCACCGCCAGTCGGCGCCGGTCCGCATCGGCAACCACGCGTCGGAGCAGCTGCAAATCGACGTCTACGGGGAATTCCTCTACTCGCTCTCGGCCACCGACCACCTCCAGAGCCCCGAGGGCCAGGCCGCGGTCAGCAGGCTGCTGGACTGGCTGGTCGAGAACTGGGCCCGTCCCGACGAGGGGATCTGGGAGACCCGGGGCGGGCGGCGCGATTTCACGTACAGCCGCATGATGTGCTGGATCGCGTTCGAGTACGGACTCCGCATCGCGCCCACGCACGAGAACGCGGGGATGTGGGCCGTCATGGCGCACTCGATCGCCGCCGAGATCAACACGCGGGGCTGGAACGAATCGCAGCAGTCGTATGTGCACAGCTACGGCGACAGCGCGATGGACGCGGCGATCCTGTTCATGCCGTTCGTCGGCTTCCTGTCGCCGACCGACCCGCGCTGGGCGAGCACGCTGGCCGCCATCGAGCAGGGCCTGGTCCACGACGGGCTGTGCCACCGCTACCGGCTGAGCGAATACAACGACGGGTTGGCCGGCGACGAGTCGAGCTTCGACCTGTGCACGATGATGTATTACGTGGCGCTGGCTCAGAGTGGCGCCGTGGAGCGGGCGCAAGAGCTGTTCGAGAGGTTCCTCGGCCACGCCGGCCCGACCGGGTTGTTCTCCGAGAGGCTGACGCCGGAAGGCGAGCAGATCGGGAACTATCCGCAGGGTTTCACGCATTTGGGCGTGATCTGGGCGGCTTTGGCCCTGGATGCCGCCTTGGACGCCGAGCTCGAGACGGCGCGAGGCACGGCCCGTCTCGTGCCGGCGAACGGATAGCGACCTCCCCACCACATCGCGTTCACGCCACCCCCACGCCGTAACCCGTTGGCATGACTTTCCAATAGCCGGGCCCCTTTCCCCGATGCGCAGCCCTACAATCGCGACCGTCAGACCACAACGCGAACGCCATCACCCGCCCCTCGGGCACTGCTTGGAATGGGGAGCTGTCTGACGCTGCCGCAGCGTCCCGTGGAAGGAACCCTGAGCATGCACATCCCGGGCAAGTCACGCACGATAGACGCGGTCGTCTTCGACGTCGGGGAGACGTTGGTGGACGAGAGCATCGAGTACCACAACTGGGCCGACTGGCTGGGGGTCCCCCGCCACACGTTCTCCGCGGTGTTCGGGGCGGTCATCGCCGCGGGCCGGCCGCACCTGGAAGCCTTCGAGTACTTCCGCCCCGGCTTCGACCTCGAAGCCGAACGCCGGGCCCGCACCATCGCGGGCCGGCCCGAAGGCTACGGCGAACGCGACCTCTACCCCGATGCCCGCCGCACCCTCGCCGCCCTCAAAGAAGCCGGCTACCTGGTCCTGATAGCCGCGAACCAGACCACTGCCTCACACCGCATCCTGGAATCGCTCGACCTGCCGGTGCACCTGGTGACCACCTCCGGCATGTGGGGCGGCCTGGAGAAACCGGACCCCGCGTTCTTCGCCAAGGTCATCGAAGTCTGCGACGACGTGTCCCGCGCCCAGGGCCGGGGCCCGCTGCGCGGCGCCGGCCGCATCCTGTACGTGGGCGACCGCCTCGACAACGACCTCCGCCCCGCCTGGGGCGCGGGCCTGCGCACCGCCTTCATCCGCCGAGGCCCCTGGGGCATGATCCACGGCGACCACCCGGATCTGGTCGCCAAGGCCGATTTCTCGCTCACCAGCCTCGACGAACTCCCCGGGATGCTCGCCGACGAGGTTTGACCGCGGGCCCCGGCGCTAGGGCGTGTTTGAGAAGTCGGGCGGGGCGCGACGCCTGATCGGCGGCGCCTGGCTGCGCCGGACGACCAGCCACAGCCAACCAGGATGAGGCAGGCCGTCCGTCTTGCCATGCTTGCCGCTGAGCCGTCGCGCTCGACCTGCTCATCACCTGCGGGACACCACCCACCCGACTTCTCAAACACGCCCTAGGCGGTGGAATGCGGCGCCGGGGCCCGCTTCGGGCCGAGGACACCGAGATCAGTCGAGCTCATCGAGATCACTGGGATCATCGGGATCACCCGAGATCGCGGAGACCACCGAAACCGCCGCACCAATAACGGCGGTGCCTCGCACCATCCCCCCCGAGGCGGAGCCCCCCGGCTGCCAGTGTGTCGCCTGCTCACTAGGAGCGGCGTTGGGGTACAGGGGCAGCGTCATCTCCGCCTCCGATGGTACCCGGTAGTCATACCCCGAATTCAGTGCGGGTACTCCCCACGACCGACGGCCGCGGCGTGCGTCTGATTCCGGGTCACGGGTCCCGGGCCCAGAGCACCACCGCGACCGCCGTCGCAGGCAACACCGCGCCGCGAAGGCTTCGCCCGCGGCCGGCCTCGTTGCCTTGCCTGCCCTCTTCTTTCGACGGACTACTTCAGTCGCGTCTCATCACAACAGCGCCATGACCACTCCTTCCCCCCGAGGATCCGTCACTCGAACTCGGCCGCGCGCAGTCGCACCGACACCCGCTCCCGGCGCCGCGACGCGGCCTCCAACGCGGTCCCGCCGACGGTGCACAGCACCGCCGCGCCGATGACGGGTACCAGCCACCCACCGCTCGGCGCGCCCGGGACCTGGGCACCCAGGAGCGGCGCGAGCGCCGTCCCCATCGCCAGGCCGCCGGCTGCCGCCAGGACCAACAGCGGCAGCGTAACGGCGGGACCCAGCAGCCGACCCCCTGTTTCAGAAAGACCATAGATTCGCAGTAGCAGAGCGCTGTCACGCGCCGCGCTCCGCGTCCCGGCCATCGTCTGTACGAGGCACAGCAGCCCGAAGCCGGCCGACAGCAGCTCGGCCATGCGCAGCACGGCGTGGGCGGCGGCGGTGCGGCCATTGGCATAACCGGCGGCGGATACCTGGGCGTAGGACGCCAGCGGGAAGTAGGGCCGGACGCCGGGCAACGTACGCAGGGCATGGATATCCGGATGGCCGGTGACCCAGAGCGCGTTCGGCTTCACCGCCTTGGCTCCCATCTGATCCGACGGGAGCACCACGTATCCGGGCCCGTATTCACCGCCGATCACCGACGCGGTGGGCAGATCGGCGGTGGCGACGAAGTCCACCTCGACGTCCTCGGTCGGCAACGCCACCGTGGCATGCGTCCCGACCAGCCCCGCCAGCCCCGGTGACACCAGCGCGGTCACCGTCCCGGGTCGGCTCGGCGTCATCGGCCAGTAGGTCGGCACCCGCCCGGACCGTCCCCGCGACTCGCGGGCGGCCCGGTCGGTCAGCGCCCGCAGCGCACCGGAATCGGCCACCAGCACCGCGACGTTCGCCGGGGCCGCGGGCACACCCGAGATCCCTGCCGGCCCCACGAAAGCGCTCATCGCCTGCCCGGCCCCCGGCAGGGCGGCGGCCCGCGCGGCGAATCCGTCGGGCAGCGACACCTGGGCGCCGCTGTTCAACACGATCGTCGACGGATCCGGGACCGCCTCGACCCGGGCCCCGGCGCCGACCGCGGACAACGCGTCGTCGCGGACCCCCTGCGTCACCGACGAATCCAGCCGGGCGGCGAACGTCGCGGCGGCGGTGGCCACGACCAGCCCGGCCAACGGCGCGGCCAGGACCGGCACCCGCCGGCCGGCCAACGCGGTCGCCACGAACGTCAGCGTCCCGCGCCGGCGCCGTGCGAGCCAGAGCGGCACCGACCACAGCACCGGAACCGCCCGCACCACCACCACGGCCGCGGCGAAGGCCAGCAACGCCGGGGCCGCGACCGCCAGCCAGTCGAAGGACCCTGATCCGTTCCGTGCGCCGCGCGTCCGCATGATGCCGACCGCCGCCGCGGCCCCCAGCGGCACCGCGATGTCGCGCACCAGCCGGGGAATCCGCGCGGTGGCATCGGCCTGGGAAGGCTCGCGCCGCGCCGAACCGGGCCGGTCGTCGTGAGCCAGAACCCTGAGGTGGACGGCGACAGAGCCGGCCAGCGTCAACAACACCGCACCGATCCAGGCCCGAAATGATCCGCCCGCGGCCACTCCGGCAACTGTGGCGATCAGCACCCCGGCGACCGAAGAGCCGGCCACCACGATCCCTGATTGCGCGGCGAACCGCGACGCCAACCGCGCCGGCCCCGCACCCCGCGCCTTGCACAGCACGATCTCGGCCGACCGCCGCGTGACCACCGTGCGCAGCATCAGGAAGAAGGCAGCCAGCGCCCCGGCCGACGCCGCCCCGAGCACGACGTAGTCCAGCACCCGCGCCTGCCGCTCGACGGTCAGCGCCCGACCGGCGAGCACGTCGAGCCGGGTCTTGGCGGCCAGCGGGAACGCGTGGCCGTCGGGGTCCCGCAAGCTCAGCCCCGATCCCCCGACCACCAACCTGTGCACCGCGTCCTGCAACGCCGCGAGGCCCGACACCTGGACCCGCGACGGATCGGCCACGTACTCGATTTCCGTGTTGTTCTGGCCGGTGCCCGGAATCACCCCCACCGCGTCCACGTCGGCGACTGAAGACACCAGCAGATCAACGCGCCAGATAGCCGGCGGCTGGCCGCACTTCGGGTCGGGCACGTAGCCGATGTCGGGAACGTCCGAGCCGCAGATGGAGCCCAGGCCCAGGCCCTGCGCGTAGTTGGCGTAGCGCCAGAACGCATCGTCGGACGGGTTCTCGGAGACATAGATGCCGGTGATGGTGTACCGGATCACCTCATGACCGTCGCCCGCGAAGCCGCCCACCGTGCTCACTACCGATCCGACCCGCAGGCCGAGGGAGTCTGCGGCGGCCTTGCTGATCGCCGCCGATTCCGTCACCAAGGCGGACGGCGGATTGCCGTTGGTGAAGGTGACGTGGCTGGGGGCGCTAGGCGCTGCTCCCTCGACGAAGCGGACGTGGTTCTCATAGCCGAGCACCGCGGCCTCGCGCAGGTGCACGAACTGGTTGTTCGGCCCCTTGAACGGCCCGTCGGGCTCCATGATCGGATACTCGCCGGAACTCACGACGCTGATATCGGTCGCACTGAACAGCGCCGACAGCTGTGGCGCCATGGCGGCCCGCGACTGGGCCGCGACGGACTTCAGGAAGTCGTTGCTGTACTGGTCAGTGCTGGGAGCGATCAGCGTGATATCGCGGTCCAGGCTGCTCGCGCCGCCCACGGAGTCGTTGACGATCGCCCGGTCGGAGCGGCTGATCTGGTACGGCACCGCTGCCGCCGTAGCGGCCGTGGCCGCACCGAAGACGGCCAACAGGACCAGCGCGCCACGCACCCGCGAGGTCTGGGCCCACCACCGCGACCGCCGCATCAGTTCGCCTCCGCACGGAACGAGGCCCGCTCGCTGAGCGCATAGGTGAGCAGCACGGCCAGCGCCCCGAACACCGCCGCGGCCGCCCCGGCCAAGCCCAGCGTCGGCCAGTCGTAGACGCGGACCGGCGGCGGCGTCGGCGGAGCGCCGGAGGGCGTGAACACCATGAGCTTGAACTCCGATCGCAGGGCGAGGTCGCCCAGACCGAGCCCGGCCAGTGCGCCGAGCAGCGCGACGCCGGCTTGTTCGGCCAGCAGCAGGAGGGCGGCACGGCGCCGGGTCAGGCCGAGCGCGTCCAGCACCGCCAGTTCGCGGGCCCGTTCGCGCAGCGTGGAGACGGTGTGCAAGGCCAGGCCGAGCAGGACGAATGCGAGTGCCGCGATCGAGCCGAGTTTGAGCGTCAGGCTGAACCCGGCGGCGAATGGATAGTCCCGCAGCGCGCTCTGCTGCCTCGCCCGATCGTCGACGGTCGCGGGCTGCGAGAGGTGCGCGCCGGTCAGCGTGCTGCGATACCGGTCGGCGAGGCTGGGCGCGGAGACGCCACCGGCCGTGTCGGCCCACCACTGGCCGCTCAGTGGCGCGCGCTGTTGCCCGGCCTGGCCCGGACCGGCCGCGGCCCGTTCCGCCTCGCGGTCCAGCAGGCCGATCGGCACGATCAGCGCGTCCTGGCCGCCGCCGGCGGACCCGGGAGCGGCCGCGATCGAGGCGACGAAACGCAGGATCACCGGCTGGGAGAAGGCCCCGGTGGCGAAGGTGTCGCCGACGCGCTTGTCCAGCTCGGCCAGCAGGTGCTCAGTGGCGATCGCGGGGACGATCAGCGGGCCGGGCTTGCCGGTCTTGGTGAGCTCCAGGAACTCCAGCGGCTGCGCGGCGGGGCCGTTCTTGACGTCGGCGTCGGTGGCGGCGAGGTCGGCGTCGGTGGACACGGCGGGGGCCGCGAAAACCACGCCGGCCGGGATGCTCACCGGTCGGCTGTCGGCGTGCAGCGCGCCGACGCTCACGCGACCGATCGGGCACACTGTGGCGGACGTAACCGACAGGGCACTGATGCTGATCGGGTAGGCGACGTTCTCACCGCTGCCGATCAGCGTCCCGGACAGCGTGTGAACAAGACCGTCCGGCGCGGCGATCGTGCCGAGGACCGCCGAGCCCGGGAAGCCGTAGGCGTCGGTGAAGTGCGCGGTCACCTGAAGCGGACCGTCCGTGCAACTGGCGCCGGTACCGGGGTTGTACGTGAGGTCCGCGGACAAGCGGGTCGGCGTGCCGGGCAGTGAGACCCCGACCAAGCCGTGTGCGTCCCAGCCGTCGCCGGTCAGCAGAGGACTGATTCGCGGCCAGCTCTTGCCGCCCGCCAGGTCGTTCCGCAGAACAAGGACGCCGTCGGAACGGGCCGGGTCCAGACCCAGCACATCGGCGGTCGGCGTGGTCTCGTCCAGGCCATCGGTCGTGGCGGCCTGATCGGCGCGGACCATGCGGTAGGGGGCGCGCAGGGCGGCGAATCCCTTGCCGGTACCAGGCGTGGTCGTCAGCGCGTGGAGCGTCTGCGGTCCGGTGGATACCAGCCCGGCGACCCGCACGTCGGCGCCGACCGCGAAGCCGGCCTGGTCCGCGTCCGAGCGGTCGGCCGAGGACAGCAGAACACTGGCTTGCACGCCGATCGCCACCGCGACGACCAGAAGCGCCATCGGAAGGGCCTGGGTCCGGGCGGCTCGGCCGAGGCGCCAGCCGACCAGCGCGGCCAGCGCGCCCTTGCCGTGCGCGGCGAACCGGCCGGCCGGGGCGGCGATGAACGGCAGGAGCCGCAGAGCGATCAGCGCCCCGGCGAACAGCAGGACGGCGGGCGCCACGACCTGCGGCCAGGGCAGCGCGCCGGTGCGGGAGGCGTCGTCACCGGCCTGGAACAGTTCCCACAGCGCGGCAAGCGCGAACGCCAGCACCGCGAGGTCGATCGTGGCCCGCTGCAAGGTGCTGCGCAGCGTGGAGCGGCGACGGACGCGGGCGACGGTGCTGTAGGTGAGGGCCGAGCGCGTGCCGACCGAGCCGAGCAGGATCGCGGCCAGCACCGCGCCGACCAGGGCGACCACCCACTGCGCGGTCTGGATACGGTCCGCACCGTCCAGAGCGCCGGCGACCCCGGAATCCCCGTGCGCCCACGTCGCTCCCATCCGCCGCTCCAGCCAGCGGGCCGCCCACGGCGCCAGCAGCGCACAGGGCAGCGCGAGGGCCAGGCCTTCGACGATCTGCACCCTCCCGAGCGCGCGGATGGAGGAGCCGCGAGCGCGGAGCAGGCCGTCCATGGCGTGCCGACGGTCGGCGAGGGCCTGCGCGATCTGGGCCAGAGCGGCCACCGACAGCACTCCGAGCTCCGCGGCCACCAGCCACTCCAGGCGCACGCTGACCACCGTCACCCCGACCAGCGCGCTCATCCGCGGCGCGAGTGGGTCCTCGATCGACGCGGCGAAGTCGCCGTCCGGGGAGGACGTGGTCGGGACCCAGGCGTCGAAGGCCGCCAGCTGACCGGCGAACTGCGGGAGCCGGCCGGCCGGGAAGCCGGCGGAGTCGGGGGTCGCGGCGACGGCGGCTTGTGCCAGCACGGTGTCGGGGCGGGCGGTGACCGAGGGGTCGACCAAGACAGCGGCCTGATCCCCGTCGTGCTGCCAGAACACGTCGGCGGGGTCCGCGGGCTGGTAGACGCCGACGATGCGGAACGTGAGGTTGCTGGTGGCCTCCCAGCCGGAGCGGGTGCGGACCGTGTCGCCGAGGTTCCAGTGGTGGCCGGCGAGAGTCTGCTGGGAGACGACGGCCGGAAACCCTTCCGCGGACGACGCGGCCGCACTCGGCCACTGCCCCCGCGCCAGCCGCGCCTTGTCCTTCAGCGCGTCGCTGGACCAGAACGCGACGGAATCGGTACTGGAAAGGCCCGAATCGAGCAGCACATACGGCCCGGACACGACTGTGGTGTCCACCTGCGCCCCGACCCCGGCGAACGCGGCGGCGACCCGTCCGTGCAGCTGCGCGAAGAACGCGGTGCGCTGATCGGGCGTCGCCCGCCACTCGGTCCCGGATCCGTAGACCGCGCGCACCGTCCGCGTGTCCGGCGACATAGCCTGGAGCGCGCTGCGCACCGAAGCCGTCCGCACCGCCGAAGCGTGCAAACCGATGAGGGTGACCAGGATGAGCGCCGGCGTCAGCACCGCCACCGCGGCGGCGAGCATGGCACGCTGGTGTACCGCCCGGCGGAGCAGGAGACGGGGTGCGGTCATGCTTGTTAACGACGAGTCCCGGCGAGTGGGGGGTTGCGGGCGTTATCCAACGGTGATCAAGACAGGGAGCTTAGATGCTGTTGCGCGATGTCCGACTCACCGATGTCGACGCCTACGTGCGGATGCGCTGCGATCCGGCGATGATGGCCGAGCTCGGCGGAGCACGGCCCCGGGAGGAGATCGACGCCAAAGTCGCCAAGGACGTCGACGAGGCCGAGGCGGACATCTCCTGGATCAAGATGATCGTCGTCGACGAAGCCGTGGCCGGCACGGTCACGCTCTGGCAGCACGAAGGCGACAGCGGCACGTTCTCCGAGATCGGCTGGATGGTCCTGCCCGAACACCAGGGCCGGGGACTGGCGAAACAAGCGGTCCGCGTGGTGCTGGACGCGGCACACGCCGACGGCCGCTGGGGCCCGGTCCACGCCTTCCCCGGCGTGGCCAACGGCCCCTCGAACGGCATCTGCCGCGCACTGGGCTTCCAGCTGCTCGGCCCCGAAGAGATCACCTTCGCCGGAAAGCCGTTCTCCTCGAACCACTGGGTCTTCGGCTGAGAGGCTGGCCTCTGGGCCCTCAGTCCGGCAGCCGCACGCCGTTCCCCGCGTCGAACAAGTGCAGCGCCGCCCCGGCCCGCACCCCCAGCACCACGCTCTCCCCCTTGGCCGGCACCGGCCCGCCCGCGTGCCGCACCACGAGGTCGCTCTCCTCGCCGTCGACCACCATGCGGGCGGTCACCAGGTAGTCGCGGCCGGTGTCGCGGACCAGGACGGTCGTCGCGCGGATGCCGTCGGTCTCGGCGCCGATCGCCAAGTCCTCGGCGCGGATGCCGATCACCACCCGGTGGCCGGTCAATGTTGAGGCTTGCGTTGAGGTGAGGGCCACCGCGAGGCCGCCCATGCGCGCCACGCCGTCGGCGACGGCAGCGGTCACCAGGTTCATGCCGGGTTGGCCGAGGAACTGCGCCACCGCGATGGTGGCCGGTTTGTCGAACACCTCGGCCGGGGTGCCGAGCTGCTGGACCCGGCCGCTGTCCAGGACCGCGATCCGGTCGGCGATCGACCACGCGTCGATCGAACTGCAGGTCGCGTACAGCGTCGTGATGCGCAGTTCGCGCTGTAACGCCGCGATCGGCGAGCGGCCGCGCATCATCAGCGGCACGCCCGAGCCGGCCAGCGGTTCGTCCAGGCACACCACACCCGGCCGGCGCACGATCGCCCGGGCCATCGTGGCGCGCTGCCGGACGTCGTAGCCGACCGAGTCCGGTTTGCTGTTCAGGTGGTCCGCGATGCCGCAGAGCTCTGCGACCTGCTGCACCCGGGCCGCCGCCGACTTCGCCGAGTTCTTGCGCATGGTCAGCGGCAGCGCGATGTTCTCGCGGATGCTCTGGTGCGGGAACAGCGCGAAGCCCTGGAAGATCATCGAGACCCCGCGCTTGTCCGGGGCGGTGCGCCCGACGTCCTTGCCGCCGATCAGCACACTGCCCCGGTCCATCGGCTCCAGCCCGGCCAGCATCCGCAGCAGCGTGGTCTTGCCGCTGCCGGAGGGGCCGGTCAGGACCAGCAGCTCGCCGTCGCGGACATCGAGGCTGACGCCGTCGACAGCGGGCCGCCAGGCCCCGTGGAACACCCTTGTGGCGTCGAGGAAACGGACGTCCGCCACGGTTGCGCCTTCTCCTGCCTTCGATTCGTCGCCTGGGAGGGGTGGGAGGACGGCTGGCTCTAGCCCTAGCCCTAGCCCTAGCCCTAGCCCTAGCCCTAGCCCTAGCCCTTGACCGAGCCCGCCATGAGTCCTTGGACGAAGTATCTCTGGAAAGCGAAGAACACCACGAGAGGCACCGACAGTGACAGGAACGCGCCGGGCGCGAGGATGTCGATGTTGCTGCCGAACTGCCTCATGTTGGACTGCAACGCCACCGTCAGCGGCTGCGTCTTCGCGTTCGAGAACACCAACGCCACCAACAGGTCGTTCCACACCCACAGGAACTGGAAGATGGCCAGCGAGGCGATGGCCGGCAGCCCCAGCGGCACGATCACCTTGCGGAAGATCGTCCACTCGCTGCCACCCTCCATTCGCGTCGCCTCCAGCAGTTCGCGCGGGATCGCCGCGAAGAAGTTGCGCAGCAGGTAGATGGCGAACGGCAGCCCGAAGCCGACGTGGAACATCACCACGCCCAGGATGGTGCCGAAGATGTGCAGGTTCCGGTAGAGCGCGGCCACCGGCAGCAGCGCCACCTGGATCGGCACCACCATCAGCCCGACCACGACCACGAACAGCCAGTCCCGGCCCCGGAAGTCGATCCAGGCGAAGGCGTAGGCGGCCAGCGCGCCGAGGAACACCACCAGCACCGTGGCCGGCACGGTGATCAGCACCGTGTTCCACAGCGACTGGATGATCCCCTTGTTGGCGAACAGGTTCGAGTAGTCCTTGAAGGTGATCTGCGCCGGATGCGTGAAGACCGTCCACCAGCCGCTGTCGCTGATGTCGGAGGCCTTCCGCAGAGAGCTGATGAACAGCCCCAGCGTCGGGATCAGCCAGATGACGCCGACCAGCAGGACGACGAGGTACCACGCGCCGCCGGTGAGGCGCTTGGCGACGCGGGTGCCGGCGGGGACCCGGCCGGGCACGGCGACGGGGCGCGTGACGCTCATCGTCCTCCCTCCTTCTTCTCTCTGCGCAGACGGCGGATGTTGAAGTACATGGCCGGCAGCACCAGCGCGTACAGGAACACGCCCATCGCACTGCCCAGGCCCTGGTCCTGGCCGCCGCCGAAGGACACGTTCCACATCTGCACGGCCAGCACGTTCGCATTCGGCAGCGTGGATCCGGGCGCGATGACGTAGACCAGGTCGAAGACCTTCAGCACATTGATGACCTGGGTCACCAGCACGACCAGCAACACCGGCGCCAGCAGCGGCACCGTCACCCGCCAGAAGATCTGTCTCTCGTTGGCGCCGTCGACCCGCGCCGCCTCCTGCAACTCCCGCGGGATCGAGGCCAGGCCGGCGGCGATCAGCACCATCGCGAACCCGGCCCAGATCCACAGATACGAGGCGATGATCGCGGGCGTCACCAAGCTCGGCCCCAGCCACTGGATCCCCCGGTAGGGCTGGGCGAAGTTGCTGCCCGGAAGCTCCAGCCGATAGCTGGCGCCGGGTTTCAGGCCTTTGATGGTGAAGGTGCCGTCGTTGTGCGCGGACGCCGATCCAGCGCTTTTCCCGGTCGCGGCGTCGATCGCCTTGACCGAGATCCCGGGCATGCCCTTCTTCCCGGGGTCGATGCTGCCCGGCTTACCGCCGCCGCCGTAGATGATGTCCAGCCAGACGGTGCCCTCGATCTGGTCCGGGGCCGGCGCCGCACTCGGTGCCGCGGCCTGCGCCGCCTTGCCGGGCAACGAGGCGGCCTGGAGGCCGACCAGTGGCACCGTCACAACCGAACCGGCCTGGTAGGTGTGCACCGTGTTGAAGGCGCCGCCGCCGGCCTCGGTGCCCTCGTTCGGCCGGGGCCGCGCGCCGGGATACTGCGAGGACTTCGCGAACGTGTCGTGGACCCCGACCGCGACCGCGTTGGCCACACCCTGGTTCGGGTCCTGCTGGTAGACCAGCTCGAAGATGACGCCGGCGGCCAGGAACGAGATGGCCATCGGCATGAAGATGACCGCCTTGAACGCGGTCGACCACCGGATCTTCTCGGCCAGCAGGGCGAACATCAGGCCCAGCGCGCAGGCGATGGTCGGGGCGCACACCACCCAGATGACGTTGTTCTTCAGCGCGGTGAGCGTCGCTGAGTCGGTGAACATCGTCTTGTAGTTGTGCAGGCCGACCCACTTGGAGCCGTCGTGGTTGTGCAGGCTCAGCCAGACCGAGTCGACGGCCGGCCAGATGATGATGGCGGCCAGGATGACCGCGGCCGGGATCAGGAACCCGGCCCGCACCCGGACCGGTATTCGCAGGGGGCTGCGACCGTGGTCGGCCGATGAGAACAGGTGCGGCGCGGGACCGGGACCGCTCGGGGCCGGCGGGCCCGCCGCCGGGGCGGCCCCGGCGGCGGGTGCGGCGGACAGGGGCTCATCCATGCTTAGGACCACGTCACCTTGGCGGCGTCGGCCTCCAGCTTCGCGGCGGTGCCGTCCACGTCGGTCGGGTGGCCGAGGAAGTATTGCAGGTCACCCCATTCGCCGGCGCCCTTGGTGCCGCCGAACCCGGCCGGGGACAGGTCGTCCAGGCTGAACCGGAAGTTCGGCCCGGCCTGGGTCAGCTGGGCCGCCTCGGCGCGGGTGATGTCGTCGGGGTAGGCCGAGGCCGGGACGTTTTTGTTCGGCGAGAGGAATCCGCCGGCCTGGGCCCAGATCGACCCGGCTTGCGGGGAGGCCAGGAACTGGATGAAGGCCATCGTGGCCGGGTTGCCGTTCAGCGCGACCGCCGCGTCGCCGGAGCCCTGCACGAAGTTCGCGGTGGAACCGGCGGCCGGGAACGGGAAGAACTTGGCGTCGGTGCCCAGCTTCGCCGAGGTGGTGCTGGTGATCACCGAGGAGGAGAAGTCGCCCTCGAACACCATCGCCGCCTTGGACGGGGTCTTGAAGGTGTTGGTGACCGAGTCGTTGAACGAGGTCTGCAACGCCCCGGACTTGCCGCCGGCCAGGAACTGGTCGTTGCCGAAGAGCTGGCCGAGCGTGGTCAGCGCCTGCTTGACGCTGGGATCGGTCCACGGGATCTGGTGGTGCGAGAGCTTGTCGTACATGTCCGGTCCGGCCTGCGACAGGTAGACGTTCTGGAACCAGTCGGCCAGGGTCCAGCCGTCCGCGCCGCCGACGGACACCGGGGTGATGCCGGCGTCGGACAGGGTCTGGCAGTCCTTGAGGAAGCCGGCCCAGTCGGTCGGCGGCTGGATGCCGGCCTGCTGGAAGGCGGCGGTGTTGTACCAGAAGGTGCCCTTGTCCGCGGCCTTGAACATGATCGAGTAGGACTTGCCGTCGATCGTGCCGAGCTTCTTCCAGCCCGGGTCGAAGTTGGCGTCGATGGTCGACTGCACGTCGGCCGACAGCGGGGTGAGCTTGCCGGCCTTGGCCAGGTCGGTGATCGCGCCGGGGGCGGCGATCAGCGCCACGTCCGGGGCCCCGCCACCGGCGATCTTGCTTTGCAGCACGGTGACCGTCTGGTCCCCGGCGCCCTGGTAGCTGACCTTGGCGTGGGTCTTGGCCGTGAAGGCGTCGATCACCTTCTGGAAGTCCTGCTGTTCGGTGCCGGACCACTCGGCCAGCACCTGGATCGACTTGCCGGACAGGTCCGGCAGCGCCGGACCCGGGGCCGTGCTGCCGCCGCTCGCCGAACCGGACGCCGAACCCGAGGCGGAGGTGGCCGCCGAGGAGTTCGAGGAGCCCGCCGACGGCTTGGAGGAGCTGGAGGAGCAGCCGGCCAGTGCCAGGCCGGAGGCCAGTCCGACGGCGGCGACCGCCGTGACGGACCGGTGCGAGCGTGCGCCCATGATCAGCCTTCTTTCATCAACTCGAGTGAGGGACCTGTCGTTATTAAGGCGGGGTTTCAAGGCGTGGCGGTGATGCCGGAAACGTAGGGGCGACGAAATGAAGGCGTCAAGCATGTTGCGATTCCGTGATGCGCGAACAAATTCCACCGAACTAACCACCCCCGCAACCCCCCTATTTGTTTGGCCCTTGACTAATCGCGGCCCATCGCAGCATCCTTCAGAACATGAGGACGCCTGTCCGGGAGTCCCGGGCCGACCGCAGCCGACTGGCCGTGGTGCGGCTGCTGCGCGAGCGCGGGACGATGAGCCGCGCCGACATAGCCCGGCACGTCGGGCTGTCCCGCTCGACGGTCTCCGGGATCATCGCCACGCTGGTCGCCGACGACCTGGTGGTGGAGCTGGAGGCGAAGCTGACGCCGGCCGGCGGCGGGGCCGGGCGGCCGGGTGCGGCGGTGATGCTGAACCCGGCCAGCGGCGAGGCGATCGGCGTCGACTTCGGGTACCGGCACGTGCACGTGATCATCGCGAACGTGGCGCACGCCGTGCGGATCGCGAAATCGGTGCGGCTGCCGGTCGGCTACGACCCCGGGGCGGCCTTCGACGTCGCCGCCGATCTGGTGCGCGGCGCCATCGACGAGGCCGGCACCGATCCCAGCCGGATCCTCGGCGTCGGGGTGAGCGTGCCGGGGCCCTTCGACACCAGACGCGGCGTCCCCTCCTCGGGCATGCCCTCGCCCTGGGCCGGTATCCCGGTGGCCGTCGAACTCGGCGGCCGGCTGAACCTGCCGGTCCTGGCCGACGGCGACACCAAGCTCGGCGCACTGGCCGAGCGGCGCTGGGGCGCGGCGCGCGGCTACGACGAGTTCGTCTACATGAAGCTGCACGGCGGGGTCGGCGGCGCCTTCGTCTCCAACGGACAGCTGGCCCGCGGCGTCAACGGCGGCGCCGGCGAGATCGGGCATCTGGTGGTGGACGCCACCGGGCCGCTGTGCCGGTGCGGCAACCGCGGCTGCCTGGAGACGTTCGTTGGGCTGCCGGTCGTGATGCGCGCGCTGGAACCGACCTACGGCGACCGCCTGACCCTGCGCAACGTCATCACCATGGCCTGGCAGGGCGACCGCGGCTGCATCAGGGCCCTGTCGGACGCCGGCACCATGGCCGGCCGCGCGGTCGGCATGCTCGGCAACATCCTCAACCCGCAGAGCGTCATCATCGGCGGCGCCCTGGCCGCCGCGGGCGAGTTGCTGATGGGCCCGCTGCGCGAGGCGGCCGCCGCGGCCTCCCTGCCGCTGGCCGGCGACGTGCTGACGATCCAGGTCGGGGCGCTGGGGCCGCAGGCGTGCGCGCTGGGCGCGGTGGCCATGGTGCTGGGCGAGACCGACGAGAAGCTGTTGGCGGCCATGGGTTCCTGAGCGCGGAACGGGACGACTCAGGGTCCTGGCTGAGCAGAGCGCTGATAGCGTGATCGGACGCAGTGCGTTTCGCGGGGGCGGGGGAATCGAGCGATGCGAGAGCTACAACCGGGGGACCCGGACCGGCTGGGGCCGTTCGAGATCCGCAGCCGCATCGGATCCGGCGGCATGGGGGTGGTCTACCTCGGGCGCTCGCCGAGCGGACGGCTGGCGGCGGTCAAGCTGGTACGGCTGGAAGTGGCCGACGACGAGGAGTTCCGGGCCCGGTTCCGACGGGAGATCGACGCCGCGCGCCAGGTCTCGGGCGCCTTCACCGCCGGTGTGCTGGACGCCGACCCGGACGCCGAGCGGCCGTGGCTGGCCTCGGCCTACATCGAGGGTCCCTCACTGCGCGAGCGCGTCATCGACGCCGGGCCATTGCCGCTGCCCGAGGTCCGCAAGCTGGGAGCCGGCCTGGCCGAGGCGCTGGCCGACCTGCACCGTGTCGGGTTGGTGCACCGGGACGTGAAGCCGGGCAACGTGCTGCTGGCCGCCGACGGCCCGCGGCTGATCGACTTCGGCGTCATCCGCTCGGACGCGCTGGCCGAGCTGACCGAGTCCGGGTTCATCATGGGCTCGGCCGGCTACATGGCGCCGGAACAGGCCGAGGGCCGGCGCACCGGGCCGGAGGCGGACGTGTTCTCGCTCGGCGCTTTGCTGACGTTCGCCACCACCGGCCGGGGTCCGTACGGCACCGGATCGGCCGCGACGCTGTTGCTGCGCACGGTGAATGAGGCTCCTGATCTGACGGGCGTGCCGGCGGAGCTGCGGGGCGTCATCCAGCGCTGCCTGGCCGCCGATCCCGCCGACCGGCCGCGCGACCGGGATCTGCTCGCGATGCTGGCGCCGGGCGCCGAGGCGCTGCCGGAGTGGGAGCGGCCGCGGCAGACCGACGGCGGGCCGAGGGCCGTCGGGATGCCGCGGCCGTATCCGAGCGCGGCCCAGCAATCGGAACCGCCGCCGTTCATGTCCCAGGGCGATCCCGCCGCCGCGTCCTTCCTTCAGCCGCCGCCGATGCTCGTGCTCAACCCCCAGCAGCAACCGCAGTTCCCGGTCCCGGTCCAGCAGCAGCCGTACTATCCGGTGATGTACCCACCGCCCTACTCGACAGGTATCCCGGCTTATCGGCGTCGGTCGTTGCCGGCCCCGGTCAAGGTGCTCATCATCATGGCCTGGGTAGGGTGCATGCTCCTGCTCGTGTTCATGGTGGTGGGGGCCTCCAACCCGTGACGGCTCAGGCCTTCCGGTACAGCGTCACCACGGCCGCGCCGCCGAGCCCGACGTTGTGCGCCAGTCCCACGCGCGCGCCCTGGACCTGGCGGGCACCGGCCTGGCCGCGCAGGTGCCAGTTGATCTCAGCGCACTGAGCCAGTCCGGTGGCGCCCAGCGGGTGGCCCTTGGAGATCAGGCCGCCGGAGGGGTTGACCACCCAGCGGCCGCCGTAGGTGGTGGCGCCGTCGGCGACCAGCTTGCCGCCCTCGCCCTCCCCGCACAGGCCCAGCGCCTCGTAGGTGATGAGCTCGTTGATGGAGAAGCAGTCGTGCAGCTCGATCAGGTCCAGGTCGTCCGGGCCGAGGCCGGAGGCGTCGAAGACCTTGCGCGCGGCGTCCCGGCTCATCGGGCGGCCGACGACGTCGATACAGCTGCGGGTGTCGAAGGCCTCGGCGGTGTCGGTGGCCATGGCCTGGGCGAGGATCTCAACGGCCTGATCGGCCAGGCCGTGCTGCTCGACGAAGCGCTCGCTGACCACGACCGCCGCCGCCGAGCCGTCGGAGGTCGGCGAGCACTGGAGCTTGGTCAGCGGCCGGTGGATCTCCTTGGCGTCCAGGATGTCCTGGACCGAGTACTCGTCCTGGAACTGGGCGTTCGGGTTGTGGACCGAGTGCCGGTGGTTCTTGGCGGCGACCATCGCCAGCTGTTCGGCGGTGGTGCCGTACTCGTCCATGTGCTCGCGCGCGGCGTCGCCGAAGATCTGCGCGGTCGGCGGCGTGGGCTCGAAGCCGTGCAGGTCGGCCATCAGCGTGTAGTGCCGGGCCACCGGTGAGGCGGCGAAGTCGTCGTTGTTCACGCCGCCGCCCAGCGCGCCCTTCTTCATCTGCTCGAAGCCCAGCGCCAGCACGCAGTCGTTGAGCCCGCCGGCCACCCACTGCGCGGCCATCATCAGCGCGGTGGAGCCGGTGGCGCAGTTGTTGTTGACGTTGTAGACCGGCACGCCGGTCAGGCCGAGTTCGTAGGCGGCGCGCTGCCCGCAGGTCGAGGGGCCGAAGACGTAGCCGGCAGCCACCTGCTCGATCTGTTCGTAGCGCACGCCGGCATCGGCCAGCGCCGCGGTGCCGGCCTCGCGGGCCATGTCGAAGTAGCGCCACTGCCGGGTCTCGGGCTTCTCGAACTTCGTCATGCCGACGCCGACGACGTAGACCTTGTTCACTGTCGTATCTCCTTCATCAGAGTTCAGTCTCAGTCGCGGGGCAGGCCCAGGATCCGTTCGCCGATCACGTTGAGCTGCACTTCGGTGGTACCGCCGGCGATGGTCAGGCAGCGGCTGGACAGGAAGGCCTGGGTCCAGCCGGCGGCGGAGCCCGCCGCTTCGGTGGCACCGGCGGCGCCGAGCAGGTCCAGGCCGAGTTCGGCGACGTCCTGAGCGAGCTTCATCGAGATCAGCTTCCTGATGCTGGCCTCGGGCCCCTGCTCCATCCCGGACAGCTGGCGCAGCGTGGTCCGCAGGCCCAGCAGTGCGGCGGACTGGCCCTGGCAGACCAGGGCGCCGAGCCGTTGGGCCAGCACCGGATCCAGCTCGTCCCGCGCGGCGACCGAGCTGAGCAGGCCCTCCAGCGAGCCGCCGAGGACCGGGCCGGAGGCCAGCGAGACGCGCTCGTTGCCCAGGGTGTTGCGAGCCAGCGGCCAGCCGCCGTCCACCTCGCCGACCACCAGAGCGTCGGGGACGAACACGCCGTCCAGGAACACCTCGTTGAACATCGACTGGCCGGTGATCTCGCGCAGCGGCCGGACGTCCACGCCGGGCGACAACATGTCGACCAGGAAGTAAGTGATGCCCTCGTGCTTGGGCTTGTCAGGGCTCGTACGCGCGATGCAGATCGCCCACTGCGCGAAGTTCGCCACCGACGTCCAGACCTTCTGCCCGTCCAGCCGCCAGCCGCCCTCGGCCCGGGTGGCGCGGGTGGTCAGCGCGGCGAGGTCGGAGCCGGCCCCGGGTTCGCTGAACAGCTGGCACCAGATGACCTCGCCGCGCAGGGTCGGCGCCGCGAACCGCTCGCGCTGCTCGTCGGTGCCGTATTTGACCAGCGTCGGGACCACCCAGTTGCCGATGATCAGATCCGGCAGCTTCACCTTCGCGGCCGCCTGCTCCTGCGCGATGACGATCTGCTCGACCGGGCCGGCCGACAGGCCGTAGGGCTTGGAGAGGTAGGGGGCGGCGTAGCCGGTGGCGGCGAGCGCCTTGCGCTGCTCGGCGGGCGTCAGGTCTTGGACGGCTGCGAAGGCTTCGCGGGCGGCTGTGCGGTAGGCGTCGGCTTCCGCGGGGAGCTCGATCTTGAGTTCGCGGCGGCGGCCGGCGGCGGTGAGTTCGGCGACACGGGCCAGCCGGCGGCTGGTCGAGCCGTGTACCTGGCGCAGAGTCAGGGCCCTGCGGAGGTAGACGTGGGCGTCGTGCTCCCAGGTGAAGCCGATGCCGCCGAGGACCTGGATGCAGTCCTTGGCGCATTCGACAGCGGCTTCGAGCGCCAGCGCGGCGGCCAGGGCGATCGGGAGTTCGGTGGGTTCGGCCGCTTCTACATCCTGAGCGGCGATACCGGATCCGGCGACGAAGGCGGCGTCCCAGACCGCGCTCCGCGCTTGCTCCATGCGCGCGACCATGTTCGCGCAGCGGTGCTTGACGCCTTGGAACTGGCCGATCGGTTTGCCGAACTGGACCCGGACCTTGGCGTACTCGGCGGCGGTACGAGTGCACCAGTCCGCGATGCCGACCGCTTCGGCCGAGGCGAGCAGCGCCGCGGTCCGGTCGAGGCTGTCCGTGGCGCCGATGATGACGCGGTCGCGCGGGACGAAGACGCCTTCGGCGCCGACCTTCGCCACCCGCCGGGTCCGATCCAGCGAGATCAATGGGCTGATATCCAGCTCCGCGGCCGGGACGAGCGCCTGGATGTCGGAGCCGTCGGACCGGCGAGCCGTGAGCAGCAGCCAGTCGGCGAGCGCCGCACCGATAACCGGTTCTACCGAACCGTCGAGTGTGTAGCCGCCGTTCACGGGTTCCGCGACGAGCGTGCCGGGATCCGTCGCGACGGCCGCCGTCGTGCTGCCGTCGGCGATGCCGCGGAGCACGTCGGCGTTGGCCTTTCCGCCGCTGTCGGCCAGGAAGACGCTCGCGATCGCCGTCGGCAGGAACGGTCCCGGGGTGGCCGCGCGGCCGGTCTCCTCCAGCGCGACGGCCAGCGTCAGCAGCCCGGCGTCCGCGCCTCCGACGTCCTCGGGAAGGTGGTTGCCGAGCAGCCCCTGCTTGGCGAGTTCGGCCCAGAACGCGGGCCGTTCCTCCTGCTCGGCGTCCAGCGCCGCGCGCACGGCGGCCGGCGGCACGGCCCGGGCCAGCCACCCCCTGACCGCCTCGGCGAGGTCGCGGTGCTCACTGGTGATCCCTATGGAGCCGATTCCGGCGGTCACTGAAGCCACGTGGCGGATAGTAGAACACGTTTCAGTTATTCGGAAGATAGAGTGACGCCATGGATCAAAAGCTGCGCGCCGCCGCCGAAGCCGCCCCCGGCTTCATGCCGCCCGCCGAGGGCCTGGCCCTGTACGAGGCGGCCGAGCGCGCCGCGAAGATCGGCGACCTGCTGGAGATCGGCACGTACTGCGGCAAGTCCACGATCTACCTGGCCGCGGCCGCCGCCACCGCGGACCGGGTGGTGGTCACCGTCGACCACCACCGCGGCTCGGAGGAGCAGCAGCCGGGCTGGGAGTACCACGACCCGGAGCTGGTCGACCCCGAAGTGGGCCTGATGGACACCCTGCCCACCATGCGCCGCACCCTGCACAAGGCCGAGGTCGAGGATCGGGTGGTCGCGATCGTCGGCCGTTCCCCGGTCGTGGCGCGGCTCTGGAACACCCCGGTCGGCCTGGTCTTCATCGACGGCGGCCACACCGACGAACACGCGGGGGGCGACTACGAGGGCTGGGCCCACCACGTGGCGCCGGGCGGCGTGCTGGTCATCCACGACGTGTTCCCGGACCCGGCGGACGGCGGTCAGGCGCCGTATCGCGTCTATCTGCGGGCGTTGGAGTCGGGCGACTTCGTCGAGGAGTCGGTGACCGGGTCGCTCAGGGTGCTGCGACGGGTTTAGGCGCTATGCGTCTTTAGGTCCTATCCGACTTTAGGCGCGCTATGCATCGAGAGCGGCGAGCTTGCCCTCCAGCACCGCCCGCTCCCGCTCGTTCCCACACAGCTTGATGGCGCGTTCCAGCTCCGTGCGCGCCTCCGCGAAGCGCTCCAACCGGATCAACAGTTCGCCGCGCACGCTGGACAACAGATACGAGTTCGCCAGCGGACCTTGCAACTCGTCCACGAGCGCCAGTGCGGCGGCGGGTCCGCGCGCCATCGAGACCGCGACCGCGCGGTTGAGCTCCACGACCGGGGACGGGGTCAGGCGGCCGAGGGCGTCGTAGAGGGTGACGATCCGTTCCCAGTCCGTGTCCTGGACCGACGTCGCGACCGCGTGGCATTCGGCGATCATCGCCTGCAAGCCGTACGCCCCCACGCCGCGCTCGCCGCGGCGGGCCTGAGCCAGCGCCGCGCGGCCGCGCCGGATCGCGGCGTGGTCCCACAGGCGGCGGTCCTGGTCGGCCAACAGGACCGGCTCGCCGTCCGGGGCGACACGGGCCGGGAAGCGGGCGGCCGTCAGCTCCAGCAGGGCCAGCAGGCCGTGGGTCTCCGGTTCGTCCGGCACCAGGCGGGTCAGCATGCGGGCGAAGCGTTGCGCCTCGCCGGCCAGGTCCTGACGGATCAGGGCGTCGCCGGCACTGGCTGAGGAGCCCTCGGTGAAGATCAGGTAGACCACGGTCAGGACCGAGCCCAGCCGCTCGGCACGCTCTTCCGGCGGCGGGACCTCGAACGGGACGCCGGCCGCGGCCAGCGCCTTCTTCGCGCGGGTGATGCGGGCCTGCACGGTCGCGGTCGGCACCAGGAACGCGCGGGCGATCTCGTCGCTGGTCAGGCCGCCCACCACGCGCAGCGTCAGGGCCACCCGGGCTTCGCGGGACAGGACCGGATGACAGGAGACGAACATCAGGGCCAGCAGGTCGTCGTCGATCTGGTCCGGGTCCCACAACACCTCACCGCCATCGCGCGCCGGATCGTTCGGCGCGCCGCCGGTGGCCACACCACCCTCGCCCAGCTCCTGAGCCAGGGCCGCGTACTTGCGGTCCTGGACGGCGTGCCGACGGAAGTGGTCGATCGCGCGGCGGCGGCCGACGGTGAGCAGCCAGCCGGCCGGTTGGCGCGGGACGCCCTCGCGCGGCCAGGTGACCAGCGCCTCGGCGAGGGCTTCCTGCGCCACGTCCTCGGCCAGCGCGAAGTCGCCGGTGTAACGGGCCAGCGCGCCGACGATGCGGGCGGACTCTATGTGCCAGACCGCGGCCACGGCGGCACGGCCGGCGGGTTCCGGCGCGGCAGGTTCGGTCACGACCGGCTCCGGTTGACGTGACCAGCCCGGTTCGCACGCGAGCCCCGCCCCGCGTGCGAACCCGAGCCCGATCCCGGCCCCACCATCGCGCTCAGAGCTGCCCGGTGGCCTCGCGCCACGCCCGCTCCTTCTTGATCCACTCGTTGTCCTGCGGCATCTCCTCGATCGAGGTCACCCGCCGGATCTCGGCCTTGAACCCGGGCCCGGTGATCGGGGAGCGCTTGGCCCACTCCACGGCCTCCTCCTTCGAGGCCACGTTGAGGATGTAGAAGCCGTTGAACAGCTCCTTGGTCTCCCCGTAGGGGCCGTCGGTGACGATCGGCGGCTCGGCGGAGTAGTCGACGACCACGCCGTCGTCCGGCTCGGCCAGCCCCTCGGCGGCCAGCAGGACGCCGGCGCGGATCAGCTCGTCGTTGAACTGCCCGACGGTCTCGATCATCTTGCCGAAGTCGGTCTGGCCCATCGACGCCAGCGCCGTGTCGTCGGCGCGGAAGATCAGCATGTACTTCATGGTCGGTCTCCTAGCGATTCCTCCGGGCCCCGTCCGGGCCCGTTCACCCATAGGTCGAACGGGGACCGCGGCGGATCGACACGCCTGCGGCAGCAGATTCAGTCCTGCACGTTGTACTGGTCGTGTTCCAGGAAGAACGCCTGACCCATCGTGTTCTGCAACCCGTCCACCAACCCGCGGAAGTAGTTCTCACGCGGCGCGCCGGGGGCGAACATCAGCAGCATTGAGGCCGGCTCGCCGGACTCGTTGCGGAACGCGTGCAGCCCGCCGGGCGGGACGAACAGGTAGTCGCCGGGCGTCGCCTCCACCCACTTCTCACCGTTGAACAGGCGCACCGCGCCCTTCAGGATGAAGAACGCCTCGCTCATCGTCTTGTGGAAATGAGTACCCGGACCACTCGGTGCGGCGGCGAAGTCCCAACGGTAGAGCCCGTACAAGCCGTCGGAGCTGTCCGAGGTGGACAGCAGGCTGCAAGTGCCGCCGGAGGCGAAGGCGATCTCCGGCTCGGCGTCGGCCGGGCGGAACGTGGCGCTAACATCGCCGGTGTCGGCGAAGTAGCGCGGGTCGGGATAGGACATAGACGCAACCCTTCCTGAGTACTTCGGCGGATGTGATCATTACCCCGCTTCCGTAGTCTGTCCGAAGTCGGAATCACAGTCGACCCGGGCGATCTTGTGGGGGATACAGATCATGACCGACAAGTCTCAACCCGGCCGCCTGGTCGGCGGCCGGTACCGTCTGGTCGACCGATTGGGTGCCGGAGGCATGGGCCGCGTGTGGCGGGCCCACGACCAGACGCTGGGCATCGACGTGGCGATCAAAGAGGTGTCGCTGCCGTTCATGTTGTCCGACGAGCAGCTGGCCGAGCGGCTGCGGCGGGCCGAGCGCGAGGCCCGCAACACCGCGCGGCTGCGGGATCAGCCGGGCATCGTGACCGTGCACGACGTGGTGATCGACGACGACGCGCCGTGGATCGTGATGCAGCTGGTCTCCGGCATGTCGCTGGACGAGCACCTGCGCGAGCACGGCCCGCTGAGCGTGGCGAACACCGCGAAGGTGGCCGACACGATGCTGCGCGCCCTGGACGCCGCGCACGCCGCCGGGATCGTGCACCGCGACGTGAAGCCGGCGAACGTGCTGCTGGCCGAGGACGGCCGGGTGCTGCTCACCGACTTCGGCATCGCCCACTACGAGAACGACACCTCGCTGACGATGACCGGCGCGGTCGTCGGCTCGGCGGAGTACCTGGCGCCGGAGCGGGCGCGCGCCCAGGAGGCCGGTCCGTCCTCGGACCTGTTCTCCCTGGGCGTCACGCTCTACCAGGCGGTGGAGGGCGTCTCGCCGTTCCGCCGCGACTCCCCCACCGCCACGATGACCGCGGTGTTGTTCGACCAGCCGGCACCGCCGAAGAACGCCGAGCGGCTGACGGCGCTGCTGGCCGGGCTGCTGGCGAAGGACCCGGCGCAGCGGCCGTCGGTGCAGGCCGCGCTGGCGATGGTGAACGGGACCGCGCCCACCGGTGCGGGCCCGGCGGTCACCATCGCGTCCATCCCGACCCCGCCCATGCCGTTCGTCCCGCCGACGCGCGCGCTGACGAACCAGCCAAATGCGCAGGGCTCGCCGCCCTACCCGACGAGTTCGACGCCGTATCTGGCCAATCCGACGCTGAGCCCGCCGCCGCGCAACGGGAACGGCAACGGCAACGGCCTGAAGATCGGCCTCGGCGTGCTGGCGGTGGTGGCGGTCAGCGCGCTGGCGACGTTCGGCGTCACCCAGCTGATGCACTCCAACTCGCCGCAGGCCGGGCCGGGCACGTCGTCGTCCTCGGGCGCCGGCCCGGCCACCGCGACGACGCCGACCTCCCAGGCTGCGTCCGGGAACGTGCCGAACAGCGACGGTTCGCAGAGCCCGACGACGTCCGTGACGACGAGCAGCGGGCCGCCGAGCCCGGCCGGCGGGGGCAAGGCCGGCTGCTCCCAGGCCCTGGCGGACGTGAACGCCTTCAACAAGTCGAACCCGGCCGGCACCGGCAACAAGGACATCGAGATCCAGGCCGACCACGACCTGGCGACCAAGCTCAACGCCGACGCGGCCACGGCCACCGACCCGGCGGTGCAGACCGCGATCCAGAACCTGGCGGAGAGCTGGGACACGTTCGCGACGGACTACTCCAACGGCGACACCGCGGGGATGAGCCAGACGATTCCGCAGACCACCAAGGACTTCACCCTGATGAACACGGCTTGCAACAGCTGAAACGGCGATCGCGGCCCGGTCTTCAACCGGGTCGCGCGGGGGTTCTCAGACCGCCACGCACTCCGCGACCGAGCACGCCACCAGCATCCCCTCAGGCAGACCGTCGCCGCCGAACACCGCGACCGTCGCCTTCTCCTCGGCGAGCGCGGCCAGCGCCAGCAATAGCGCGCCCGCGGTCCAGGCCGTCTTCTCCCGCGGCCAGATCGCGGGCCGGTGCCCCTCGTCGTCCGCCTCGTAGACCCGGCCGGTCCAGTACATCCCGTCGGCGTCGTCCCGCAGGTGCTGGATGTCCCGCAACAAAATCCGCGCCCGCTCGGCATCCCCGATCGCCCACAGCGCCAGCGCCAGTTCGCACGTCTCGCCGCCGGTGACCCACGGGTTCGTCGAGACGCACCGCACCCCCAGGTCGCGGACCACGAAGGCGTCCCAGCCCGCTGCGATCCGCCGCTCGGCCGCCTGGCCGCGCAGCGCCGTCCCGAGCACCGGGTAGTACCAGTCCATCGAGTACGTGCCCTTATCCGCGAACCGCTCCGGGTGCGCGGCCAGCGCGTGCCCCAGGCGGCCGCAGGCCAGCTCCCAGTCCGGCCGCCCGCTCCCGACCCGCTCGGCGATCGCCAGCGCGCAGCGCAGCGCCTGGTACATCGACGAGCAGCCGGTCAGCAGCGCCTCGTCGGCTTCGCGTCCCTGCTCGTCCCGGCACCACACGATCTCGCCGCCCGGGCTCTGAAGGCTCAGCACGAAGTCCATCGCGCGCCGCACCGGCGGCCACATCTCGGCCAGGAAGTCCTCGTCACCGGTGGCCAGCCAGTGGTGCCAGACGCCGACCGCGAGATAGGCGCTGAAGTTGGTCTCGCACAGCCGGTTGGTCGGCTCGCTCACCCCGGCCGGCGCGTCGGCGTAGGCGGCGTACCAGGAACCGTCAGAGTTCTGTGACGCCGCCAGCCACCGGTAGGCCGCCAGCGCGCGGTCCGGCAGCGCGGCAACGTCCAGCGCCATCGCCGCCTCGATGTGGTCCCAGGGGTCCAGATGGCCGCCGTGGAACCACGGGATCGCGCCGTCCGGCCGCTGGAGCGCGGCTATCCCCGCGACTGTGGTCCGGACCTGCTCGGCGCTCAGAACGCCTTCGCAGGCCAGCAGTTCCGCCGCGGCGGCGAGTTCTCCGGACTCCGTTACGGGCCCGAACGTCATGCGGCCGGCTTCGTGGCATAGACGACCAGGCTCTTGCCCAGCACCGGGTTCAGCAGCGCCTCGCTGGCGCGGGTGAGGGCCGGGGCCTTGATGATGTCCCACTCCAGGAGCTTCTTGTACGCCTTCACCGGGGCGTTCTCGTTGTCGACCCCCACCGCGCACTTCAGCCACCAGTACGGCGCGTGCAGCGCGTGCGCGTGGTGCAGTTCCCGTGGCACCACACCGGCCTGGCGCAGCTTGTCGACCATCTCGCGCCGCTTGTAGACCCGGATGTGGCCGCCCTCGACCTCGTGGTAGGCATCGGACAGGGCCCAGCAGACCTTCTCCGGGAACCAGCGCGGCACCGTCACCGCCAGCCGCCCGCCGGGTTTGAGCACCCGCACCAGCTCGGCCATCGCCAGCCGGTCGTCGGGCAGGTGCTCCAGCACCTCGGCGGCGACGATCGCGTCGAAGGTGCCGTCGGCGAACGGCAGCCCGTAGGCGGTGCCGCGCACCGCGATCGCGCCGGCGCCGGCCGGCACCTCCCCGGCCAGCCGCATCGCGGCGAACCACTTGGTCACCTCGGCGACCTCGTCCTGGCTGTAGTCCAGGGCGACCACGTCAGCGCCCTGACGCAGCAGCGCGAAGGCGTGCCGGCCGAAGCCGCAGCCCATGTCCAGGACCTTCTCGCCCTTGTTGATCGGGAACTTCTCGAAGTCCACGGTGAGCACGTCAGACCCCTGCCTTTCGTCCGCGACGGAGCCTGTCGGCGGCCATCCGGTCCCAGTCGATCGGATCCCGGCCGGCTGTGAGGAGCGCGCGGTAGCGCTCGGCGGTGGCGATCGCCGCGGCGCGCCACGTGAACCGTTCCAGAACACGTTCCCGTGCCGCCGCGCCCAACCGGGCCCGCAGATCCGCGTCCCCCAGTACCCGGGTCAAGGCGGTGGCAAGCGCCGACGGGTCGCCCGGCGGCACCGCGAGGGTGGTCCGGCCGTCCTGGCCCGCCACCTCGGGGATCGCCCCGCCGGTGGTGGACACCAGCGCGGCACCGCAGGACATGGCCTCGACCGCGGGCAGCGAGAAGCCCTCATAGAGCGAGGGCACACAGGCCGCCTCGGCCGAGCGGATCAGGTCGACGAGTTCGGCGTCGGATATCCCGTGCACGAACCGCACCGAGCCGGTCAGCCCCAGGCGCTCGATCGCCTTGGCGACGACGCCGTCCTGCTTGGCCTTGCCGACCACCACCAGATGCGCCTGCTCGTTCTCGACCCGCACCTTCGCCAGCGCCTCCACCAACGGCAGCAGGCCCTTCAGCGGCACGTCCGCACTGGCCGTGGTGACGATCCGCCCCGGGACCTTGGCCACCGACGGATCCGGCGAGAAGGTGTCGGTGTCGGCCCCGATCGGGATCGTGGTGATCCGCCGCCGCGGCACGCCGAGGTATTCGCCGATCTCCACGGCCGACGAGGACGAGACGGTGATGATCTCCGGCAGCCGCCGCGCGACGCGGGTCTGCATCCTGGTGAAGGCGTACCAGCGGCGCACCGACGCGCGCTTGCCCCGGCCCGGCGCGGCGGCCAGCTCCAGCTCGCGGTCCACCTGGATCGGGTGGTGGATGGTCGCCAGCGTCGGGAAGCCCAGGCGCGGCATGCCGAGCAGCCCGTAGCCCAGGCTCTGGTTGTCGTGGACCACGTCGAACTCACCCCGGCGGCCCTGAAGGTGGCGCAGCGCACGCAGCGAGAAGGTCAGCGGCTCGGGGAATCCGGCGGTCCACATCGTCCCGACCTCCAGCATGTCCACCCAGTCGCGGTACTCCTCGCGCTTGGGGGTGCGGAACGGGTCGGGCTGGCGGTACAGGTCCAGGCTGGCTATCTCGGTGAGCTTGACGCCGGGCTCGGGGTCCAGCACCGGATACGGCTGGCCGGCCAGCACTTCGACGGTGTGGCCCAGGCGGGCGAGTTCACGGGAGAGGTGCCGGACGTAGACGCCTTGGCCGCCGCAGAAGGGATTGCCCTTGTATGCGAGCAAGGCTATGCGTAGTCGGCCATCATCCATGCTCCATCACCTCGCTCCGTAAGTCCGTGTCCCGCCTTCACGGCTTAGACGGCGTCACGAGCGGGTCAACGGAGCATAATCCGTGGCGCTAATCTAGAACAAGTTCCTACTCCGCCCGCGCCGCAGGTGGCAGAGTTGGGACGTGACACAGTTCACAGACGGTTCACATCCGGCTACCAGGACGGAAACGGTCTGTGTCCGCGCCAGAGCCCAGCCGGGAACGAACACTTGAGGACCCAGAGGTTGAGGAACGCCCATGACGGTTGACGCGTCGGCCCCGACCGGCACCCCCGCTTCGGCACCGTCCCCGGTTCCGGCCCTGACGGAGCGCCAGGAAGCCCGCCGCCAGCGCATCCTGCGCGCCACCCAACAGCTGGCGGCCCGCGGCGGCTTCGACGCGGTCCAGATGCGCGAGGTGGCCGAGCTCTCGGAGGTGGCACTGGGCACCCTCTACCGCTACTTCCCCTCCAAGATCCACCTCTTGGTGGCCACCATGCAGGACCAACTGGAGCAACTGCACGACCAGCTCCGCCGCAAGCCCCCGATCAGCACCGACCCGGGCGAGCGCGTCGCCGAGACACTGATGCGCACCTTCAAGGCCCTCCAGCGCGAACCACACCTGGCCGAGGCCATGATGCGCGCCCTGACCTTCGCCGACCGCTCCGTCTCCGCCGAAGTGGACTCGGTCAACCGCCTGATCACCGACGTCATCGGCGACGCCATCCACGCCGGCCGACAGCTGACCCGGGCGGAACTGGCGGCGGTGCGGGTCGTGACGCACACGTGGCACTCGACGCTGATCACCTGGCTGTCGGGGCGGGCCTCGATTTCGCAGGTAAAGGCGGATATCGACACGGCTTGCACGCTGGTTTCGCAGGCGGCGGGAGCGGAGTAGGGGCGCTTAGGGCAAGCCGCCGCCGTCGGGCGAGGAGGCTTCCGGCCCCACCGCCGCGCGGGGAGAAAAGCCCTTGCGCCGAAAACCGGCCGTCACCCGTCGCAACCCCCTGTCACCATCGGTGGCCCAAGGAGGTGACGACATGGGAGCCCGCGTATCCCACATGGGCGACTGGCTCTACGAGCTCCACGAAGTCCGGCGCGAGTGGCTGGCGGTACAGGCGTGCACGGAGCCCGCCGACCGGGACGAGGCCGAGTTCGGGATCGCGCTGGCGTACGAGTGCGCCGGCCTGACCCAGCCGCGCACCGTGGTCTGGGTGCCGGATCCGGCACTCGGCGCGATCGTGGCCGGCGTGCTGGCGACCCGCGCGGGGCGGGCTGCGGTGCGGGCTTCGGACAAGGTGTGGGTCCAGGCACGGCACAGCGCCAGGCGCGCGGCGTCGTTGATGTACTCCAACCGGGCCTGGCAGCGTGCCTCCGAGGCCGTACGGTTCCCCGACAACGAGCGCGTCGACGGTGCCATCCGCTCGGCGGCCCTCGGCCTGGCCTTCACCACCCGCGACGCCAAGACCCCGGAGATCGACGCCGGTGTCCCGCAGTCGGCGGGGCGGACGCAGCGCGCGCAGGTCGAGGCGTCCATGGCGACGTGGGGCCGGCCCGCGTTCTGGGACCACACCGCCTTCGGCCACCGCCGCGAGGGGCTGCGGATCGCGATGGAGGCGATCAGCGCCTCGGAAGCCCAGATCACCGACCGCCCCCGGCTGCCGCTCCACAGCCAGGCCCGCACCACCCTGGCCTGGGCCCGCAACCAGCGCGACCACCTCCAGGAACTGGCCCTGCACGACGCCCTGTCCCGGCTCCACAGCCGCGACTCGCTGCGCGCGGTCGAGGGCCTGGTCATGGCGGCCCGCACGGCCGGCTGGTGGTGGCCGTTCCAGGGCGTGGCAGTGGTCTGCGACCGGCCGTCGATCCGCGCACTGGACCGCGAGGGCCGCCTGCACGCGGAGAACGGCCCGGCGCTGGCGTACCGGGACGGCTTCAGCGCGTACTTCTGGCACGGACGCATCGTCCCGCAGTGGGTGGTGCGGGAACCGACCGTCGCGCGCATCGCGGCCGAACCGAACGTCGAGGTCCGCCGCTGCGCGATCGAGGCTGCGGCGGCAGCGGGAGCTGGACACCTCGCGGCCGGATGCCGAGGAGCTGGCGGCGCAGGCCGCGGTCAAGGCCGCCCGGACTCGGGTGCGGTACGTGCGGGACTGACGGATTCGCTAAGGCTGACGGGCGGCGTCCAGGTGCCGCCCCAATCAGCATCCCGCGCGGCGCGGTACGTATCCCCCTGCCGCTTGGAGACGAGCGCCTGCGCGATCGTGCTGTCCGGCTGGCACAGCTGCATCATCACCAGACCCTTGCGGATCTGCGGGTGCCGCAGGATGCGGGCCGGCGCCGCCGGCGCGAGCGGCTCGCGGGTCGCCACGACGTATGCGAACTTCTCGTCCTCGTGCCCGAGATCGGCGCCCTTGAGGCGCCGGTGCAGGGGTGTGCGGTGGATGCGCGAGGCGAAGTGGCACCAGTCGCGGGTGCCGAGCAGCGGGCAGGTTTGGGAGTGGGGGCAGGGGGCGGCGATGTGCAGGCCCATGTCGGTGAGTACGTCGCGCGCCGCCATGATCCGCTGGTAGCCGTCGGGGGTGCCGGGTTCGATCACCGCGATCGTCTCGCCGGCTGCCGCTGACGCCCGGACCAGTGCCTCCTGCGCCTCGGGGGCCAGCTCGCTCAGGACATACGACACGGTCACCAGGTCGGCGGCTGGGATCTCAGCGGGGAAGCGCACCTGGCGCCAGTCCGTGTGCCGCAGCGCGCCCGAGAACGCGTCGCGCGCCAGCCGCCGACCCAGGTCGAGCGCTTCGGGCACCTGGTCGAGGACGGTGATGTCGTTGAGCGTGTCACCGAATACGCCGGCCGCCGCCCACGCCGCCGCACCAGTCCCGCCGCCGACGTCCACGAGAGTCTGCGGCGCCAAGCCCGGCAGGCGCGCGGCGGTCGCACTGAGGGCCGCACGCACCGCACTCCATGTGGCGGGCATCCGGTATGCGGCATACGCGGCGGCGTCGACGGCACCGGACAGGATCGGGCGATCGGCGCGCCCGGGGGTCCGGTAGCGGGCGATCAGGCGGTCGACGGAGGCCTCCAACTCGCGCAACGAGAGGTCGGCGGTGGCGGCTTCGAGGGACGCGGCGAGGTCGGCGGGGAGGTCCATGGCGCGACCATCCTGCCATGTGGAAGGCCCTGCTATGCGGAAGGCGGTGCCAGGCGCTAACCCAACGCCAACCGCCACTCCTGCTCAACCAAATGATGCCCCCAGATCTGCACCGCCTCCTGCTGCACGATCTCGAACCCCACCGCCCGATAGATCCGGTGCGCGGCGCTGAGTCCGTCCACCGTGTACAGCACCACCCGCCGGTACCCGGCCTTGCGCGCGAACGCCACGCACTCCTCGACCAGCCGCCAGCCCACCCCCAACCCCCGCGCCGAGGGCTCGACCAACAGAATCCTGAGTTGCGCCGTGTCGACGCCGTCGTCCGTCGGCCGGCGCACCAGCGCGACGCAGCCGACGCGCCGTCCCAGCGCCTCGGCGATCCAGAACGCCTCGCGCTCCGGGTCGTGCGAACGCGCGTAGTCGGCGACGATCTGGGCGACGTCGGCCTCGAAGCTCTCGTCGAAGTCGCGCTCGGCCGCGTACAGGGCCCCGTGGCGCTCCACGGCCCAGCCGTAGTCACCGGGCCGCGGCGCACGGAGCGTCACGCCCGCGCCGGTTCCGGCGCCAGCTCCGACGCCGGCACCCACCCCGGTACCCACGCCTGCGCCGACGGCAGCGCCAATACCCGTGCCGGTACCGGTGCCAGTACCGGCGGAACCCGGGTCCTGCGCAGCAGCCCCTTCAAGCTGCAACAACGCCCCTATCTGGCCCATGGCCTCGACCAGCCGCGCCCGCTCCCCGGCCCCCAACCGCGACAGCCAAGCCGCGACCTGCTCACTCGACCGCTCATCGAGCCCTGAGAAAACCCCGGCCCCACGCTCCGTCAGCGCGACAGTCCCCTTACGCGCGTCCTCGGGGGCCCGCCCCCGGACCACCAGTCCCTCGTTGTCGAACCGCGCCAGGATCCGGCTCAGGTACCCGGGATCGAGCCCGAGGTCCTCCCGTATCCGGGCGACGCTCGAACCGTCCGGCCCGGCGTGCGCGATCTCGAACAGGACGCGGACCTCGGTGAGTGTGTACGAGCTCTGAAGCAGTCCCTCTTCGAGGACGCCGATGACCTTCGTATAGCCGCGATTGAACGAACGCACGGCAGCCACAGCGGGCGCGAGATCCACCATGCGCCCACGGTAGGCCAATATCCTTGACTGAGTCAATGACTCAGTCAAGGATTTGGTCAGCCGAAGAGGTCGGCCAAAGTGAGCCAGCCAAAGGATCACGGGCCGGCGAAGCCTCAATCCGCGGGAGGGAAAACCGCGATCCCACTCCCCTCCTCCACGATCGCGATGGCCTCCACCGGACAGTTCTCCGCGGCATCCAGCACCTCGTCCGAAACCCCCAGCACCGCGTGCCGCGGACAAGACTGCCGAGCCGCGTCCAGCTCGAACCCCTCAGGCGCGCGCAGCACGCACCCCCCGGACCCGATGCACAGGTCCGTATCGACCGTCACCCGCCACTTGGTCTCCGTCACCGCTCAAAACCCTTCCGGCGTATAGCCGTTCGGCAGATGCATCGTCTTCGTCTCCAGGTATGCCCGCAGCCCCTCGGGCCCGAACTCGCGCCCGATCCCGGACTGCTTGAAGCCGCCGAACGGCGAGTTGAACTCCATCCCGAACGTGTTGACCCCGTAGTTCCCGGTCCGCACCCGACGCGCCACGTCCAGTCCGTGTTCCACGTCCGCCGACCACACCGAGCCCGACAGCCCGTAGTCCGAGTCGTTGGCGATCCGGATCGCGTCCGCCTCGTCCGTGTACGGGATCATCGCCACCACCGGACCGAAGATCTCCTCCTGCGCGATCACCATCCGGTTGTCGACGTCCGCGAACAGCGTCGGCTCGACGAACCAACCCTTCGGCAGACCCGCCGGCCGTCCGCCGCCGACGACCACCCGTGCGCCCTCACCCACACCCTTGGCGATGTAGGACTCCACGCGGTCCCGCTGTCGCTGCGCGACCAACGGCCCGATCTGTGTCTCCGGATCGAGCGGATCGCCGGTCTTCAGACCCCTGACAGCCTCGGCCATCGCCTCGACCGTCTCGGCGTACCGGTCACGCTGCACCAGCACCCGCGTCTGCGCGACGCAGGCCTGCCCGTTGTTCATATACGAGTTCGGCAACAGTCCCGGGATCGCAGTACCCAGATCCGCGTCCGGCAGGATGATCGCCGCCGACTTGCCGCCGAGTTCCAGCGTCACCCGCGTCAGGTTCGGTGTGGCGGCCGCCAGGACGGCCTTGCCGCCGGCCGTGGAGCCGGTGAAGGCGATCTTGTCCAGCCCCGGATGCGCGGCCAGGTAGGCGCTGTTCTCGCGGCCCGCCGGGACGATGTTCAGCACGCCTTCCGGCAGCCCGGCCTCCAAAGCCATGTCCGCCAACAGGTACGAGTCCAACGCGGTCTCCGGCGACGGCTTCACCACCACCGCGCAGCCGGCCACCAGCGCCGGGGCGATCTTGCTCACCGTGATGAACTGCGGCACGTTCCAGGCCACGATCCCGGCCGCCACGCCCACCGGTTCGCTGCGCACCAGCGTCGGCCCGAGCAACCCCTGCCGCAGTTCCTCCCACGGGTAGTCCGCGGCCATGTTCAGGAAGTAGTCCCAAATCATGATCGGCGCCCACACCTGGGCCAGGATCGACCACGAGTACGGCGATCCGGTCTCGGAGCTGATCAGCTTCGCCA
This sequence comes from Catenulispora pinisilvae, assembly GCF_015356865.1. Taxonomy (GTDB): domain Bacteria; phylum Actinomycetota; class Actinomycetes; order Streptomycetales; family Catenulisporaceae; genus Catenulispora; species Catenulispora pinisilvae. The sequence goes on from NZ_JAAFZA010000008.1 coordinate 54,549, forward strand.
GCTCCTCCGAGCGGGCCTCGTACCGGTCCCGCAGCCGGCGCAGGATCTCCACCCGCTCGGCCACGCTCATCCGCGGCCACGGGCCGTCGTCGAAGGCGTGGCGGGCCGCGGCGACCGCGCGGTCCATGTCCGCCGGGGCGGCCTCGGGGGTGCGGCCGAAGACCTCCTCGGTGACCGGCGAGATCATCTCCAGCTTCGCGTCGGTGGCCGGGTCGACATAGGAGCCGCCGATGAACAGTTTCGCGTGCTCGGTCACGGTGCCCATTGCCGAGTGCCTCTCGTGATTGCCTCTCGTGATGCTGACTGGCCGTCAGAAGGCGGCCCGTTAGAACAGATACCAGTTCCCACGGGCAAGCTCAATGACCGTCTGGCCGGGGCTGGCGGGAGTGAACCTTTCGCCTTGCTAACTAGCCATGAGAACGTGTTCCCATCACCGTTGAGCGAAGGAGCACCGCATGCAGGACGCCGCGCCCGGTACTACTCGGCCCCCCGGCGAAGAGCTCCCCGGCGTCTGGTCGATCCGCGTCCCCTTCCCCGACAACCCGCTCGGCTACACGCTCGTCTACGCCCTGGAGACGACCGCGGGCGGCCCCGTCCTCATCGACGCCGGGTGGGACGATCCCGGCTCGCTGGCGGCGCTGGAGCAAGGGCTGGAGGCCATCGGCACCTCGATCTCCGACGTGCACGGCGTGCTCGTCACCCACCACCATCCCGACCACCACGGGCTGGCCGGGCGTATCCGGGAACTGAGCGGGTGCTGGGTGGCGCTGCACGAGGCCGACGCGAAGGTCGTCGACCTGGTCCGGACCGCCGAGCGCGAGCCGTGGACCAAGCGCTACAAGGCGTTGCTGGAACTGTGCGGGGCGCCCGCCGACGCGATCGCGAACGCCGCGGCGGCGATCCCGTCCGGGGCCAAGCCGGCGGTGCCAGACGTGCTGATCGAGGACGGCGCCTTGATGGACGTCCCAGGACGCACGCTGCGCGCCGTCTGGACCCCCGGCCACTCCCCCGGCCACACCTGCTTCCACTTGGAGGACAGCGGGGCGCTGCTGACCGGAGACCATGTGCTGCCGGGCATCACGCCGGTGGTGACCGTCTATGACGACCACGTGGTCGGCACCTCCGACCCGCTGGGCGACTTCCTGGCGTCGTTGCAGAAGGTCTCACGTCTGAAGACCACGCGGGCGCTGCCGGCGCACCGGGCGCCCTTCGACGACGTCGCCGGGCGGGCCGCGGAGATCACCGAGCACCACGTCCGGCGGCTGGCGCAGATCGAGGGGCAGCTGGCCGTGGGGCCCAAGACGCTGTGGAGCATCACCGAGGGCATGGAGTGGAACAAGGGCTGGGAGCGGCTGGACACCTTCGCGCGGCATCTGGCGCTCGGCGAGGCCGGGTCGCATCTGCGGCACCTGGCGTTGACCGGGCGGGTGCGGTTGTCCTCGACCGAGCCGATCGAGTTCTCGCTCGCTTGATCGGGGCTGCGACAGGCTGACGACAGGCTGACGGGAGCCGACGGTTCAGGCCATGAACCGTCGGCGTACGCTGATGAACCATGCCGGTCCAGAACTCGCACTGCTCCTACTGCGGCACCGCCTACGCCCCCGGGGCCACGTGGCCGCGCACCTGTGCGCACTGTGGTGAAACCACCTGGCGCAACCCGACGCCGGTGGCGCTGGTGATGATGCCGATCATCGGGACGGACGGCCGGACCGGGCTGCTGACGGTGCGCCGCGGCATCGAGCCGCAACTGGGCGAGATCGGGCTGCCCGGGGGCTTCATCGAGGAGGGCGAGAGCTGGCAGCAGGCGGCCGTGCGCGAGCTGCGGGAGGAGACCGGGCTGGACGCGGACGTGGCCGAGGTGGAGCTCGCGGACGTGCTGAGCGCGCCGCGTTTCGTGATCCTCATCTTCGGCCGGGTCAAGCCGCGGCCGATCGAGGATCTGGCCGGGCTCACGCCCGAGCGCGTGCACGCGCTGTCCGAGGGCGAGACCCAGGAGTTGGTCGTGATCGACCACGCGCAACCGCTCTGTTTCCCGCTCCACACGGAGATGAGCGATCGTTTCTTCGCCGGTCTGGGATGAGAATTTCGCCAGGCCTCCGAAACACCTCTGAAAACCCCGGACACCCCCGACACCCCCGGCCACCTCTGCGGGAACGGTCGGGGAACGCCACTGGAACCCCGCGTGGCCGGGTGGATCTGTCCGCCACGAGAGTGACGACACGTCGCCCACCATGTCCTTTCACCTATCGTCACGGCCGTGGTAGTGCTACCGTGACGCTCGGTCGCACTGGGCAGTCGGTTCATGAAGCACATCGGGACTCACTCCAAGCTCGACCGGTATCGGTGCAACAAGCACTGGTACCCATCCACTGGTCCCGCTCACAGCGGGAGTGATTTCCGAGGTAGAACGCAGCATGGCAACTGGCACGGTCAAGTGGTTCAACGGCGAGAAGGGCTACGGCTTCATCGCGCAGGACGGCGGCGGTCCGGACGTCTTCGTCCACTTCTCGGCCATCGAGGGCTCGGGTTACCGGAACCTCGAGGAGAACCAGCCGGTCGAGTTCGAGATCACCCAGGGCCCGAAGGGCCCGCAGGCGGAGAAGGTCCGGGCGCTCGCCCAGTAACCCGACCCGAAAACCTCTCACACGGAGAAGCCCTCGCGACACGTCGCGGGGGCTTCTCCGGCGTCCGGAGCCAGCTTTGGACGCCGATTCCAACAACGCAAGATCACGAGGCCTGAAACAGACCTGGCCGGCCGTCACCATGGCGCGCCAGAGGGCACCGTAGGACGACCGACCATGGATCCAGCCGCGGCTCGCACTACGCCGAGCGTGGCGGCCTCTGACGGCCGCGCACGAACGCCGCCGCCGGCTCCTGATCGGCCAGGCTGCGCTTCAGACTCACCAAGCGCCGCCGGCACTCCGCCCGCCGCATACGAACGCCGCCTCCGACTCGCCCCAAGCACCGCCGGCTACTCCGCGAGTCGCCTACCCCGCGCGCCGCCTACTCGCCGCCTACTCGGCGAACCCCGCCGGCAGCTCCCGGTCAGTCGGGCCGTCGTACCAGTCCGGCCCCTGCATTTGCAGCGACAGCGGCTGCACCATGTCGGAGTTCTCCGAGGCGCGCCAGCCCTTCTCGCGCGTCGACTCCTCGATCGAGTGGGCGCACAGGGACAGGGTGCGGGCGGTGATGAACATCGCCTTCATCTCCAGCGGGGAGTAGCCGGCGTCCAGGCCGATGCAGCCCATCGCGCCGGGGCCGTTGATCCACAGGCGGCGGCCGAAGACTTCCTCGGTGGCGTCCTCCATGGCGCGGGCGATGGCGACGTAGGTGCCGCTGATGCCCCACTTGTCGCTGAGCTCCAGCAGGCGCACGGTGCGCGGGTCGCGGATGTGCTGCGCGTGGTGGTAGCCGGGCATGTTCTCGCGGCGGGCGCGCATCTCCTTGACGGTGAGCGCGGCGGCCTGCTCCATCGGGATGCCCTCGGCGGCGGCGCGCTGCTCGACGCCGATGTACATGTTCGCCGGGCGGTCCGCGGTGCCGTGCAGGCGGCCGATCGCCGCGACGCCGGCCGAGACCGCGCCGTTGAGTTCGGCGCCGCCGGAGGTGGCGAAGCGGACGGTGGCCGAGGACGGGGACATCGCGTGCTCGGCCAGCGAGACCATCATGGCGTTGGTGATCTTCGCCTGCGCCTCGGTCGGCAGCTCGCCCTTGAGGACCAGGAACAGCATCTGGCCGAAGTCCAGGTTGCCGGTGAGCTCGTTGACGTCGTAGCCGCGGACCACGATCCGGTCGCGGTTCTTCCACGCGATGTTGGACTTCCAGTGGAAGGGGGTCTTCTCAGTGGCGTCGGCCATATCAGTGCTTTCCGTTCTTCAGTCGTTCTGGGCTGTGTCGTTCTGGGAAATAACGGGAGTCGGGGTCGAGCACGTCGCGCAGCAGCGCCAGGTGCTCCGCGGAGGGGGTGGCGACCACGTCGAGGTGGTCGGCGATCCGGGGCGTGAAGCCGGTGTTGGCCAGCACGTCCTCGACGGTCGCGCCGGGCATCAGGGCACTGACGGTGAGCTCGCCCTCGGTGTCGTCGCCCTCCAGCACGCACAGGTCGGTGACCACCTTCACCCACACCGGGTTCAGCCCGGCCCGGCGGCGGGCGCCGGGGCCGTCCAGGAAGCCCGGGGAGGTGATGTAGTCGCAGCGCTCCGGGAAGCGGCGCTTCTCGTGGCTGGTGAGCACCACGATCGTGGCGCAGTGCGAGGCGATGTCGTTGGCGCCGCCGCTGCCGGGCAGCCGCACCCGGCCCGAGCCGCGCTGGATCCAGGTGGAGTTGATGTTCGCGCGGGCGTCGATCTGCGCCCCGCCCAGGAAGCCGGTGGCGACCAGGCCGCGCTGCACGAAGCCGCCGAGCGATTCGATCAGCGAGCCCAGCTTGGACGGCGCGTGCATGATCCGCGGGTCCACCACGGACAGCGGCGTCGGCACCACTTTGGGGAACACGACCCCTGATTCGATCAGCAGCCGGGCATGCGGGGCGTGCGTGCGCTGCGCCACCAGACCGGCCAGCAACGGCAGTCCGGTGCCGGCGATCACGCAGTCGCCGTCGGCGATCTGCCGGGCGCCCTCGAACACCAGCAGCTCGCGCGGCAGGGCACTGATAGCGGGTTCGGTCACGGTCACAGCAGGCTCCGCATCTGCTCGGCCATCGCGGTCCGCGCCGACCCGCCGGGATCGGTCGCGGCCAGGTAGGCGTCGAAATCGGCGTGCGCCGCGACGTTCTCGGCCAGGAAGGCCCGCGGCCCCTCGTCCCCGGCCTTGGCGCTCTTCTGGTAGCCGTCGATCTCGGATTCGTAGTAGTCGTACTTGCGATAGACGCTGGTCGGCCAGGCGCCCCAGGGCTGCTCCACGACCGCGCTGATGTAGGCCCCTGAGATGGTGACCCGCTCCGGCTGGTCGTCGAACGCGCCGGCCGGCAGCACCTGCTCCACCGAGACGATGACGTGCCGCGAGGCCCGGACCATGTCCACCTCGTGGCTGGTCACCCCGTCGATGACCACGTTGCCGTCGGTGTCGGCGGCGTTGGCGTGGATCAGCGAGACGTCGGGGGTGCAGGCGCGCACCAGCACCACCGGCTCGCCGCTCCAGTGGTCGGCGATGACCACCGCGTCGTCCTCGGCCACGAGCCGTTCGAGCACCGAGGAACCCAGCAGCGAGCGCACCGGCATGAACGGCAGGCCCATCGCACCGGCCAGGAACCGGGAGGCCATCGACAGATGCGAGTAGTCGCGCACCTCGATGCGGTTCGCCTCCACGGCCCGGCGCCAGCTGAACAGCGTGCCGAACTTCTCCAGGTTGCCGCTGCCCTGTTCGGTGCGGACCACCAGGCCCGCGGCGACCAGGTGGTCCAGCGGCAGCGACAGGTTGCAGCCGACGACCGTCAGCTCGCCGATGTCCTGCCGCACCACCTCGTGCACCAGCGCCATCGGGCAGCGGTTGATGTTCTGGCCGCCCAGGCCCAGCACCGCGCCGGGCTCGACGAAGGCCTGCACCGCTTCAGCGGCGGACATGACCCTGGCCTGGCCCAGCGGATTCAGTAGCTGATGCACGCCGACCGCCATTCGGTGTAGAAGTCCCAGACCTCCGGCGAGCACTCCGGCGCGCCGTACTGCGACTGCTTGGCGCCCATGTGCGGCAGGTGCGCGTAGGCGCCGACGCCGGGCCGGTTGACGTGGAGCATGCCGGCCTCGAAGCGTTCCAGCGCCTCGAAGATGTGGGCCGGGTTCTGCGTGAAGATGGTGCCGGACATGCCGTATTTCACCGAGTTCGAGATGCGCATCGCGTCGTCGAAGCCGTCGCAGTCGATGACCGACAACACCGGGCCGAAGATCTCCTCCTGCGCGATCTCGCAGTCCCAGGGGACGTCGCGCAGCACGGTCGGCTGGACGTAGTAGCCGTCCGGGACACCGTCGGTGAACCGGTGCCCGCCGACCGCCACCTTCGCCCCGGCCTCCTGGGCCTTGACGACGGCGTCCAGGCAGGCGTCCATCCGGTCCTCGTTGACCACCGGGCAGACCTCGGCGGCCGGGTCGAAGGGGCTGCCCACCTTCAGGGCGCCCGCCTTCGCGACCACCTTCTCCAGCAACGCCTCCTTGACCCGCACGTCGACCACGACCCGCGAGGTCGCCGAACACCGTTGCCCGGCCTGGCCGAACGCGCCGAACACGATCGCGGCCGCCGCCTTGTCCAGATCGGCGTCCGGGAGCACCAGCACCGCGTTCTTGCCGCCGAGTTCCAGCTGCGTCTTCATCAGCCGCCCGGCACCGGCCTGGTGGATCGCGCGGCCGACCGGCAGCGAGCCGGTGAAGGAGATCCCCGCCACCCGCTCGTCGTCGGTCAGCGCCTCGCCGGGTTCGCGGTCGCCCTGCACCAGGTTCAGCACCCCGGCCGGGACCCCGGCGTCGGCGAAGGCCTGCACCAGCAGCGCCGCCGAATAGGGGGTGAACGGCGACGGCTTCAGCACGCTGGTGCATCCGGCGACCAGCGCCGGCGCCACCTTCCAGATCGGGATGGTCAGCGGGAAGTTCCACGGCGTGATCAGCCCGACCACGCCGATCGGGCGGCGGAAGGTCATCGCGACGGTGCGCGGTTCCTCGGCCGGTGTGGTGTAACCGTTGAGCCGCCGGCCCTCGCCGGCTGTGAAGTCCAGGATCGCCATCCCGCGCCGCACTTCGCCGAGCGCCTCCTGGTACAGCTTGCCCTGCTCCCGGCTGATCGCCCGGGCGAACTCGTCCTCGCGCTCGCCGAGGATCCTCTCTGCTCGGCGTACGAACTCCGCGCGCTTGATCGGCCCGAGCTCGCGCCAGGCCGGCAGCGCGGCCTCGGCGGCGTCCACGGCGGCGGTGGCGTCGGCGGCCGTGGAGTCGGCGAAGCGGCCGAGCACGTCGGAGGTGTCGGCGGGGCTCACGTTCGCCCGCGTGCCGCCGGCCGCGGCCGGGCCCCAGGCACCGCCGACGAAGTTGCCGAGGAGTCCGGGGCGGACAGGGAGATGATCAACCATGGTTCCTACCTTGGGATAAGCGCGGGCATCCGCCAAGACCGCTCTTCAGCATGGAGTGGATAGCGGCTCGCTATGTGCGGCCCGCGCATCGAAACACAGGTTTGAAGGACTGGATGAACACTCCGTGAACCGGAGGGTGACTCGGAGCCCGGGCCTGCGGCGAGGGCTTCGGCTATGGCGGCCATAGCCGGTATGGCGGTTGGCGGCCCTTCCTGCGGCAGGAACACTCCGGAGCACGGAATGCCACCTGCCGCACGATGTCCGAACACGAATGTTCACCAGGCGATCGCCTGTCAGTCACTCGCACCCGCGAAGGTACGGCTCCGAGTCACGACATACCCGGAGATATTCACCTAGAAGGGCACCCCCATGTCGCAAGTACTGACCCGCCGCCTCGGCGCCGTGTTCGCCGTCGGCGGGCTGGCACTGACCGGGCTGACGGCTTGTTCCTCCTCCAAGTCCGCCACCGGCGCCGCCGGCGGCTCCGCCACCACGGCGGCCGCCGCGTCCTCCACCCCCTGCCCGGCCCTCGGCGCCGCCGCCCCGACCGCCGCGCCCAAGGCCGACGGCTCCGGCGGCCAGGTGACCATCTACAGCGCCGACGGTCTGTACGACAGCAAGGACGACAACAACTGGTATTAGGTCAAGCTCATGCCCCTGACCTGCTGATATGCCCTGTAGGACAATTCAGGTTTCCGCCCCCTCCGAGCGCGGCCGAGGTGGCGCTCATGTGTGCTATCACAATGAGGGTTCTGATAGGCGCAGGCCTATCGTTGATCACAAAATGGCACGGCCCCCGGCGCGCGCCACGGTTGGGGGGAAGGTACGCGCCGGGGGCCGGTCTAGTCCTCTACAGCTCCAGACTCGGGGGGCTCACGCTCGTCCGGCGGAGCGGGCCGCCGCATGATGGGGTGGCAGCCGTCCCCGTTGCACACCTTGCACGTGTGGGGCCGCTCAAGCGTTGTCCACTCCCCGCGAATCTTCGCGCGGTACTCCGCCAGCACCAGCCCATTGACACACGTGAACGGCTTGTGCAGTCCGCCGTCTGGTCCGCTGTAGAGGTTGCTCACCTTCTTAGTGTGGACCAGGACCGTCGCAATCAGTGCGCTGTCCGTTGACGATCATGACGCCAGAGCCGCCACACTTGCAGCTCTGCCCGGTGGACTGGTTGTTGTTCGCCTTGTTCTCCGGGTCCTTGGGGTCTGGCTTGGCCATGTCCTGTCTCCTCTCAGGGTGCTGGGGTGAGGTTTCCGAGGCCCGCGCTCGCGCCTCGGGGGCTGTAGGGGTACCAGGCCAGATAGGCAGCCTCATAGGCGCTGCGAAGGCCCGCGCCCTTGACGCAGTATCCGGGCTTGACGACCGGCACGCCCCAGTCATTGAGCTTGCAGTGCAGGCAATTTCGGTTCCGGCAGTGCGCCATCAGAGCGTCGTAGAGGCCGCGCGCTTCCCTGCGCAGTTCCTCGGCCAGTTCCTCGACTGTGACCGGCCTGGCGTGGGTTGCTATAGCCATCGCGTACCTGCCGCGCTCGCAGTCGTGACGGCCTTGATGCGGAGCCCCCGACCGACATCGCAGCTCTGATACTTGGACGGGCAGGCGTGGCAGCGCTCGCAGTGCCGCTCGTACGCCTGTTTCGCTTCCCACCAAAGATCAATGAGATCGAGCTCTGATGCCTCCGCCGCCTCTGCCGGCGGGGCGTCCGCATGGGTGTTCATCTGGTCGTCTTCCGTAGATGATGTTCGAGGGCTGCTTCACCCAGAATGGACCCGCGAGCTAGCCTCAGAGAGCCCCCGGCACTTAACGGAACGGAAGTTAGATGGTCGCGCCACGTGAACTCGACCCCTCGACGCCCGAAGGCATGTTCGGGTTCGAGGTCCGTCGCCTGCGCGAGCAGCGCGGATGGACGCAGGAGCAGCTAGGTCAGCATGCATACTGCACGGGGGCGCAGATCAGCCAGACCGAGACGGCATCCCGGATCCCATCGCCCCACTTCGCCAAAGCGCTGGACGATGCACTAGACGCGAATGGCCTGCTTATTCGACTGCACGGGCTGATCAAACAGGATCCTTACCCTGTATGGGCTCGGCCGTTCCTGGAGTTGGAGGCCCGCGCGATCGAGATCCGCACGTATGAGAACCAGCTCGTTCCCGGGCTGCATCAGACCGAGGAGTATGCGCGGGCGCTGATCCGCGCGGGCCGTCCCCTCGATTCAGACGAGTCCGTTGACGCGCTGGTGGCCGCTCGCCTCGAACGGCAGTCCTTACTCATGTCCGACACCCCGCCTGTGCTCTGGCACATCCTCGACGAGGCGGTACTACGTCGTCCCGTAGGAACGCCCGAGACGATGCGCGCGCAGTTCGCGAAACTGATCGAGGTTGGGAACCGGCCCAACGTCATCATCCAGGTGCTGCCATTCAACGCCGGGGTCCACGCAGCGATGGGGAGCACGCTCACGATCATGACGACGCGGGACACCGAGATGGTTGCCTACATCGAGTCGATGAGCACTGGCCACCTAATTGCGCTCGCCGATGAGGTCCGGGCGTATAGCCTGGCGTACGATCTCGTTAGTGCCGAAGCGTTGCCGCAGGCCGCATCGGTGGCAATGATCACCTCGGCGATGGAAGGTCTCTCATGAGCGAACACGAATACGAAACCGCGTCGCTGGTGTGGCGCAAGTCCTCCTACAGCAACGGGCAGGGCGGTCAGTGCGTTGAGACCGCCGTGCTCCCCGATGGCGGACGCCTGGTCCGCAACAGCAAGAAGCCGGACGGCCCGGCTGTGCAGTTCACCGCCGGAGAGTGGTCGGCGTTCATCTCTGGCCTGAAGGCCGGGGAAGATCTGTAGGCCCGAGAAGTAAGCCCCCTACCTCGCGATGAGGTAGGGGGCTTACTTGTCTCAGCCTCCGGCGCCCCCGGCGTCTCCCAGGTTGTAGGCGTGCTTGGGTGGGGTGAGCTGGGGCGGTGCGGCCACGACCGGGAACGGCATCGCCCACAGGGTCGCCCATGCCTTCATCGCGCCCGTGCTGGTCGAGCCGACCCGGACCGAGAGCACGTCGCCTTGTGCGCAGCGGACCGGGCCGCTGATGTTCGGGATGTCGTCGGGCGGTAGGAGGACCTGTGCGAGCGGGTCCCAGCCCTCTGGCTCCTGGTGGATGTTGTAGCTCCACACGAAGTCGAGTCCGCCGGTCTCGAAGACGTAGGCGAAGCCGCCCACCAGGTACAGGCCAGGGACCTTACACGTCAGGGTGCCGTCCGCGTTCAGGGTCCAGCCCTGCGGCGGCCCGGCCCCGTCCGCGAGCGCCAGCGGTACGGCGGTCCCCTCGCTGCGCGCGGGGATACGCGCCTCCCCCGAGGTCCAGAACCCCGCGCCTAGAACCGTGTCGATGCGCTCGGCGAGCGCCTGTGTCTGGTCGGGTGCGCGCGGGGCGTCGCCCGGCTCGGGGTAGGGCAGGCCCAGGTACGTGGTCTGCTTCGTCATGTTGCCTTCTCCAATCGGACGAGGATGCACGTCACGGCCGGGGCGACCAGGACGAGCACGAGGTCACCGGGGGCCGGTGCCAGGTCGGCGGGAATGCGAGCCCTGAGCTTGGCGCTCCCTGGCCGGCCTACGAGTTCTGCGACGCCCGCCGAGGCCGCGGTGACGGTCGCCAGGGTGTAGCGAGCGCCGCCGGACAGGTCTCTGCGTTCGTTGAGGATCTGGGCGACCGTGGGCATCTCAGGAACCTCCGTCGTCGTTGTCCGGCGGGGTGGTCGAGATGGCCACCTCCATGGAGTCCGAGGCCAGCAGCGGCAGCGTCAGGGCTTGGATTCGGCCGGTCCAGGGGTTGCCGCCGGTCACGACCTGCGCGACGTCGCCCAGTTCAAGGGAGGGGTCCGGCACGGCTTTGATGGTCTCGGCGCGGGACAGGCCGCTGTAGCGGCGGAGCATGGCCGCTGCGGTGTCGGCGCACTGCTGATCGGTGGTGAGCAGGTCCGAGGCGTAGTAGCGGACGCGGCGGCCGAACGGCCCGTCTACGCGGATCGGTGAGGTCGGATCGGTGATCTCTGCGGTGCCGGACGGCCCGGCGGCCGACTCGTCCTCAGGGGCCTTGCCCGTCACGGTCACGGCGTTGAACAGCCGCTCGCGGGTCCCGGAGCGGTTGCGGTCGGTCAGGGTGCCGGAGTAGCCGCCTTGCAGCCGCACGACCGGCGGGGTGTCGGCTACGGCCGGGTAGGGCGGGAGCGCGGCCAGGCGGCCGTCATCGTCTACGACGATGCGCACGCCCCAGGCCCGCGCGAGGTCGGCGAGGTTCTTGGTCCGGTCCCGGTCCCACACGGTCGCGGTGTTGATCGGGGCGTCCGCCACGTCCGGGTGGATCCAGACCGGCAGGATGCCGTCCGCCTGGCGGATCAGCTCGCTGCCGTAGGTGGCGCCGGACGGCGGGGAGTCCGGGAAGTCCTGCCGGTTGTCCGCGATCAGCTGCATGAGGTCTACGCCGGTCACGCTCACCGTCTGGTCCGAGTCGTTCAGCTCCCACTGATCGATGAGGTACCAGCCCTGATTCAGAACCTCGGTGGTCCCGGTGGGGTTGAGGATGCCCGCCCAGATGTTGAGCCGCTGGCCGTAGAAGGCGAGGGGGTGCGCCGGGTCGTCGCGCGGGTCCCAGCGGGTCCCGTCCATGTCCACCAGCGGCACGGTGAGGGAGAGCTGACGGCGCAGCGTCGCCGTGTCGTCGAACGTCACGGACCCCGCGACCACGGGCACGCGGGAGGCCAGCAGCTTCCCGCCGCGCCAGGAGTCCACTCGCAGCGCGACGCCGTGGGAGGCGGTCAGGGCGTAGCGCCAGGCCGCAGAGGTCTGCCTCATGGTGACTCTCCGCGCCCGCCGGCCTCACTGTGTGCTGATACCGGCCGCCACTCGCTGACGTCCTGCCACGTCGGCATATCGGCAGCGAGCGCCGCCCAGGTCGGCCAGTGCGCGGCCACGTCGCGCCACGTTGTCGAGCCCTGCCGCGCGGTGGCCGGGATCGGGGCGACCTCTTGCACATCGGCCTGCACGGCCATGACCCAGTTCGAGCCGTCACCGGGGTAGGCCCGGGTCTCCGAGACGTCGCCCACCGAGGCATAGACCGTGCGCAGGCTGGACGCGGGCTGAGTGCGCAGCAGCACCAGCCGCGTGAGCAGCACCGCCGTCAGGGCGTCCAGCGCCTCCCTGGTGCCCGTTCGCAGCACCCAGGTTCCCGAGGGCCACAGATGAGCGTCCGAGAGCGCCACGGGGTCCGGGCGGCCCGCCACGGCCAGGTAGGCGACGCGGGCCGAGCGCTTGCGGGTGTCCCAGGACACGACCGTGACCGGCACACACACCCCGGTCACGGTCGAGGTCAGCCAGCAGCCGCGCGTGCCGGACAGCATGACCGCGTTGGACTCGACGTGATCCACGGTGCCGTTCTTGCGCGTCACGTCCAGGACGTAGGTCACCGGGACGCCGAGCGGGCATTCGTGGTCTTCCACGCTGTTGCCGTTCGGGAAAGCGTCGGTGGCGTAGATGACCGTGGAGAGGGTCGGCTCGGCGTTCGGGGCGCTGCGGGTGATGGTCCAGGACGCCACCGTGTCCGGGGACCCGATCCACACGTCGAGCACGACCATCGGGCAGTCGGCGGCCGGGGGCACGTAGCCGGTGGCGTAGATCGTGGCCGGTCCCACGTCCACCGTGACGGCCGTGCTCGCGGTCTCGCTCGAACGGTCCGCATCGGCCCACGTCTCGATCTTGGCCGGAAGATCAGCCCACGTCGGATTGTCGGCGGCGAGCGCCGTCCACGTGGCGTACTTGACCGGGCAAGCGGCCGTGGCGGTCGCGGTGTAGGTGTGGTGGCCCGGGTCGCTGTACTCGTGCCGGATCGTGCCGGTCCCGTTGGTCAGCGGCACCGTCAGGATGCTGGTCCCGTCGCCGGGGTCCAGCGTGGCCGTGGCTGCTTTGCCGTTGGTCACGGTGAACGTGGCCGTGGCGCGCGGATCAGAGCTGACCTCGACGGACAGCGCGAGGCGGGGCGTGGGCCAGGGTGCCATATCAGTACCATCCCGAGGTCGCCAGGCGCGCGCCGTCGCGCGTCAGCGCGCCGTCTACCGTGCGGGTGATGCGCCCCTGTAGCTGCTGGCCGTCGATCATGATCGAGAAGTTGATATTGGTCGCGGCCATGAGGGTTTCCCGGCCCGCGTACGTTGACGCGTCCCGCGCGAGCTGTCCGGCGGCGGCGGGCGGAAGTGCGAGCATTGAGAAGGGGTTAATCTTGCCGACGATGCTCTTGATGACCCCCGCACCAGGCAGGTGGCTGAGCAGGTCGCCCATCTCCTTGATCTTGTCGATGACGAACTGCACTGCGTCCTTGACGCCGTTGAAGGCGTCGCGCATCGCCCCGATCGCAGCCGGGACGGCGATGCGGCCCAGCCAGTCGATCAGGGGCCTGATTGCCTTGTCGTAGAGGTAGGTCACGACGTCGGCGACCGCTTGGAACGCCACCTTGTACGGCGTCAGGGCGATGCGGATACAGGTCACGATGATGCTGGTCAGGGTGTCCACGACGTCGTGGAAGGTCTTGAAGTGGGTGTAGGCGTAGATCGCACCGGCCGCGACGAGTGCGACCGCTGCGATGATCGCCAGCACCGGGGATTCGAGCACGACCATCGCGAGGTCCAGTGCTGCGACGGCGATCGTCATCGTCCGTACGGCGATGGCCGTGGCGATCAGCGCCGGGCCGAGGATCTGTAGGACGGGCGTGGGCACCGCGTTGATGATCGCTGCGAAGCCCTGGACAAGTAGCGTCGTCGCGCCGAGCAGGGGTCCCATGTTCGAGACCAGGCGTAGGACCGCCTCGATCAGGGGCACGAGGGTTTTGCCTGCATGGTCGCAGGCCTCTGCGAACTTCGAGATACCGTCGCCGTTGTCGCGGGTCGGTCCGGTCAGCGCGGCGAACTGTGTACCCCAGCGCTCCAACTGGTCGGAGAAGTCGGCGGCTGGCTTGCCGAGGGACAGCAGGACGTTGCCGAAGCCCTTGCCGAACTGCACGGCCGCGCCGATCAGCGATGGCAGGACCCTGCTGGCCATGTCCGCTAGCCGGGTGGTGACCTTCAGGATGGCGCCGGACTTGGCCTCGGCCTCGAACTGCGCCACGAACGGGGCGACGGCGCGCGCCGCAGCGTTCACCAGCGGGGTCAGCGCGGGCAGCGCCGCTTGCAGGCCGTTGATCCCCTGCGTGAAGATCGGCATCGTCTCCGGCGCCAGGGAGTCAGACCACTTGTGCGTGGCCGTGGTCAGGTCAGCCAGCGCCGAGGCGGTATCGCGGGTCGCCTGAGGCATCCCGGCGACTTGCTGCTGATACAGAGCCATGGTCTTGGCGGCCGACGCCGAGCCCTCAGCCTGCTGTTTCTGGGCCAGGGCAAGGGTCTGGGACGCCTCGGTGATCGCCTTAAACTGCGGGACCACCGCGATGCCGAGCCCTGCGAAGGCCGCGCCCGTGGCGGTCGCCGCAGCGGCCACCGGCACCAGGGCCGCGCCGAGGGACAGCGCGGCCCCGGTGATCGCGGCGAAGTTCCCGGCGCGGTTCAGGCCGTCGAGCTTGCCTTGTACCTTGTCCAGGTCCTCGGCCGCGCTCTTGGCGTCGCTGATGATCCGGATGACCAGGTTCGCCGGTCTGCCCATCGCGCGCCTCCTACATCAATACCTAGCCAAGGTCTTTACATACAGGGCAAAAAAAGAGGGTCAGTCCGCGGTGAGCTCATCAGCGAGCTTCATCGCGGCGTCCAGCTCGCCGAGCGTCAGATCCCTGACGTGCAGCGGGGAACAGCCGTAGAACTTGGCGACGGCCGCCTGAAGCATCAAGCGGCTGCCGTAGGGTCCTCGGGATCGTCCAGGTTCGGCGGCTCCACGACCTCGATGTCTTCGAGCTTGAGCGTCATCCAGGCATCCAGCGGGATCGACCGGTCATAGCGGCGCGCCAGCAGCACGGCCGTGATGCCGATCGACTCCACCGCGAAATCCTCGCGGGGTGTCCCGTGGTCTCAGGACCCAGAGAAACTCGAGAGTTGGTCACGCACCGTGACCCCGCCCCGCCCGGTTATGCATACTTATTCATTCGTTCATTCACACGCGGCGCGTCGGCTTGACCTAGTGCCTGTTGATCCACATCACGATGACTACGGCCACTGCGACGAGTAGCAATGCGTCCACCAGCATGGCCGGTACCAGGTACTCGATCACCATGGCCTGCTCGCTGTCGGCTCGTCCTGCTCGACCACCACGGGCGCGCTGTACCACTCGCCGATGGCCTCGGCCGTCCACCGTGGGCGGTGGTCAGCGCGCGCCCGCCGTAGGCACTCCTCGATGCCGGGATCGAGCACGATCACCGTCGCCCCAGCAGCGCCGTACGTGGCCAACTGCGCGGCCGAGGGGTGGCAGTGGATCAGCCAGGCGTCCGGGCCGTCAGCGGGGCCGAGGACGCGCATCATGGCGTCCGCCACGGCATCGCGGGCCGCGCGTGCGCAGTGCCGCTGAAGCGCCGAGGGAGCGCGCGCCAGGCGCGCGCCGAGCGCTTCGGCCAGCGCGTCCATGTCGCACACGGCGTCGTCCGGCGCGCGCCGACCGGCGATGTACGTGCTCTTGCCCGCACACGGCGGACCGGCGATGACGTAGAGCACTGCCATCACGCAGCGTTCCGGCCGGCACGGCGGTGCGTTACCTCAGCGTGCTGGCACGGCTCGCGCTCGATCGTGCAGCCCTCGCAGGCGTCGCGGTCGTGCGGCTCGTCCAGGTCGCAGAGCACGAGTGTCACGTCCTCGTCGTCCATGCACAGATCCAGGGTTCTACCAGCCACGGCTAGGGCCTCCCTCCGATGACCGGCCCATGCGCGCGCCGCGTGAGCAGTTGCAGCGCGAGCAGGACGCCACCAAGTTCCCGGGTGAATCGTCCCCGCCAGCGGCGCGCGGTACGACGTGATCGACGGTGGTTGCCACGGCCCCGCACCAGTGGCAGCGCCACCCGTCGCGGTCCAGGATCGACGCTCGCAGCTTGCGCCAGGCGCGCGTTGAGCCGCCCCGTCGCAGCGCGCTCACGCGGCTGCATCGTCCGGCCCGCACGTACACGGCCACCCCGGCGCGCCGTCCGCCCAGCAGTCGCACCGGATGCCCCACGGCTCGATCACTTCGCCAGGGCTCATCGAGCACCGGTCACACGGGTTGCCGTCGCTCCACACGAACGACACCGGCCGCTTGTGCCGCACGTGCTTGACCAAGGGAGCGACGCGGTTCTTACGAGGCACGGCGATCGTCCCGGGGCCGTCGCCAGATGGCCGAGGGCGGCGCGTCAGGGTCCTTGTCCGGCGACTTCCCGATCAGGGACAGCGCGCACACCACCAGCGCCAGGCAGAGCGTGACCAGCACCAGCGACACGATGGCCGCGATCGTCACGGCGGTCACCGGTACAGCCCCCCGATCAGTTCCCTGCCGGTCCACGTCGCGGCCCGGCACGAGCATTCGGCGCGCGTCGATCCGCACGACAGCGCGAACCGGTCGTAGCCAACCGGGGTCACCAGGACCGAGGCGTCAGGCATGGCCGGGCTGGTCATGCGCACCGCGAACGGGCGGGTTCCGGCGTAGTCGGCGCGCAGGTGCTCGGGCTCTACGCCGATCTCGACCAGGCGCGTGCGGGTGAACTCACGCACCTGCTCGGCAAGCGTCTCCGCGCAGATCCGCCCCCAGTCTGTCGCTGTTGTACTCATGAGCGACATGTAGCACGCCGCGCCCGGAATTCCGGACGCGGCGTGCGTGGTCCACTGTTCAATTCATCCGACCGGCGTATCAGTCCATCGTCGCGGCCTCGATCCACTCGCCCGGCTCCATGCCGTCGAGGCAGAGTTCTCCGTCGATCACGTCGAAGGACTCCGGGGTGAGGTCGATCCCGTGTCGGGCGGCCCGCCGAATGGCGCGGCGCATCTCGGCCGTCAGGTCGGGGTGTTGCTCGGGGTTCACGATCACTCCTAGGCGGCGGTGCGGGGGCGTAGACGGGCGATCGGGGCCACGGGCAGGCCCCGCCATGCGTCGCGCTCTGTACGCAGCGCTGCGAAGCTCTCAGGGAGCCACAGGGCGCCGAAGGTGTGCATCTCCTTGCGCTCGTCGTTGTACGGGATGAAGTCTTCGCGGTCGCCGATGTCGTCTTTGTGCCTGGCGTATCCACGCGTGGTGTTGATGTTCTGGTGGCCGATCAGGTCGCATGTCGCGTCGATGTCGCCGTACAGCTCTACGTGCTCGGAGATCATGAATGCCCGCAGCATGTGAGGGCTGATGTCTCGGACTCCGTGGCGCTCCGCCCAGCGCCGGAAGTGCGCGCCGAGTTGCGCACCGTCCTTCCCACCCAGCGCCGCAAGAGCGCGCTCGTTCGGGTCTTCGTAGTAGGCCGAGAAGAAGTCGCACACCGCCGGTAGTCCCCGAACGACTTGCGGCGCGCGCCGCTCGTAGCCCTTGGACTCGGCCAGCGTCAGACGCGCGCTCTTGCGGCCGGTTCGGTCGAGGTCTGCGGGGCGGAAGGCGTACGCGCTGCCCTCCCGCATCCCTTGCACTGTGGTCAGGAACAGGAACGCGTACCAGGCGCGGCCCTCTTCGGCGGTGGCGTCGTCGGCCCAGTCGTCGGCGGCGGCGGCGAACATGTCGAACCGCTGCCCTCGGGAGATCGGGTGCGTCTTGTCTGCGGGCACGCGCTCCACCCGCGCCGGTCCGGCCGTCAGGTCCGGGACGTCGAAGATCTCGCACCACTTGCGCACGCCGGACTGCATGGCGGCGACGCTGTTCACGTCCAGTTGCCTGCCGCGCTGCCCCGGCAACAGACCCTTGGCGTACTGCCCTTGCCAGGCGAGGAACGTACGGCGGCCGTCAGGTCCACGGAAGAACCCGGGCGGGTCGTCGTACGCCTGCGGGAAGCGGCGCGGCTGAAAGGTCCACTCGAACAGCATCCTGATCGCGTCGGTGTACGGCCGGACGGTGCCGGTGGACAGACCGGCGCCGATCATCAGGCCGAACTCTTCCAACTGCGGATGCGCCAGCGCTGCGGCGTCGCTTATCCCTACGTCGCGGTGTGGGACGCGGGTCAGTCCCTTCTCAAACCGCTGCCACTCCCCCAGGGTGTACTCATAGCCCCCACGGGACTTGTCGGCCAGTCGTCGGCCGGTCTTCTCGCTGCGGTACTCCAGCAGCCGCTCTTTGGCCATGGCGCGCAGAGCGTCGTAGCCACCGGCGAACTTCGCCATGGTCCGCAGTCGGGACACGACAGTTCGCATGGTCCCGTCATCGGTGTTCTGCGTGAGCTTGTGAAGGTAGAAGGGGACGATCTCCGGGGGGATGGGCTGCGGCTTCGGGCCGCGCCGGGGTGGCGTCGGGGGCATGTGCGGGTGGTCCTGTTCGTATCGGCTGTCCAGTGGTCGAGTCGTCGGGAAAGGTGAAGGTGTGCGTGCAGCAGGCAGGATGAAGCATTTGCCCTTGCGCCAGGTCTTAGCCATCCCCCGAACGAGTGACCAACTATTATTCTTAATGACTGGTACAACCAGGAGTTCAAGAAGTTCACGGCGCTGACCGGCATCCACGTGAACTACTCCGAGGACGGCTCCGGCGGCGTCGAGACCAAGGTCGACTCCGAGAAGTCGAACCCGAAGGCCGACGTGTTGGTCACCCTGCCGCCGTTCATCCAGAAGGCCGAGGCCTCCGGGCTGTTGCAGGCCTACAGCCCGACCTGCGTGGACAAGGTCGACCCCTCGCTGGTGGACAAGAACGGTCAGTGGGAAGCCGTCATGGGCGACTACCTGTCCTTCATCTACAACACCAAGGCGCTGCCCGACGGCCCGCCGAAGACCTGGAACGACCTGCTGGACCCGAAGTTCGCCAAGAAGCTCCAGTACTCCACCCCGGGCGTGGCCGGCGACGGCACCGGCGTGATGATCGCGGCGATCCAGGCGTTCGGCGGCGACCGGAACGCGGCGTGGGACTACTTCAAGAAGCTCCAGTCCAGCAACGTCGGACCGTCCAAGTCCACCGGCGCGCTGGAGAGCAAGGTCAACACCGGCGACCTGTGGGTGGCCAACGGCGACGTGCAGATGAACTACGTCGACAGCACGACGCAGTACCCGAACAACAAGATCTTCTTCCCGGCCGGCAACGACGGCAAGCCCAGCACCTTCTCCCTGCCCTACATGGCCGGGCTGGTCAAGGGCGCGCCCAACGAGGCCAACGGCAAGAAGCTGATCGACTTCCTGCTCTCCGAGGGCGCGCAGCTGGACGCCTCGAAGGTGGCCTACGGCTTCCCGACCCGCACCGACGTCAAGCCCACGGACGGCAACTACGCGGCCCTGACCGCGCTGATGCAGGGCGTGACCGTCTTCCCGGTGGACTGGAACGAGGTCGCGCAGAACTACAACAGCGACGTCAAGGCCTGGGACACCGCGACCGGCACCCCGAGCTGACCGGCACCCCGAGCTGACCGGCACCCCCGAGCCGACCGACCGGCCGGCCGACGCGCCGACATATCAGTACCCATATCACCAACAGGAGTGACCAGGAGTGAGCATGGCCGCCACCGACGCCGACCCGACGGCCCGACGAACAGGACGCGGATCCGGGGGCATCCGCTTCGACGACGTGACGGTCGCCTACAACGGCAACGTCGTGCTCGACTCCTTCACCCTGGACGTGGCCCCGGGCGAGGTCGTGGCCCTGCTCGGGCCGTCCGGCTCGGGCAAGACCACGGCCCTGCGCGCGGTCGCCGGCTTCGTCCGCCCGGCCTCCGGACGCGTGCACGTCGGCGGCCGGGACGTCACCGACCTGCCGCCGTACAAGCGCGGGCTGGGGATGGTGGTGCAGCAGTACGCGCTCTTCCCGCACATGCGGGTGGAGCAGAACGTGGCCTTCGGACTGAAGGCACAGAAGATCGTCGCCAAATCGGAGATACCGGCGCGCGTGGCCGAGGCGCTGCGGATGACCGGCATGGCCCAGTACGCCAAGCGCTACCCGCGCGAGCTGTCCGGCGGGCAGCAGCAGCGGGTCGCGATCGCCCGCGCCCTGGCGATCCAGCCGTCGGTGCTGCTGCTGGACGAGCCGCTGTCGGCCCTGGACGCACAGCTGCGCAGCGGCATGCTCGCGGAGCTGGCGCGGCTGCACCGGGAGCTGCCCGATGTCAGCATCCTGTATGTCACCCACGACCAGATCGAGGCCCTGACGCTGGCCGACCGGATCGCGGTGATGAACGAGGCACGGCTGGTCGAGGTCGGCACGGCCCGGGACTTGTACAAGCGCCCCGGGACGGAGTTCGCGGCGGGGTTCGTGGGGAACTCGAATCTGCTGCCGGTGACTGTGGCGGAGTGTGTGGCGCACGGCGATGGGTCGTTCCGGGCGACGGTGCGGATCGCGACGGAGAGCGGCGCGACCACCGGTGAGTTGGTGACCGCGACCTGCACCGAAAATGCTGCCGCCGGAGAGACCCGAACGCTTTGCCTGCGCCCGCACTTCCTGGGCCTGGCAGCCGCCGAGCACCATGACAACGCCTTCAGCGGAACGGTGACCGAGGTGCAGTGGCGCGGCTCGGCGCACCGGATCTTCGCCGATGTGCACGGACATGAGGTGCGGCTGGACACCAACGAACTGCGGAACCCGCCGGCGATCGGCGATGAGGTGTGGTTGCACTTCTCGGCCGAGGACGCGGTGCTGATACCGGCGAGTGGCACAGGATCGCCGAGCCCTGATCCAGTCTCGGCCGCCGAGCCCGCTCCGGCCAACCCTGCTTCGACCGAACCTGCTCCGGCCAAGCCCGCTTCGACCAAGCCCGCTCCGGCCAAGGACGCGGTGCCGATACCGGCAACTGCCACCGGATCGCCGAGCCCTGATCCAGTCTCGGCCGCCGAGCCCGCGCTGGCCGAAACCGCTCCCGCCGAGCCCGCTCCGGCCGAGGACGCCGCCCGATGACCACCGTCACCGAACTCCCGCCGCCCACGCCGCCTGCGCCGGCCATGCCCAGCAGCCGGCCCGCCGCGCCCGCCAACAAGGCCCGCCGTTCCCTGGCCTGGCTGTGGTCCACTCCCCCGATCCTCTTGCTCGGCGCGGCTTTTCTCTATCCTCTTTACCTCGTCGTCAAGCAGGCGATCGAGGGCAGCCCGCCGGATCCGACCAATCCCTTCAAGGTGACCACGTCCTTCATGGACACCCTGAAGGACCCCGGCACGCGCACCGTCATCAAGAACACCATCCAGATGGCGGTCTACTCGACCGTCGGCTGCTTGGTGCTGGGCTTCGTGCTCGCGCTGATCATCGCGTTCGTGCCGTTCCCCGGCGCGCGGGCGGTGTCGCGGTTCATCGACGTGTTCCTGTCGTTCCCGTCGTTCCTGGTCACCGTGTCGATCATGTTCCTGTACGGGCGGGTCGGGATGGTGAACCACATCGCGTCGGCGCTCACCGGGGGGCGGCATGACACGCCGATCAACTTCATCGAGTACTCGCCGTGGGGGATCTGGCTGGCCGAGCTGATCTACTTCACGCCGTTCGTGATGCGGCCGCTGCTGACCGCGTTCTCGCAGATCGACACCGGGCAGTTGGAGGTCGCCGCCTCGCTCGGGGCCCGGGCCGGGCGGGTGATCTGGCAGGTGATCCTGCCCGAGGCGCTGCCCGCGGTGTTCGCCGGCGGGTCGCTGGTGCTGATGCTGACGATGAACGAGTACGGCATCGTCTCCTTCACCGGCGCCAAGTACCAGACGCTCCCGGTGCTGATCGAGAACTTCGCCAAGGAGCAGACCAACTACGCCGGGGCCTGCGCCCTGGCCGTCATCAACATCGTGCTGTCGCTGGCCCTGTTCGCCGGCTACCGCGTGCTGCTCGCCCGGATGTCTGGAGGCCGTCGTGCTGCTGTACACGCGTAGGGCGCAGCGGATCGCGTGGGCGGTCTTCGCGTTCTTCTTCCTGTTGCTGTTCGCGCTGCCGTTCGGCGTGCTGGTGCTGGCGGCGTTCACCAAGCAGTGGAACGGCGCGTTCCCGTCCTCCTACACCTTCTCCAACGTCACCGCCGCCTTCCACACCGACCCGCTGGACGGCCTGGAGACCTCGCTGATCACCGCACTGCTGTCCAGCCTGATCGCATTGGTGCTGGGCACGTGGGCCGCGCTGGCCCTGGACGCGGTCCGCAACCGCGTCGGCAAGACCCTGATCCAGACCGTGTTCATGCTGCCGATCGCGGTCCCGTCGGTGGTCGTCGGCCTGGCCCTGCTGGTCGCCTTCTCGCAGGGACCGGTCCTGCTCAACGGCACCAACACGATCGTGGTGATGGCGCACTCGATCCTGGTCACCGCCTACGCCTTCCAGCAGGTCTCGGCGGCCGTCACCCGCCTGGATCCGGCATATGAGCAGGCTGCCGCGTCCCTCGGCGCGCGGCCGTACTACACGCTGCTGCGCGTGAAGCTGCCACTGTTGCTCCCGGCGCTGACCGGCTCGCTCGCCCTGTGCTTCGCGCTGTCGATGGGCGAGCTCGGCGCGACCGCGATGGTCTACTCGGCGAACTGGACGACGCTCCCGCTGCGCATCTACGCGCTCGACGACCGCGGCCACCAGTTTGTGGCGGCGGCGGTGACCGCGGTGATGATGACGATCACGCTGGCGGTGCTGTTGGTGGTGTCGCGGATCCGGACCCGCGCGAACTACCGCTAAGGGCAGAACCGCCTCTGAGGCAGGCACCCCGGAAGATCATCCAGGCTGGCGATCACGCCGCTGAACTGGAGGTATGCTCCCTGAGCCGACCCGCGGGCGGTCGGCCAGGGAGAGGGACCGGGGATGGAAACCGAGATCGGCCTCGCGCCGAACGAATCGTCACGCTCGGCGGAGTCCGGCACTGAAAGCACACCGGTCACACCGGTTACATCGATCACACCAGTCGCACCGGTCGCTTCGGCCCCGCCGGTCCAGCCCGTTCCCCCGCTGCCGGCATATCCGGGGGCGAACCCCTACGGCTACCAGCCCTATCCGCCGTACGGCTACGGCTACCCGCCGCAGCCGACCGGCACCAACGGGTTCGCGATCGCCTCCTTCGTCCTGGGCATCTGTGGATTCGCCGTCGTCACCCCGATCGTGGGGCTCTTCTTCGGGCTCTTCTCGCTGTCGACGATCAAAAGGACCGGCCAGAAGGGCAAGGGCCTGGCGGTCAGCGGAATCGTCCTGTCGAGCGTGTGGATCGCGGCCATCGCCACCCTCGTCACCATCGGCCTGGTCACCGCGCCGGACGACGTCAGCCCGCCGCACCGGGACGCCGGCGGCAACGTCGTCGGCAAGGGCGCGGTGCCGATCTTCGACCTGAGCCCGGGCGACTGCTTCACCCTCCCGCCGGGCCTGATGGGCTCGACGAAGAGCGCCGCCCTGACCTTCACGGTCGCCCCTTGTTCCACGCCGCACGACAGCGAGGCAGTCGGCTCGTCCACCCTCGACGAGGACTCCTACCCCGGAGCGGACGCCCTACGGGCCGAGGGCGCGTCCCACTGCATCGACGTCCTCAACCGGTACCTTCCAGACACCGGGGCGGTGAACGGCCGCATCGAGTTCGTCTACCCGGACGAGCAGGCGTGGGGAGCGGGCGTGCACCGGGTGGTGTGTTTCCTCCAGTTCCCGGACGCCACGCTGACCCGGTCTGTACACCGGGACCGGTCGAGTTACACCGCCGACCAGCTGAGCCTCCTGGACGCCACCCGCCCGGTGATCACCACCGTCGGCCGGCTCACCCTGCTGCCGCAGTCGGCGTCGCTGGCCGACCAGGAACAGGCGGCGAGCGACATCACGACCGCCCTACGGGGCGAGATCACGGCACTGACCACCGAACAGTGGCCGGCGGACGTGCAGCCGGCCATCGACACCCTCGTCGCCGCGCATACCTCCGCCGCCGATATCTGGGCGCAGACGGCGAGCGCCCCCGGCACCGCCACCTTCCAGGACGACCTGCGCCGAGCGGAGGACAGCCTGGACCTGACCGATATGGTGGCCGCCCGCTCTGCGCTCGGCCTGGCATCGGCCACCTCCGGTGCCGACGGCTCGACCGGCTCGACCGCCCCGGCCCAACAGTCCGCCTGACTCTCCCGGCGCGCCGGTGGGCGGTATATCGGTATGCGGTATGTCGGTCTGCGGTGTGTCGGATCACATCTCCCGCCGCCCAAAGTTACCCGCTGGTAGCATCGCGCCATGACTCACGACCCGGCCGCGTTGTTCAACCCGCGCACCGCCGACTTCTCGCACTTCGACGAGGAGACGCAGCGGCTGCTCACCGCCGTCATCGACTGGTTCGAGGCGCGCGGCAAGCGCCGCCTGCTCGCCGAGGACCTGGACCGGGTCTGGTACGCCGACTTCCTGGAGTTCGTCGCGAAGGAGAAGCTGTTCGCGACGTTCCAGACCCCGGCCGCCGACGCCTTCGGCCCGGCCGTCCCGGCCCAGCGCTGGGACACCTCCCGCAACGCCGCGCTGAGCGAGATCCTGGGCTTCTACGGCCTGCCCTACTGGTACACCTGGCAGGTCACGGTCCTGGGCCTGGGTCCGGTGTGGATGAGTGAGAACGCGGCGGCCCGCGAGCGCGCGGCCCGGCTGCTCGACGAGGGCCACGTCTTCGCCTTCGGCCTGTCCGAGAAGGAACACGGCGCCGACGTCTACAGCACCGACATGATCCTCACTCCGGACGGCGCCGGCGGCTACACCGCGACCGGCGGCAAGTACTACATCGGCAACGGCAACGTGGCCGGCCTGGTGTCGGTCTTCGGCCGCCGCGCCGACGTCGAGGGCCCCGACGGCTACGTCTTCTTCGCCGTGGACAGCCGGCACGAGAAGTTCGAGCTGGTCCAGAACGTCGTCGACTCGCAGATGTTCGTCAGCGAGTTCAAACTGCACGCCTACCCGGTCACCGACGCCGACCTCCTGCACACCGGCCCGGACGCCTTCAGCGCCGCGCTGAACACGGTCAACGTCGGCAAGTTCAACCTGTGCACGGCCTCGGTGGGGATCGCAGAGCACTCCTTCTACGAGGCCATCACCCACGCCCACAACCGGATCCTCTACGGCCACCCGGTCACCGACTTCGGCCACGTCCGCGCCGCCTTCGCCGACGCCTACGCCCGGCTGGTCGCGATGAAGCTGTTCAGCGCCCGCGCCGTCGACTACTTCCGCACCGCGAGCGCCGAGGACCGCCGGTACCTGTTGTTCAACCCGATCACCAAGATGAAGGTGACCTCGGAGGGCGAGCGCGTCGTCGATCTGCTGTGGGACGTGATCGCCGCCCGCGGCTTCGAGAAGGACACGTACTTCAACGGCGCCACCCACTACATCAGGGCCCTGCCGAAGCTGGAGGGCACGGTGCACGTGAACCTCGCGCTGGTGCTGAAGTTCATGCCGAACTATCTGTTCACCCCGCAGGAGTATGCCGAGGTCCCGACCCGCGACGACGCCGCCGACGACACGTTCCTGTTCCACCAGGGCCCGGCGCGCGGCCTGGGCAAGGTGCGCTTCCACGACTGGCGCGCGGCCTACCGCGAGGCGGCCGGCGTGCCGAACGTCGCCCGCTTCACCGAGCAGGCCGAGGCCCTGACGCAGTTCCTGGCCACCTGCCCGCCGGATGAGGCGCAGCAGAAGGACCTGGACTTCCTGCTGAACCTCGGGCACCTGTTCACGCTCGTCGTCTACGGTCAGCTGATCCTGGAGCAGGCCCGGCTGACCGGGCTGGACGCCGACGCGGTGGACCAGATCTTCGACTTCCTGGTCCGGGACTTCTCCGAGTACGCCGTCGCGCTGCACGGCAAGCCGTCCTCGACCCAGGCGCAGCAGGCCTGGGCGCTGGGCGCGGTGCGCAAGCCGGTGGTGGACCCCGCGCGGTTCGGCCGGATCTGGGAGCGGGTGGCGGGTTTGTCGGGCGCTTACGAGATGCACCCCTAGAATTCACCGCAGGGCTCTACCATCCCCGCATGGGGGACCTTTTCATCGTCGTCGGCGGGAACTCTCTGGCCTACCGCCTCAGCTATGAGTTGACCAAGCACTACGGCGTCCGCACCACCGCGATCGTCCCGGCCGAGGAGACGTCCCACACCATCCGCATCGCCGAGCGGCTGGGCCCGGACCGGACCGTCGCGGACACCTACGTCTCCAAGGAAGCCCTGCGCCAGGCCGGGATCCAGGAGGCGGCGGCGATCGCCTTCGTCGACGGGGACGACCGCGCCAACATCCACGCCGCGATGCTCGCCGCGTCGATGCGCCCGGATATCAGGGTCGTGATCCGGATGTTCAACCAGCGGCTCGGCGTGCACATCAGGCAGCTGGTCGACAACTGCACGGTCCTGTCGGCGTCGGCGACCGCCGCGCCGGCCTTCGTCAACGCCGCGCTGCAACGTCCGCACTCGGTCAGCGCCGGCGGCCGGGCCCTGCGGGTCGCCATCGGTTCGGCGATCGACATGGACCGGACCCCGCGGCTGATCGCCGACGGCATCGACCGGGACAGCCAGGAGGACATCGAGGTCCTGCCGGAGGCGGCGGCCGGGAGCCGGACCGCGGAGTGGATGCTGCTCCAGGAGCGCTCGCCACGGCACGCCGCGCTCCAGTTCCTCGACGTGGCCGACACCGGCACACCGAGGGGCAGTTACCAGGTCTCGCCGACCTCGCGCCTGATGTGGCGGGCCTCCGACACCCTGCGCTTCTTCACCAGCGCCAAACTGCGCACGATCCTGATCGCCTCGGTCGTCACGCTCATGGTGTCCCTCATCGGCATCTGGGTGCTGGCCCGGCCGTTCGTCTGGGCACTGTACGAGACCTTGCTCGACGTCGCCGGCTCCGCTGTCCCGGACGTCTACGGCCAGCCCAGCGCGGTCGGCGGCGACTTGCAACGGCTGTTCCAGGTGGCCATCACGCTGTGCGGCATCGTGCTGATGCCGGTGGTGACGGCGGTGTTCGTGGAGAGCACCGCGACGCGTCGCAGTGTCCGTACCCGCCAGCCCAGCACCGGGCTGCGCGGCCACGTCGTCGTGGTGGGCCTGGGCAACGCCGGGACCCGGGTGACGGCCCTGTTCCGGGAGCTCGGCGTCCCGGTCGTGGGCATCGAGCGGGACGCCGAGGCCCGTGGGATCGCCGCGGCGCGGGTGCTGGACGTCCCGGTGGTGGCCGGCGACCGGCCGATCGACGACGCCCTGCGCCGCGCGCAGATCGGCCGGGCCCGCGCGGTCGTGGCGGTGACCGGCGACGACGTCGTGAACCTGGAGGCGGCGCTGGAGGCGCGGGCCATCAACCCGGAGGTGCGGGTGGTGGTGCGGCTCTTCGACGACGACTTCGCCAAGCACATCTACACGAAGTTCGACAACACCGCCTCCCGCTCGGTGTCCTACCTCGCGGCCCCGGCGTTCGCTGCCGCGATGATGGGGCGGGAGGTGCTGGGGACGCTGTCGGTGTATCGCAAGGTCCTGCTGATAGCGGAGGTCGCGGTCGAGGAGGGTTCGGAGCTGGCCGGCCGGGAGCTGCGCAGCGTGGACCAGCCGGCGCTGACCCGGGTGCTGGCCATCCGGCGCACCGGCAGCGACGATTACGACTGGTCGGGGGCGGATCGGGGGCGCGTTCTGGTGCCGGGCGATCGGCTGATCCTGGCTGCCACCCGGACCGGGTTCGGCAAGCTGCCGAAGAAGCGGGCGGCGGATTGAGGGAGCACAGTCCGCGGCTTACCTCGCGATGCTGAAAGCCTCGAACGCGCCAGCGCTCCGGGGGCCCGACCCAACTCCCGGAGCGCCGCACTGGATCGTGGATCGTGGAT
The DNA here is from genome assembly GCF_015356865.1 of Catenulispora pinisilvae. GTDB lineage: Bacteria > Actinomycetota > Actinomycetes > Streptomycetales > Catenulisporaceae > Catenulispora > Catenulispora pinisilvae. Next base: position 82,403 of record NZ_JAAFZA010000008.1, read on the forward strand.
CGTCAGCAGACTCGGAATCGTCAGCAGTCCCGAAGTCGTCAGCAGTCCCGAAACTCCGGCGACTGATTCAGGATCTGCGCACGCTCCGACGTGAACCGGCGATAGGCCTCCGAGTCCGCGGCCTCCGGCCGGAACACCGCGACCCGGTGACAGTTCTGGAACGCGAGCTTCACGCCGAACCGGCGCTCCAGGCTGCCGCGAATGGAGTCCGACGCCAGCGCGCGCAGCAGCTGGCCGCGCTCGGCGTCAGTGGGGGCGATCTGGTTGTCAGTGAACTGTTTCGCGGGGTCGGCGTGCAGTTCGGCGGCCAGCTTCTCGACCATCGTGTGGGCGTAGGGCAGCGAGGCCGCGACGGTGCCGGCGAAGTCCGCCTCGTTCACCTCGCCGACTTCGGCCTGCTTCAGCAGGTGGGGTGCGACTTCCAGGGACATGCTTCGGGTCTTCCTCTCCTCTGGGGGCGAACACTCGACGACATTCGGCATTCGGTTTTCGGTAATGAATGTCGTTTTCATCAGGAGCGTAGCCCCGGCCCGCCGCGATTCGGCCCCCGGCGCCGTCACACCGGCGTGTCGCGGGAGTTGAACAGCACCGCGAGCTGCGTGCGGCTGCCGCAGGAGGTGGCCGCCAGGACGCGTGTCAGGTGCTTCTTCACCGTGTCCACGCCGATGAACAGCCGGGCCGCGATCTGCCGATTCGTGAGCCCCTGCGCGGCGAGGTCCGCGACGTCCCATTCGCGCGGGGTCAGATCCCAGTCGCCGCGCGAGGCCTCGCGCGCCCGGTGCCGGGCCAGCTGCTCGACGGCCAGCGGCGTCAGGTGCCGGCGCAGCACCCGGAGCACGGCCAGGTCGCGATCGGGGACCCGGCGCGCGCCGACGTCCGCACCCTGGCCGCCCGCACCCTGGCCGCCCGCGCCCTGGCCGCCGGCCCCCTGATCGCTCGCCCCTTGGTCGCCGGGCATCGCCAGCCCGACCCACAGCACCCCGGACGGCCCGGCGTCGACGAGCATCGCGGCCTTGTCGGCGATGCCGCGCGGGTGCAGGAACTGGTCGAGGAAGCGCGAGCCCGCGGCGACGTCGGTCAGCCGCAGCACTCCCGCCTCGGGCAGCCGCCGCAGGAAGTCCTCGGCCCGGAACGGATCCTCGCCGACCCAGCCTTCGGCGTCATAGCTGGCCAGGAACTCCGCGGAGTAGCCGGCCAACACCCCGCAGCCGTTCACGACAGCATCGGCAGCGGTGTCGCCGTGCAGCACCGTGACCCCGCGGTAGCCGAACCAGGTTTGCAGCGCCGTGACCAGCCGTTCCCGAAACTCGGCGAGGTCCGCGGCCCGGTCCACGGCCTCCACCACGCCGACCGCCCGGCGGTAGTCCTCCGGGCTCAGCGGCTCGTCGGCGGGCAGCGGTCGGGGACGCGGCGCGGGGCCGGGCAGCGCGATGGTCACCCCCCGATATTCCACCTTCGGGCCATACCGCGGCCAGCGGGGTCTGCCCCAAGATGGAAGGCATGACAGACGCGACACCCACCACCCGCCGCTGGTTCATCACCGGCGCCAACAGCGGCTTCGGCCTCGCCTTCGTCCACGCCGCGCTGGCCGCCGGCGACGAGGTGGTCGCCGCCGTCCGGCGCCCGGAGACCCTGGCCGGGCTGGCGGCGTCCGCCGACGGCCGGGTGACAGTGCTCGAACTCGACGTCAGCGACGCCGCCGCCCGCCGCCGCGCGGTCGAGGCCGCCGGCCGCATCGACGTCCTGGTGAACAACGCCGGCTTCGGCATCACCGGGGCGATCGAGGAGACCGCCGAAGCCGAACTGCGCGACGCCATGGAAGTGATGTTCTTCGGCCCCCTGGAGCTGACCCGCCTGGTCCTGCCGCAGATGCGCGCCCGCCGGTCCGGCACCGTCGTCCAGCTCACCAGCATGGGCGGCTTCCTGTCCTTCCCCGGCGTCGGCGCCTACAGCGCGGCCAAGGGCGCCCTGGAACTGGCCAGCGAAGCCCTGGCCGGCGAGGTGGCCCCGCTCGGCATCAAAGTCCTGATCGTCGAGCCGGGCGCCTTCCGCACCGGCTTCGCCGCCCCCACCGCCCTGCGCACAGTCGCGTCCCGGATCGCCGACTACGACACCACTTCCGGCGCGATCCGCGACGACCTGTCGGCCGCGCACGGCACGCAGGAAGGCGACCCGGCCAAGGCGGCCGAGGCGGTGCTGGAGGTGCTGACGTGGAAGGAGCCGCCGCTGCGGCTGGCCCTGGGCAGCGACGCGGTGGACGCGGTCCGGGCGAAGCTGGCGTCGGTCGGGGCGGACCTGGACGCGACCGAGCATTTGGGACGGGCGATGGGAGCGTAAACGAGGGCTCTTATATAGACTTATGGACTGACACAAGGATGGAAGCAACTCAATAGGTTCACATGGGGGTGGAACCATTGGTGCGTCCGACTGGTTGGGACATTCTGGGGCTGGACAGCGACCCGACGCCTGGCGTGGTGGAGTCGGTACAGGCGTTGACGAAGCAGTTAGGAGACTTCGCGCATGACGTGGAGTCGGCGTATCGCAGCCTGAACTCGTTCGGCTCTGATAGCGCGGCGATGCAGTGGGTGGGTCAGACTGCTGATGCGTTCAAGGCTCAGTACGGCCCGCTGCCGGGGCGGTTGCAGAAGCTGTACACGTCCTACTCTGAGGCCTCTGACGCGTTGTCGGCGTACTGGCCGGCGCTTCAGGCGGCGCAGGACAAGGCCGACTCCGCACTGCGTCAGGCGCAGGATGCCAACGCTGATCTGCAACGTGCGACCACCAGCGCCAACAGCGCGGCGAACGATCTGAAGACGGCGCAGCAAAATCATGCTGCCAGCCCGAACCCGCAGGCCGTCACCGACGCGCAGAATGCGCACAACACCGCGCAGACCAACTTGACCAACGCCAAGACGGCGATGGCCGCGTTGACCAAGCAGGCCGACGACGCGTACAACGACCGCGTCAACGCCGCCAAAACCTGCGCGTCGGCCCTGGGCAAGGCCCAAGGCGACGGTATCCACAACAAGTCCTGGTGGGACCACGTCGCCGAGGACCTGTCCTCCTGGGGCGGGGAGATCGCCCAGATCGCCGGTGAGCTGGCTCCGATCCTGATGGTGATCGCCTTGGCGACCTCCTGGATCCCCGGTGTCGACGTCGTCACGGCCGCCCTGGCCGAGGCCGACAACCTGGTGATGCTGGTCGGCACCGCGATGTCCACCATCGGCGCCGCCATGCAGGGCCACTGGGGCGACGCGCTGCTCGGCGTCGGCATGCTGGGCCTGGCGGCGTTCGGCGGCGAGGCACTCGGCTCGGAGGCCGAGGAAGCCGAGGGCGGGGAGGCCGCGCTGGTCCGCACCGCCGACGGCGACGGACCCGCCAATGTGGCGGACGACCCCGTCGACGTGGTGTCGGGCTGGATGCTGACCGACGCCACCGACGTGGAACTGCCCGGCGTCCTGCCGCTGGTGCTGCGCCGCGCCTACGCCTCCGGCTACCGGAGCGGCCGGCTGTTCGGTCCCGGCTGGTCCTCCACGCTGGACCAGCGGCTGTCCGTCAACGCCTCCGGCATCCACCTGGCCGGCGACGACGCCCAGCGCCTGGACTACCCGGTCCCGGCCCAGGGCGAGCACTCGCTCCCGGTCCTGGGCAGCCGATGGCCCCTGGTGTGGGACCGCGAGACCGACGAGATCCGCGTCCTGGACCCATGGACCGGCCACACCCGCCACTTCGGGGTGGTCCACTTCGAGAACGAGACCGGCCAGATCCGCGACCTGACCGCGATCAGCGACCGCAACGGCAACCGCGTCAGCATCCTGCGGGACGAGCACGGCACCCCCACCGGCGTCGAACACCCCGGCTACCGCATCGCGGTCGACGCCGTGCCCACCGGCGCCGGGCCATGTATCAGTGCCCTGCATCTGGTGACGGCGAACAGCACGGACACCGTGTTGCGGCGCTTCTCCTACGACGAACGCGGCCGGCTGACCGGCGTCGTCAACTCCTCCGGCCTGCCGTTCGGCTACGAGTGGGACGACACGGACCGCATCACGGCCTGGCGCGACCGCGCCGGCTACCGCTACGGCTACGTCTACGACGACCGGGGACGTGTCATCCGCGGCGAGGGCGCCTTCCTCGCCGGTTCGTTCCAGTACGACCCGGCGAACCGCACCACGGTGCACACCAACTCGCTCGGGCACGTCACCACCTTCGAATACGACCGCCACGGCCACATCACCGCCGAGACCGACCCGCTGGGCCGCACCACCGGTACCGACACCGACCCCTACGGCAGGATGAGATCGCAGACCGACGCCCTCGGCAACGTCACCACGTACGACCGCGACGAGTCCGGCGATGTACGCCGGATCATCGAAGCCGACGGCGCCACCACCGAGCTGGAGTACAACGAGTTCCACCAGGCGGTCGCCGTCACCTACCCGGACGGGGCCCGGTGGAGTCGTGACCACGACGATCGCGGCAATCTGATACGCGTGACGGACCCGGCCGGGGCCACCACCGCTTTCGAGTACGCAAGCACCGGGGCGCTGAGCGCCGTCACCGACCCGCTGGGCGCCCGCACCCGCTATGCCACCGACGCCGCGGGCCTGCTGGTCGAGATCCTCGACCCGGTCGGCGGGCTGACCCGCGCGGTACGGGACGGGGCCGGCCGGATCTCCCGCCTCACCGATCCGGTCGGGGCGACCACGGCGATGGAGTGGAACGCCGACGGGCAGCCGGTGTCGCGGACCGGCCCGGACGGCGCGCTCACCCGGTGGGAGCACGACGCCGGCGGTCAGCTGGTGAAGACCGTCAACCCCGTCGGGGCGACCACCGTCGTCGAGCCCGGCCCCATGGGCATCGTGACCGCGCGGACCGGTCCGGACGGCGTCCGCCACGCCTTCACCTATGACAGTGAACTGAACCTGCTGTCCGTAGCCCATCCCGACGGAGCCAGCTGGGACTACCGCTACGACGCGGCCGACCAGCTGACCGGCGAGACCGACTTCAACGGCCGCCGGCTGGCCTACGCCTACGACGCGGCGGGACGGCTGAGCACCCGGACCACCGGCACCGGCGAGCAGATCTTCCTGGACCGCGACCCGGTAGGCCGGGTGGTCGGCCGCCGGGCGACCGAGGGCGCGTCCGCGTACACCTACGACACCGCCGGCCGGCTCGCCTCGGCCACCAGTCCCACGTCCAGCCTGGAGTACGAGCGCGACGCTCTGGGCCGGGTGCTGGCTGAGACCGTCGACGGCCACACCACCGGCTACGGCTACGACGCGCTCGGCCGGCTCGTCAGCCGCACCACCGCCTCGGGGGCGCGATCGTCCTGGTCCTTCGACGCCGCGGGCCGGCCGGTCGCACTGGATGCCGGAAGCGGCAGCCTGCGCCTGTCCTTCGACCCCGCGGGTCGCCAGACGCAGCGGTTGTCGGGCACTGACACAAGGCTGACCTTCCAGTACGACGCCGACGGCCGCCTGCTCACCCAACAGCTGACGGTCGGCGACACCGGTGCCGACCAGTCCGTCGCGGGCCAGACCACGCTGCTGAACCGTTCGTGGACGTGGCGGGCCGACGGGGTCCCGGAGTCGATCGAGGACAGCCTGCACGGCAACCGCCGGATCACGTCCGACGCAGCAGGACGCCCCACCGCGGTGTCGGGGCGGGACTGGCACGCGACCTACGCCTACGACACCTTCGGAAACCTCCTGCCCGACGCCCCCGACGCCCCCGACGACGCCTCGGAAACGACGGGGCCCGAGCAGGTCACCACCAGGACCCTGATCCGCCGCAAGGGTCGCACCCGCTACGACTACGACGACGCCGGCCGCCTCATTCGCACGGTCCGCCGCACGCTGGACGGCCGCCGCAAGACCTGGACCTACACCTGGGACTCACAAGACCGCCTGGTCCGGGCCGACACCCCGGACCACGGCGGCTGGCACTACTCCTACGACCCCATGGGCCGGCGCACCGGCAAGCAGCACGTCACCGGCGACGGCACGGCCACCGACCGGATCCGCTTCACCTGGGACGGTCCGCGGCTGGCCGAGCAGACCTCGTCCGCGGCCGACGGCACCGTCATCACCACCACGTGGGACTACGACCCGGGCACCTTCCGTCCCGCGGCGCAGCGCCGCCGCACGACGCCCCACGACCGGCCCGATCCCGACCAGAACGCCGTCGACGAAGCCTTCCACGCCATCGTCACCGACCTGGTCGGCGCGCCGACCGAACTGGTCACGGCCGACGGCCGCATCGCCTGGCACACCACCACCGACATCTGGGGACAGACCGTCGGCACGTCCGCCGAGGCGGGCGTCGACTGCCCGCTGCGCTTCCCGGGGCAGTACCACGACCTGGAGACCGGGCTGCACTACAACCTCCACCGCTACTACAACCCGGAGACCGCGGCCTACCTCACCCCCGACCCCCTCGGTCTGGCCCCTTCGCCCAACGACCACGCCTACGTCCCGAACCCGATCACCGGCAGCGACCCGTTGGGCCTGTACGAGGCCACCGACGGCGGCGGCTGCGGCGACCCCGCCCACTCCTCGAAGTGCGGCTGCGACCAGGGCGACCCGGTCCAGATGAAGCGCGGTCCCAAGCCGTCGGGCACCGGCCCGCACAACCTGAAGATCGAAGAGGTGGCCGGCCAGGTCCAGGACGGCGACGTCATCGCCGGCGGCGGCGCGCTACCGGAACGGGCCTTCGACACGCCCGGCGGGTTCAAGGGCTCGCGGCGGCCGGACATCCTGGTCCAACGCCCGGACGGCAGCCAGTACGGGATCAATGTCGGGAAGCAGGCGGCTTCGGGGGCGCCGATCAAACGAGAAGCCGAAGCGCTTCAAGACCTGGAAGGCATCGGGCTCCCCATGCACTTCGTGTCCTACAATTAGCGCGCCATGACAAAACTCTCGCTCCAGTTCCACGCCGACCGCGACGAGATCCTGGCCGCGGTCCGCCGCTGGGCCGAACAGTCCGGGCTCACCGTCGTCGAGGAGAGCTTCAGCCCGGTCTACCAGGTGCGCCTGGCGGACCGGGCCGGTATTCGCGATGACGCGGACTTCCCCCTGAGCCGGATCTCGTTGAGCACGCGTCCCGTCGACCTGCGGGTTTCGTCGTCGCTGGCATACCTGCGCGGCAACCCGGACGTGCTGACGATCACCCTCGGCGAACAGTCGGGCCAGGTCCTCCGGGAGTCGGCGCTGGCCGCCATGACCGACGACGCGGAGTCGCTCGCCGTGTGGAAGCGGCTGCGGAACGACCTTCGCAAGACCCTGCGTAAGGGCGCTTCGGTCGAGAATGTCATGACCGGGGCGCAGAGCCGAAAGGACGCCCACCTTTACAGTGCCGGCGCCAAGAAACTGGCAGATGGCGGCGTGAATATCGCCGGTCTGACAGACTCTCTTCGATATATCCTCGATTAGCCGGTCGTCGGCACCTGCTGGATATCAGAGGTCACATCCGCCTCGGACCCGAACCGCTCCGCTGTCCCACGCACCGTGCAAGCGAAAGCGCCGGCGGCCAGCCCCCGGCGCATGCACTCCTCCGGCGCCGCGTCGCGCAGCATCCCGGACACGAACCCGGCCACGAACGCGTCGCCGGCGCCGTTGCTGTCCACGACGGGCGCCGGCGGGGCGAGCGCCGGGAAGTGCCGGACGCCTTCGACGCCCCGCACGGCCAGGTAGGCTCCGCGGGGCCCGTCGGTGGCCACGACCGTCCGGGCGCGGCCGTGCGCCAGTACGTCGGCGAGGACCGCGTCGCGGCGCGCGCCGAGGTTCGCGGCGCTCATCGAGACGTGGTCGGCGGCGTAGGCGAAGTCCTTGTGGTGCTCGGCGACGCCGTCCCAGTCGTGCAGGTCCGTCGAGATCGAGACCCCGTGCCGGAGCGCGACCGGCAGCACGTGGCGGGCGTGGTCGACTATGCAGACGTGCACGTGCCGCGACCGGGCGAGCCAGCCCTCGTAGAACGCCTCCGGCATCCGCTGGTCCGGCACGCCGCGCGGGTCGTAGAACGACATCCGGCGTCCGTCGGCTGACACCAGGTTCACCGCGCGGACCGTTCCGGCCGCGGACGGCAGCCACGAGAAGTCCAGCCGCTCGCTTTCGAATCGGCGCCGTACCTGCCGGCCGAAGGTGTCCTCGCCGAGGAAGTCGACGAACTTCACCCGCAGTCCCAGCGAGCGCGCGCCGAGGGCGACGGCCGTGCCGGTGTGCGCGACGTAGGACTCGATCGGTTCCACCAGCACCGAATCCGCGTACGGCACCGGCAGTTCCGGTACCCGGACGATGGTGTCGATCCCCGCGCCGCCGACCACCAGCAGGTCGAACTCAGCATCCTGCGATATCACAGCCCAGTCCCGCCTTCGAAGAGGAAACCTACCGACGCACCCGCGGTCCGGACCCGGTGGACCCGCGCACCACCAACTCCGGCGCGAACACGAACTCCGTACGCGGCGCGTGCCCGCCCCCGACCTCTTCCAGCAGCGCCCGCACCGCGGCGGCGCCCATGGCGGCGACCGGCTGGCGCACCGTGGTCAGCGGCGGGTCGGTGTACGGGATCAGCGGCGAGTCGTCGTACCCGACCACCGAGATGTCTCCGGGCACCGCCAGGCCGCGGGCCCGCACCTCGGCGATGGCGCCGAGCGCCATCATGTCCGAGGCGCACACGATCCCCGTGCATCCCCGGTCCAGCAGCTTGGCCGCCGCCGCGCGCCCGCCTTCGAAGCCGTACAGCGAGTGTTCGACGAAGTCCGCCGGGCTCTGCTCGCCGAGCGTGTCGCGCAGCGCCGCCGTGAAGCCGGCTATCTTGCGGATCACCGGCACATACCGCTTGGGCCCGACCGCGAGCCCGATCCGCTCGTGCCCGAGATCGGCGAGGTGGGTGACCGACAGCCGGGCGGCCAGCGCGTCGTCCGGGGAGATGAAGGGGGCTGCGATGCCCTCGGCGTAGCCGTTGATCAGCACGAACGGCACGCCCCGGTCCGAGAGCCGGTGGTACCGGTCGCGCGAGGCGGTGGTGTCGGCGTGCAGCCCGGAGGCGAACACGATGCCCGCGACCCCGTGTTCGAGCAGCAGCTCCACCAGATCGTCCTCGGTGGCGCCGCCGGGCGAGACCGTCGCCAGCACCGGCGTGTAACCGTGATGTGTCAGCGCCCGCTCCACCGCCTGCGCCATCGCCGGGAAGATGGGGTTGTCCAGCTCCGGGATGATCAGCCCGATCAGCGCGGCGTTCCGCTGCCGCAACCGCGTCGGCCGTTCGTACCCCATGACGTCCAGCGCCGCCAGCACCGCCTGCCGGGTCGCCGCGGCCACCCCCGGCTTGCCGTTCAGCACCCGGCTCACGGTCGCCTCGCTCACCTTGGCGTGCGCGGCGATGTCCGCCAGTCGGGCGGTGGCGGGCAGCGCGGTGTTCTCGGTCATGGCGACCATTGAAAGTTCTTGCAGCAAGTTTTCTGCAACTTACAGATAACGATGCGACAACGCAGTGCCGCCGGAGAGCGACCCCGGCCCCCGCCTTGCCGAACACCTCAGAGCCCCGAAGCTCAGAGCCCTGAAACTCAGAGCCCCGAAGCTCAGAACCCTGAAACTCAGCCGTCCCGCTCGGCGAGCACCAACTCCGCGACCTCTTCGGCCAGCACCTCACGCGCCTCGACCGGCAGCCCGTCATCGCTCACCAGCACCGCCGCGTCTCCGAGCCCGGCGAACGCCGACAGCCCGACCACGCCCCACTTGGTGTGGTCGGCGACCACGACCAGGTTCCGCGCCGCCGTCACCAGCGCGCGGTTGGTCTCGGACTCCATCAGGTTCGGGCTGGTGTAGCCGGCGGCGGCGTCCATGCCGTACACGCCGAGGAACACCTGGTCCAGGTGCAGGGTGCGGATGGCCTGTACCGCTATCGGGCCGACCAGCGCCTCCGAGGGCGTCCGCATGCCGCCGGTGAGGATCACCGTCTGGTTGTTGCCGGGGTTGGCGCTCTCGTGGGCGTGCAACACGTCGGCGACCCGCAGCGAGTTCGTGACCACCGTCAGGTCCGGCACCCCGACCAGGTGCCGGGCCAGCGTGTAGGTCGTGCTGCCGCCGCTGATGCCGATCGCGGTGCCGGGGCGGACCAGGGCCGCCGCCTTACGCGCGATCGCGTCCTTGGCGGGTTGTTCCATCTCGGCCTTGACCGTGAACGCCGGCTCGTCGGTGGAGCCGGCGCGGCGCACCGTGGCGCCGCCGTGGACCTTCGTGAGCAGGCCTCGGGAGTCCAGGACGTCCAGGTCCCGCCGCACGGTCATGTCCGAGACGCCCAGCAGGCGCGTCAGGTCGTTGACCCGCGCACCCCCGGTCCGCTGCACCTCTTCGAGGATCCGCGCCTGCCGCTGCGCTGCCAGCATCGGATAGTCCCTGTCCCCTTCACGCGCCCAGGCCGCCCGGCCGGCCCGTTGCCGGCTGAACGCACGGTAACACGCTCACCAACTCTTCCAGGCCTGGTAGAGCGCCAGGCCGGGGATCCGGGCCGAGCGGACCCGGCGCGGCGCGGCGAAGCCGGCGGCTCGCAACCAGGTCGCCAGGTCGGAAGGGGTGTGAACGGTCGAGCCGGAGGTGAGGCGGACGAACAGGGCCAGGTGCGTGGCGGCCGCGTTGCCGCGGGCCCGGCCGGGGCGCGGCGGTTCGGCGAAGGCGTCCAGCACGGCCAGCGTGCCGCCCGGTTTCAGGGCCGCGGCGGCCCGGGTGAACAGGGCCGGGATCTCGGTCTCGGTGAGATGGTGCAGCAGGTTGAAGCAGAGCACGGCGTCCTGGCCGTCCGGGAAGTCGGCGGAGCGGGCGTCGCCTTCGACGAACGTCACCCGGTGCGCCAGACCGGCCGCGTCGACCACCTCGCGGCCGATCCGCGCGCTGCCCGGCAGGTCCAGCACGGTCGCGGTCAGCCCCGGATGGCGCCGGCACAGCATGGCCGAGTACCAGCCGTGGCCGCCGCCGACGTCCAGGACGCTGCCCGCGCCGTCGGGCAGCACCAAGCGCCGTGCCACCTCCGGGGCGGTCAGGCGGGCCAGGTCGAGCTGACCGAGGATGTAGCGGCGCCAATAGGGGTCATCCGGCCCCCGGTCGTGCTGCTCCACCGAAGCGCCGGTCTCTATCAACCGGTCCAGATCGCGCCACCAGTCGAAGTAGTCGCCGCAGGCGTTCACGAAGCGCGCGACGCCCATCTCCGACTCCGGATCCAGCCAGCGGCGGTCGCGGCGGGCCAGCCGCACCGAGCCGTCACGGGCCCGGCGGGCGTGGCCGGTCGCGATCAGACAGTCGACCAGCAGCCGGGTCGGGGTCAGCGCCAGGCACAGATCCCGCGCGATGTCCTCGGTGCGGGCCGGCGAGCTGGCCAGCCGGGCCACCACGCCGGTGCGGACCGCCGCCACCAACACGCCGGAGGTCGCCATCCCACCCCACGCCTCCGCGGCCGGGCCCGGGACTAGGTTGGCGCGCAGGGCCAAGCGCTCCAAAAGGTTGCCTCCGCGCAGCGCTAGTCGCATGGTCCTTGCATACCCCTTACGAGGAGAACTTGATGCCGATCCTCAAAGCACTGTTCCGTACCTGTCATCCTCTGCCCTCGCTGGCGGTGACGGCGATGTTCGCGGCGTTGATCGCGCGCGCCGCGCCGCACGGGATCGGGCCGGTGGCGGCGATCGCGGCGGTGCTGCTCGGCGAGTTGTCCATCGGATGGTCGAACGACTACTTCGACGCGCCCCGGGACGCGATGGCCGGCCGCACCGACAAGCCGATCGTGGCCGGGGTGATCTCGCAGCGGGCGGTGCTGGCCGCGGCGGTCGTCGCGGTGGCGGCATCGGTGGTGCTGGCGTTCTCGGTGAACACGGCGTGCGGGACCGTCGACGTCGCCCAGATGGCGGCCGGCTGGTTCTACAACGCGGGGCTGAAGATCACACCGGTGTCCGGGGTCGCGTACGCGGTCGGCTTCGGCCTGATCCCGGAGTTCGCGACCAGCACCGCGCCCGGCGTCCCGGCCGCCCGGCCCGCGGTGCTCATCGCGGCGGCGCTGCTGGGCGTCGGCGGGCACCTGGCGAACGCGCTGCCGGACCTGGACGGTGACCGGGTGGCCGGGGTCCGGGGGCTGCCGAACGTGCTGGCCGACCGGTTCGGCGCCGGGGCCGTCCGCATCATCGCCGTCCTGCTCCTGTTGGGCGCCTCGGGATTTCTGGCCTTGTCCGGATCGCCCTGGCTGTGGCTGGGGTTCGCGCTCGCGGCGCTGCTGGCCTGGCTCGGGTTGAGCGGCGAGGGGCGCGCGCCGTTCCTGGCCGCCCTCGCGATCGCCGGGATCGACGTGGTGATGTTCGTGCTGGGGGGTGTACCGCTGTCCTGAAGTGCGCTGAAGTGCGCATTATTCGGCACCGCGCCGGGTACCGGGTATCTGACGCGCCCGCGTCGGCAGTTCCTTGCGACCGGACAGGGAGTACAAGTGTCCCGCATCGCGGCAGTCACTTCGGCTCTCCCCGCCCACCGGCACTTACAGGCCGACCTGGCCTCGGCCACCGCCGACCTGTGCGCCCTCTCGCCGACCCGGCGCGCGTTGCTGGACCGGCTGTACGCCAACTCCGGCGTCCAGACCAGGCACACCGTGCTGCCGCTGACCGGCTACCGGAAGCTTGAGGGGATAGACCAGACCAACGACGCCTACACCGAGCACGCCACCGAACTCGGCGGCGAGGCCGTCGACAGCGCTCTGCGACAGGCGGGGGTGGCAGCGGAGGACGTCGATCTGTTCGTCACGACCTCGGTCACCGGCCTGGCGGTGCCGTCCCTGGACGCCCGGCTGATGCCGCGGCTCGGGATGCGGCCGGACGTGAAGCGGGTGCCGATGTTCGGGTTGGGGTGTGTGGGCGGGGCAGCCGGGCTGTCCCGGATCCATGACTACCTGCTCGCGTGGCCGGAGCACACGGCGGTGCTGATGGCGGTCGAGCTGTGTTCGCTGAGCGTGCCGCTGGTCGACGCGACGGTGCCGGATCTGGTGGTGAGCGCGCTGTTCGGGGACGGGGCCGGAGCGGTGGTGGTGCGCGGGGCCGGTACCAGACCCGCCCCGGGCGGCGGCGTCCGCGTCGTGGCAACCCGCAGCGAGCTGTGCCCGAACTCCCACGACGTCCTGGGCTGGCGCCTCGGCCCGAACGGCTTCCGCATCGTCCTGACCACCGAGCTCTCCGGGGTCGTGGAACGCGAACTCGGCGGCGCGGTCAAACGGTTCCTGGCCGACCACGGGTTACAGGTCCCTGACGTGGTCGCCTGGATCGTGCACCCCGGCGGCCCGAAGGTGATCGACGCGGTCCGCGACTCACTCGAACTGCCTGAGGACCGGGTCGCCACCGCGCGCGCCGCGCTGGCCGAGGCCGGGAACCTGTCGTCGGCGTCGATCGTGCAAGTGCTGGGCAAGGAACTGGCCGATCCGGCCGCGCGGCCCGGTCCCATGGTGGTCGTGGGGCTGGGGCCCGGGGTGAGCATCGAGCTGCTGTTGCTGGACCGCGACTGATGATCGTCTATTACGCACTGGTGATCGCCACCTGCTTCGAACGGCTCGCGGAACTGGTCGTGGCCAAGCGGAACGCGGCGTGGAGCCTGGCGCGCGGCGGCGTGGAGACCGGCCGCGGACACTACCCGCCGATGGTGCTGCTGCACACCGGGCTGCTGGCCGGCTGCCTGATCGAGCCGGTGGTCGCGCACCGGTCGTTCGTCCCGGCCCTGGAATCGGCGATGCTGGTACTGGCGATCGGCGCGCAGGGGCTGCGGTGGTGGTGCATCAAGACTCTGGGTCAGCGGTGGAACACCCGGGTGATCGTGGTTCCCGGGCTGCCGTTGGTGGCGACCGGACCGTATCGGTGGTTCGCCCATCCGAACTACGTGGCCGTCGTGGTCGAGGGCTTCGCGTTGCCGCTGGCCGGTTCGGCGTGGGTGACGGCGGTGGTGTTCACGGTCTTGAACGCCGCGCTGCTGAGGGTGCGGCTGCGGTGCGAGATCAGGGCACTGTGTTCGACGTCCTGATCGTCGGCGGCGGCCCGATCGGTCTGGCGACGGCCTGCTACGTGGCCGAGGCGGGCCTGTCCGCGGTCGTCGCCGAGCCCCGCACCGGACCGATCGACAAGGCGTGCGGCGAGGGCCTGATGCCGCCTGCCGTGGCCGCCCTGCGCGCGCTCGGCGTGGATCCGGTCGGCCGGCGGCTGCGCGGTATCCGCTATTGCGATCCGACCCACAGCGTCGATGCCGAGTTCCGCAGCGGCCCGGGGCGCGGTGTCCGGCGGACCGTGCTGCACACCGCGCTGGCCGAGCGCGCCGAGGCCCTCGGCGTCGAACTGGTTCCGAAGCGCATCACGGAGTTCAGCCAGTCCGCCGCCTGCGTCCAAGCCGACGGTCTCAGCGCGCGCTTCCTCGTGGCCGCCGACGGGCTGCACTCCCCCATTCGCCGCGCCTGCGACCTGGATCCGACCTCGGCGTCAACGTCGGCCCCGGCGTTGGTCCCGGCCTCTGCCTCGCCCTCACCCTCGCCCTCGCCCCGGCAGGCGCGCTACGGCTTGCGACGGCACTTCCAGACCGCGCCGTGGACCGATTTCGTCGAGGTGCACTGGTCCCGCGCCTCAGAGGCCTACGTCACCCCGGTCGACGACGGCCTGGTCGGCGTGGCGATCCTCGGTCCGGCCGGCGCCACGTTCGAGGAGCGGCTGGCGGCGTTCCCGGCGCTGCGCGAACGGCTCGCGGACGCGGAGGCCGGGCCGGTACGCGGGGCCGGGCCGTTGCGGCAGGCCGTGCGCCGCCGGGTGGCACCGGGCGGCCGGGTGCTGCTGGTCGGGGACGCCTCGGGCTACGTCGACGCGCTGACCGGCGAGGGCATCAGCGTCGGGCTGGCCCAGGCCCGGGCGCTCGCGGCGTGCCTGGGCGCCGGCCGCCCGGGCGAGTACGAGCGGCGCTGGCACCGGGTCTCCCGGCGCTCGAACCTGCTGACCGCCGCCCTGCTGGCCGCCCGCCGCAACCCGGTGCTCGGACCGCGCATCGTGCCGGCCGCCGGGGCGCTGCCGGCGGTCTTCGGCGGCGCGGTGCGGCTCATCGCGGGCTGACCTGCGGATCAAGGCGGTTGTCAAGGAGATTCACCCGGACGGGTGGCTATAGTCGATCACCGCGGTGTTCACAAGAACCTGCGTTGAGAGTAGATTGACGTACCGTGGCACGCCCGGTCACCGAGTGTCACCGAAGCCAGGGTACTGACGCGAAGTCGACGGTCGCCGGTCGCACGACACCGGCAACGGGGGATGGGGAGCATGGCCGACGCTGAGAAGGAACCGCTCCCAAGACTCTTCTGGTGGTTCTTCGCCGCGGGAGCGGTGTCCTGGCTCGGCGACGGCGTCATCGTCGTCGGGTTCCCACTGCTGGCCGCCGGGCTCACCGGCTCGCCGCTGGGGATCGCGGCCGTGGTCGTCACCCAGCGACTGGCCCCGATGCTGCTCTCGCTGCCGGCCGGGGCGCTGGCCGACCGCTGGAACGCCCGGGTCACGGTGATCGCCACCAACGCCGCGCAGGCCGTGCTGTTCGCCGTCGCCGCGCTGCTGGTCGCCGGGAACCACGTCGGGCTGGCCGGGCTGATCGTGATCGCGTTCCTGGCCGACGCGCTCGGGACGCTGTTCACCTGCTCCAACAGCGCCCTGCTCGCAGACGTGGTGGAGCCCAAGCACTTCGGCGCGGCCAACACCTGGCTGCGGGGCACCAACGCGATCATCGCGTTCGTGATCGGCCCGGGCGTCGGCGGTCTGCTCTACTCCACCGGCCGCCAGCTGCCGCTGCTCATCGACGCCTGCTCGTTCGT
Source organism: Catenulispora pinisilvae (assembly GCF_015356865.1). Taxonomy (GTDB): domain Bacteria; phylum Actinomycetota; class Actinomycetes; order Streptomycetales; family Catenulisporaceae; genus Catenulispora; species Catenulispora pinisilvae. Next base: position 98,246 of record NZ_JAAFZA010000008.1, read on the forward strand.
CGCCGCCGCCGTGGTGCTGACCACTCTGCGGCTGCCGAACGCCCGCCCCCGGCCCGAACGCACCGACCGGCACTTCGTCGCCGAGGTGAAGGAGGGGGTGCGGATCTCGTTCGGCTCCGCGCAGATGCGGCTGATGGCCGGGATGGTCGGCACGATGACGCTGGCCCAGGCCGGATCGGTCGCGGCGATCGTGGTGCTCGGCACGCACACCGTGGGGCTGGGCAAGGCCGGCTTCGGCTGGACGCTGGCGGCCGGGAACATCGCGGCGGTGGCCGTCATGCTGTCCATCGGGCGGCTGGCCAAGCTGCGGACGTCCTCGGCGGTGCTGGTCAGCCTGGCCTTCGGCATCGTCGGCGAGGTGCTGCTGGGCACCGCGCACAGCGGGCCGCAGATCTCGCTCGGGCTGGCCCTGGACGGGGCCGCGGCGTTGATCGTCGGCATCACGCTGACCACCGCGCGGATGCGTCTGGTGCCCCGGGAGCAGCTGGGGCGGATGACCGGCGGGTACCAGACGGTGATGTACGCGGCCGGGACGGTCGGGACCATCATCGGCGGCGCGCTGGCCGAGTCGAGCGGGCGGCTGCCTTATCTGGTGTGCGCGGCGATTTACGCCGGGCTGCTGGCGACTTCTTTCCGGCGGGTGCGGGGGTTGGATGTGGAGGCGGCGGCGCCGGCTTCAACGTCGACTCCGACTTCAACGTCGACTCCGGTCACCGTGCCGACGCAGAACCCCGCCGCCGACAAGGTCGGCGACGGGGTTCCGGGAGTTCCCGCGGGCGAGGTCGTGGACTGAGGTCGTCCCGGCTCACACCCCGCCGGTCGCCGAGAAGGCCGGCATCGGGGTGTCGTTGATCACCGCGCTCCACAGCTGGGCGGCCTTCGTCTTGTCCCACAGGATGCTGGACCCGACACCGGGCACGTTGTAGTTCTCATTGGCGATCGGCACCACGATGGTGTGCCCACTGCCGCCGCTGACCCCCTTCATGTTCTGGAACATGTCGTAGAGGTCGCCCAGGCTGGTGCCGTCGCTGACCTTGAAGGCGGCCAGCGAGTTGTCCAGGACCGGGACCAGCTTGAACGGGTTCAGGATCACTCCCATGGAGGACACCTGGTGCGCCAGCGCCGCCAGGAACGTGCGCTGCCGCTCCATGCGGCCGATGTCGCCGAGCGGGTCGGAGTAGCGGTCGCGGACGTAGGCCAGGGCCTGGGCCCCGTTCAGGGTCTGGCAGCCGGGGTTCAGGTCGGCGCCGGAGAGCTGGTCGTGCAGGCCCTGGGTCAGGCACATGTGCACCCCGCCGACAGCGTCGGTGACCTTCACGAAGCCGCCGAAACCGACCTCGGCGAAGTGGTCGATGTGCACCCCGGTCGTGACCTCGATGGTCTTGATCAGCAGCGGCGCGTCCCCGAACGCATAGGCGGCGTTGAGCTTGTTCTTCGACTCCTTGTGCTGATTGCCCTTGCTGTCCGTCCACGCCGGAATGGTGACGTAGGAGTCACGCGGCAGGCTGATCAGCGACGTCCCGTTCGACCCGGAGTGCAGGATCATCATCGAGTCGGTCCGCGACGTGTCCCCGGTCACAGCCCCGGTCCCGGTGTGCAGCTGGTCCTGCTGGTCCTGTGTCAAACCCTCCCGGCTGTCACTGCCGACCAACAGCCAGTTCGTCCCCTTACCCTCCGGAGGCCGCCCCGGGTAGTCGGAGATCACGTTCTCATGCTGGATGTCCCCCGACGCATGGAAGTAGAGCCACGTCCCGTATCCCGCGACCAACAACACCAGTACCACGCACCCCGCCAGCACCCGCTTGGGCCAGCTGAACCGCCGCACCTTCGGCGGCCGCGGACCCCCGTCACCCCCACCACCGGGCAG